>JBAWZW010000001.1:0-72009 GCA_037142835.1 Verrucomicrobiota bacterium
CCCCCCTCCAACAGCCAGCCCCTCCCTCATCCCATACTCCCAGCCCAAACCTCAGCGGACAAACCCTCGGAACTTACCAAATCCAAGCCAAACTCGGAGACGGTCGCTGGGGGAGCGTTTATCAAGCCGTCCAAACCTCCATCAATCGCATCGTCGCCCTCAAAGTCCTCGAGTCCACCCAAGCCGACGACTCCATCTCACGAACTCGATTCATCGCCGACGCCCGCGCCAAAGCACACGTCCAACATCCCTCCACCTTAGCAGTTTACGAAGCCGGCGAAGCCTCCGGGAAAATCTTTTACGCTCACGAATTTGTCGATGGCCAAACCATGGCCCAACTCCAAGCCGCGAACTCCAAACTCGATGAACCCTCCGCCCTCCATGTCCTCCGTACCGCCACCGAAGGCCTCGCCTACTTAGCCGATCACAAAATCCCCCACTCCCCACTCCAACCAGGGCATCTTTACCTCAACAAAGAAGGCCATGCCCGCCTCGCCAATCTCGCCGAACACTCAGCGTCGGAAACCCTTACCATCGAAGCAGAAATCCAAGTTCTCGGTCGAATTCTCCTCGGTGTCCTCCGCCCTCTCCCCAAACTCTCCCCGAGCATGCAAGACCTCATCAAACGGATGATCATCAAAAATCCCCAGTCTTTTACCGCTTGGGCCCAAGTCTCTCACGCAATCAAAAACCTCGAACCCAAAATCATCCCCCTCGAGGCCGCCAGAATCACTGCCCAAGATCGCGCCGCCGTCGCCGCCGTCGCCCGCCTCCGCCAAGACCAAAAACGATCTCTCACCATCAATATCGTCGTTTTCGCCGCCCTCTTTCTCGCGGCCATCGGCGTCACTTATATCGGCTATCGAAAATTCTTTACCTCCAATTCCCGCAAACTCTCCACCCAAATCCTCATCCCCGCTGGAGAATTCCCCTTCGGTCCCAACGCCGAAATTATCCATCTCCCCGACTTCTGGATCGATCAATATGAAGTCACTTTCGCCCAGTATGCCCAGTTCGTTCAATACCTCGAAGATCACCCCACCGAACTCGAAAAATACGACGACCCTCGCCAACCCAGAATCAAGTCTCAGCAAAAACACAAACCTCTAGATTGGGATGTCTATTACCCACTCGCCCTCAACGGCAAACCTGCCCACGGCGTTCCCCTAGACCTCAACTGCCCCGTCATGCAAGTCGATTGGTGGGACGCCGCCGCCTACGCCAAATGGAAAGGTCGCGAACTCCCCACCGAACAGGAATGGGAAAAAGCCAGCCGAGGCTCCACCGGCCTCATCTACCCTTGGGGCGACGAACCAGACCTCAAAAAAGCCAACTCCAATGCCGATTACAATCCCTCCAACCCAGCCATCATCGGAAAAATCGACGGCTTTAATTTCTGGAACCCAGTCGATAAAATCAAATCCGACAAAAGCCCCTACGGCGTCATCGGAATGGCCGGCAATGTCGGCGAGTGGACCGCAACTTGGGACAAAGAAAAAAAACAACCCATCACCAAAGGCGGGAGCTTCATCTCCGCCGATCTCCGCTTGGATAGTCGGAAAATTCTCGATCCCAATGTCAAAAATGAAGCCTACGGTTTCCGGACCGTCACCCACCAAAAACCAGCCAAACCATGAAACACTCCCACTGGCTTTTTCTCCTCATTGCTCTCCTCTGGCTCCCCGCCACCACCAACGCCCAAATCACCGTCGAGATTAGCATCAAACACCGCTTCTACATCCGCCACGAACCCGTCCTCGCCACCGTCACCGTCACCAACCAAACGGGCCGAGATATCACTCTCGCAGATACCCGCCTCGATCCCTGGTTCAGCTTCCAAATCAGCGGCGATAATAACCAAGTCATCCCTCCACGGAACCCCGATTACCACCTCGATCCCCTCTCCATTCGCTCCGGCGCTACCCTCAAACGCACCGTCAATCTCAACGACCTCTACTCCCTCGGCGAATTCGGAATCTTTCGCATCCGCGCCAATATCTACTTCGCCGACTCCGATCGCTACTTCCTCTCCAAACCCACCCACATCGAAATCACCGAAGGCCGCCTCATCGGCCGAAAAACCGCCGGCGTCCCCGAAGGAAAAACCGGGGCCGGTCAAACCCACATCTTTAGCCTCTTCGCCCACCAACGCGGGGAGCAAAATATCCTCTACATCCGCGTCGAAGACCAAGACAACGGCACCGTCTTCTGCACCAACGCCCTCGGTCGCTTGATCGATGGCGCCCCGCCAGAAATCCAGTTCGATAGCCAAAATAATCTCTTCATCCTCCAGCTCATAGCCCAACGTCGCTTCGCCCTCTCAAAAATTGGGGTCAATGGCGAGTTCCTCGGCCAATCTTTCTACGGTGTCGTCAAAACCCGCCCCTTCCTTCGAAAACTCCCCGACGGCTCGCTCCAATTAGTCGGCGGAAAACGCGAAGAGGCCCCCCAAGATCCCGCCACCCTTCCACCCCCACTCAAACTCTCCGATCGACCCCCAGGCCTTCCCAAAGGCTAACCCTCCCTCCCCATGCATTTAATCAAACGCCCACGCCGACTTCGCTCCTCCCCAGCTCTCCGCTCTCTCGTCCGCGAAGTCGCTCTCTCCACCAACGATCTCATCCTCCCCCTCTTCGTCTCCGAAAAAATCACTGCCCCCACTCCCGTCTCCAGTATGCCGGGCGTCTCCCAACTCACCGAAGATGCCATCCTCCAAGAAGCCGCCAACGCTCACGCCGACGGCATCCACGCCGTCCTCCTCTTCGGAATCCCCGCCATCAAAGACTCCATCGCTTCCCAAGCCTATGCCGAAGACGGCATCGTCCAAAGAACGGTTCGCTCCCTCAAAAAATCCCTCCCCAATCTCCTCGTCATCACCGATGTCTGCCTCTGCGAATTTATGAGCCATGGACACTGTGGCATCACCTCTTTCCAGAACGACCAAGCCCATGTCGATAACGACGCCACGGTCGCGTTACTCGCCAAAACCGCCCTCTCTCACGCCGCCGCCGGGGCCGATATCGTCGCTCCCAGCGACATGATGGACGGCCGCATCGGGGCGATCCGCCACGCCCTTGACTCCGCCCAATTCACCGAAGTTCCCATTCTCTCTTACGCCGCAAAATTTGCCTCCGCATTCTATGGCCCCTTCCGCGAGGCCGCCGAAAGTACCCCAACTTGTGGCGACCGTCGCTCCTACCAAATGGACCCCGCCAACGCCCGAGAAGCGCTCCGAGAGGTCGCCCTCGATATCGAGGAAGGTGCCGATATCATCATGGTCAAACCTGGCCTCCCCTATCTCGATCTCGTCTGGCGCATCAAAGAACAGTTCGGCCTCCCCACCGCCGCTTACCATGTCAGCGGCGAATACGCCATGCTCAAGGCCGCCTCCCAAGCCGGTTGGATCGACGAAAAATCTGCGGTCCTCGAACAAATGCTCGCCTTCAAACGCGCCGGCGCCGACCTCATTTTCACTTATTACGCCCGCCAAATCGCTCGCTGGCTTCGCTCCACCTAATCTCACCTCCCCCCGTTCCCCTCCACCTGGCAACGCAGCCGACTTCCAGAAAGAAACGCCCCTCGCTATCCCCATTTCGTCTCAGGCGTGAAGTCTGCTTATCGTTCTCCTCACATCTCTCATGAACGAGCCCATCTCCGATACCATTCTCACCACCCCAACCCGCAACTCTCGATGGCTTTGGGTCTCCGCCCTTCTCATCTTCGCCATCGGTGCCTCTCTTCGCATCTTTGCTTCCCCAGGCTTCACCGGCGTCGGATTTGATGAACACCTCTACCAGCGCTATGTCGTCCTCCTCAACGCCAAAGGCCTGACCGCCTATCCCGCAATCTGCGACTTCTTCATCCACTCACAGACCGCAGGCGGGATCGCCGAACTCCCTCCCACCCGATTCCTCTACATCGCCGCCGCAAGCCTGTGGTCGCAACTCTTCGGCCCCTCAGGCCTCGACCAACCAGGGCCCGTCGCCAATGCCGCCGCTCTCTCCGCCCTCCAATCCATCTCCTGCCTCTTCTCCATCCTCTTCCTCATCCCTTCCGCACTCTTCGCCAGACGCCTCCGTGGCGACGCTGCCATGCTCGGAACCCTCGCCCTCCTTTGCTTCGCCCCCGTACAAATCCATCTCGCCCAACACCGGATGATCGATGGATTCTTCGCTTTCTGGGCGCTCATGAATCTTTGGCTCCTCTGGGAAAATCTCCGCGTGCCCCATCACCCAGGTCGCCTCCTCGCCCTCACCATTTGCCTCGCCGCCATGGTCATGACCAAAGAAAACTCCTTCTTCGTCTTCGCCGGTCTCGGAGCCATTCTCGCCCTCAATCGCTGGGGTCAATGGGGCACCGTCACCCCAAAACTCGTCCTCTGTATGATCGCAGGCCCCCTCGTCGGCCTCGTTACCCTCATCACGCTCGCCGGCGGAACCGAAAACTTCTTCCACATTTACCAACTCCTCGTCACCAAAGCCCAACACCTCGATTACGCCATCCGCACGGGCGACGGTCCGTGGTTTCGCTACTGCGTCGACTACCTCCTCGTCAGCCCGGTCATCTTCCTCCTTGCGGTGGCTGCCATCCTCTCCCCAATCCGCAATAACCGATCTACTCTCTATCTAATTGCTTTCATCATAGTTACTTATGCCATGATGTGTAATATCAAATATGGGATGAATCTTCGCTACACCACCATCTGGGATATGCCTCTTCGTCTGCTTGCTTACACTCAATTAGCCCGACTCACCGCACACTTCGGACCCCGTCAGAAAGTAGTCCTCACGATCCTCATCATCGCCATTTGTGCCTACGAACTCCGCCAATACGAAATCTTTTTTCAAAAGGGCGCTCTCTACGAACTAGTCTCCGGTGGCCTCCTTCATTGCCTAGACATTCTTAAATTCTCCACCCCCGCTCCCCTCTAATCCCCCAACTCCATCAGTTCCATCAGTTCCATCAGTTCCACCAGCAAATCCTCACCGATTTCCCATCGAATCAGTCGATTATCACTTACCCCCCAAATAAACTGCTCGGAGGGGGACTTGAACCCCCACGCCTTGCGGCATACGCCCCTCAAACGTACGTGTCTGCCATTTCACCATCCGAGCTTTCTCCTGAAGAGGGTGAGATCATAACAAGGAAGAAAATCCTCGCAAGAAATTTTCGAAACTTCGCCAAGAAAAATTTCTGAACGAGCTCTTCCCCCGCTCCGCACTCACTCAAATCGGTTCGATACACTTCGTCCCCATCGTCATCACCCAAGCGTCCGCCATCGACATTCGCTTCAACTCATGCCCCGCCCCCCAACTATCTGAAAATAAAACCTCTTCGCTGGAGGCATTGTAACCGATGATCAAACGCATATGCCCCCCAGCATTTTGCGGAATGTTCGGCTCGGGAATCAGCCCCAACATTACCGTCCACAGTAGCGGAACCCCTTGATTGATCTCTGCCTCAATCCGCCTCCGAAACCGCTCGTAATCAGACCGATTTTTACTCCTAACCTCCTTCAAAATAGACACATCCATCGAGCCGTAAATGCCAGCAATATCAATGACTGGCCCCAGATTCGAAATTTCCCGGACCTTGTTTTTCTTCGCAATTCGATTGTACTCCGCGATCAATTTCAATGCCTCGGCAGGCGTTTCCTCCGCCTGAGTATCCCGAAGGCGAAGCCTTAACCGCGAAACCAAATTCTTCAACGCCCCGTATAACGCCACCGGATTCGTCCCTCCACTCGCAGAACTATTCGCCAACTGCGCCAACTCATTGGCGTCCACAGATTTACCATAGTAACGCATCACTCGCTCAGCCGCAGCCACTACGCAGTAGCCCTTCGCCCCTTGGTCGACCATCGGAATATCCGCAATCCAAACATCTCCAGAATCCCCGTTTTTCTTCAAATGGCTCTGACCAAAAAACTTCTTCGGTTGGGGTCGACTCGCCCCCTCCAAAAGCCCCAACTTCTCCGCCGGTGCCGTCACGGTCAGCCGAATAAATTCCGCCCGAAACGCCATTCCCCGAGCTTTGTCCGCCTTGGTTTTACTAAACTCCAACACATACTGACTCTGACTATTCACCCAAATCAATCTCTCCGCCCTCACTAAATTCGTCGGGTCTTTTCCACGATTCAGAAAAGAGACCCCGCTCGCCTTAGAAATCGCCGCTACCGACTCGCGAACCAGGGCATCAAATTTCTCCTCAGTTAATTCCCCTGAATCCCCTCGCGCATAAAGGATTAAAGAAATTTGCTTCACCGTATTGCCATCAAAACGCACCACACTTTCAACTACCGGCCTCCCAAAAATCTCCCGATCAGATAAAGCCACCCGAGCCGAATCCCTCGATCCCGAGGTCCACCGATACCCAAGCCCCGAACCCAAGGTCATAAAATCATCCGCTTTCAATGACCACACATTCTCCATCGAAACCAATGGATCGAGTGGAATAGCCCAAGCACTCACTCCTCCCCCTGCCCACCAGAGGAGCATCACCGACGTCTGGAAAATTCGCTTCACTCAACCAAAGGTTGTTGCTGGGTCAAACAGTGAAAAGCTCCCAGCCCCCAAATGAGTTCCCGACAGTCGATCGGGACGACTTCTCGGTCGGGAAACGCTTTCTCCAAAATCGCCCGCGCCCACTTATCATGGGGATCAGCAAAAATCGGCAGCAACACCACCCGATTGCCAATATAAAAGTTCGCGTAACTAGCCGGCAACCGCTGCCCTTCACGAATGATCTTCCGCGGCATCGGAAGGGTGTGCACCTGCAGTGGCGATCCATCCTCAACCTGCATCCCCCTCAATGCCTCAAGGTTCACTTGCAACGCCGTATAATTACTGTCGTTCGTGTCCTCCTCCACCGCCGTCACCACCGCTGTGCGACTGATAAACCGGGTCAAATCATCAATATGCCCGTCCGTATCGTCTCCCTCAATTCCATCACCCAACCACAAAATATTCGTCACCCCAAAAAAATCTTTCAGACGTTGCTCAATCTGCTTCTGACTCAAATCAGGGTTGCGGTTCGGATTGAGCAAACAAGACCGCGTGGTCAGCAATGTACCCGATCCGTTGACCTCAATCGATCCACCTTCCAAGACCATTTTCGGGAAGTAAATCGGGAGCCCCTGAGCCTCCGCAATTCGCTTCGGCACATCATCGTCAAAGTCGAATGGTGGATATTTCCATCCCCAAGCATTGTAGTCCCAATCCACAATCACCACCCGCGGTGCTTCTCCCCGAGTCAGATAAATCGGCCCATGATCACGACACCACGGCTCGTTAATCGGAATCCGAAAAAAACTCACGTGGTCGATGGTAATTCCCGCGTCCAGAAGGTGTCCGCGCACCAGATTCTCATGCTCCGCATCGCAGACATTAATCCGAACCAACTCCGATCGGCCAAGTGCTTCAACCATCGCTACTAACGCTGGCACAATCCGATCGTACGCATCAGGAAAACTAATCCCCTCCCGACGAGGCCAAGACATCCACGTCGCTTCGTGGGGCTCCCACTCCGCGGGCATTCGATAGCCAAGTTGCGCAGGCGACTGCCCGCTGGACGGCATGATGTGCATAGGCGGTACCATTGGTCAGTCGATATAACGTTTCTGCATCTCCCCGTAGGCATCAATCCGACGATCTCGGAAAAATGGCCAATGCGTCCTCTGGGTATTCAGGGCGGTAAGATCGGCATCAACAATCAAAATTTCCTCCTCATTCGCCGACGCTTTCGCAACGATCTGCCCCGAGGGATCCACCACAAAACTTTGCCCCCAAAACTCGATCCCCTCTCCCCCATCAGGTGCCTCGTGCCCCACCCGATTGGGCACCGCAACATAACAACCATTGGCGATCGCGTGCGATCGTTGAATGGTTTCCCAAGCGTCGTGCTGGCGACGACCATAGGCCGCTTTTTCGCTGGGATGCCACCCGATCGCCGTAGGAAAGAAAAGAATCTCCGCCCCCGCCATCGCGGTCAATCGGGCGGACTCGGGAAACCATTGATCCCAACAAATACACACCCCGATCTTCGCAAATTTTGTCTGCCAAGCTCGAAAACCTAAGTCTCCAGGGGTGAAGTAAAACTTCTCATAAAAGAGCGGGTCATCGGGAATGTGCATCTTCCGATACTTCCCAAGATAGCTCCCATCGGCATCGATAATTGCCACCGTGTTGTGGTAAAGACCAGGACCCCGCCTTTCAAATAAAGAGGCAATGATGACAATCCCCCGCTCCTTAGCCAGAACTCCAAGGGCGTGGGTGCTCGGCCCGGGAATCTCTTCGGCAAGGTCAAAGTATTTATGATCTTCAACTTGGCAAAAGTATTCCGAAGTAAAAAGCTCCTGCAGGCAAACAATCTGCGCCCCAAGCTCGGCCGCCTCAATCGTCTTCGCCATTGCTTTGGCTAAGTTGATCTTCGGCTCCGCAGAGCAACGCATTTGCACGAGACCGAGACGGACTTGGTTTTGCATAAAATAACTAGAAAAGAGACTGCCGTGAAAAAATCCGGGGCGCAAATCGTTGCGGGAGGATGACTTCGTCGCTAAAGTTGCCGGAAGTCTCTTCCCCCACTATTCCCTCGGAACGCTTATTTAATGGAAGCCGCGGGAACAATCTTAACCGTTTCCAAGCTGACTCGGCTCAGTGGCTTACTTGGCTCACCTCCTCCACTGGCTTTAACCTCCGTCTGGCCAAGCTTCTGCAAAACGTCCACACCCTTAATCAAACGACCAAATGCCGTATACTTCTGATCGAGTTGAGGAGTCGGCCCGAGGCAGATGAAGAACTGGCAACTTGCGGAATCAGGACTCGACGAGCGAGCCATCGAAATCACCCCCAACTCGTGCTTGCTATCGTTAAACTCCGCTTTGATTTTTGCATCCGCACTTCCCGTCCCCCAGCGCGCCTCTTGGCTGGGATCCTTCGAAAGTGGATCGCCTCCTTGAATCATAAATCCTTTGATGATGCGGTGAAATGCCGTCCCATCATAGAATCCGCTCTTCGCCAGCTTGATGAAATTAGCCACTGTATTAGGTGCCTTGTCTGGCCAAAATTCCACGACCATTTCGCCCGCAGAAGTCTTCAGCACAGCGACTTCCTTATCTGGATTTCCATCGGCGGAGAATCCCGTGGATGCAATAACCACCGCCAAAGTAATGCCAGTGAACCAAAAGGATCGGAGTAATTTTTTCATAGAATCAACACCTTTGCCACGCCTCACCGAGTCTGTCACGCGGAGAAAATTTGCCAGACAAATCCGTCGCCCTCTCACCGATTCGCGTTCACATAGGAGGGTTGCAAGGCTGACCGAGACCGCTACTATACCCAAACGCTTTTCATGAAATTTTACGCCCTACTTTTCCTGTCCGTCTTTGAAGTGTCTTCCATCTACGGCCAACAATCCCCTGCTCCAGAACAAAATCCGCAGGTCCTCCTCGCTCAATCTGCCCCACCAAAAGCACCCGCGGTGACCTCAATCGAAGGCTCTGGAACGAAAGACTCCGTTGCTCGCGGACGAACCACCACCACCACGCCGTCAACCACCACACCCCCATCAATCACCCTCCTCAAGCAAATCGAAAACGGAGGCTGGGCGATCATCGTCTTGGCCCTCCTCTCCGTTGTCATGGTCATGATGGTGATCGTTTACTTTTTTAGCCTGCGACGCGGGTCAATCGTTTCCCCTCAATACTTAAACACTGCGGAAGTTCTCCTCAAAAAACGCGACTACCTTGGCCTCCTCGCCATCTCCAATCGCCATACCGAAACGGTCGCACAAGTGATTCGCCTCACCTTGGATTTCGCCACAAAAAATCCCACCGCCAACTACGATGTCATCCGCGAAATCGCCGAGACCGCCGCAGGCGCTCACGCAGCCGCACTCCAACACCGAACGGTGTACTTGGCAGATATCGGCATGCTCGCCCCCATGATTGGTCTCCTCGGTACGGTTTTCGGAATCATCAGTTCTTTTAGTGACCTCGCCACTGGAGATGCCCGTGACGCCGGCTTGGCTGGCGGAGTCTCCGCCGCACTCGTCGCCACCGCTGGAGGCTTAATCCTCGGGATTGTCTCGATGTTTTTCTACGCCCTCTTTCGAAACCGCGTGCAAACATTAATCTCCGACCTCGAAGTCGCTACCGCCCAAATTCTCGCCCTCGTCGCGATCAACTATGACAAAAAACGCGAGTCTTCGAAAACCGCCAAAGACGAGTCATTTTAATCGCGCACCATGAATCTTCGTAAACGCGCCGCCCCCCAAGTCCTTGGCTTCCAAATCGCCCCGATGGTCGACATCCTCCTCGTTCTCCTCTGCTTCTTTATTGTCACTTGGAGTTTCGCAAAAAAAGAACTCGACCTCAAAGTCCGCATTCCTCTCGCCGAAAATGCCAAAGAATCACCATCAACCGTTAACCAAACCGTTCTCAATGTCCGGGCGGATGGCGAGGTGATCTGGAACAGTAAGCCGGTCCCCCAAGCCGAATTAGTCAGCCGACTAAAAGATCTCTCCGACATCTATCCCGACTACTCCATCATTGTCCGAGGTGACGAACACGCCGAATACCGCCACATCTCCGCGGTGCTCGATACCTGCCGCGAGGCGAACATTTGGAATGTGGCCTTCGCTACCCGCAAATCGAAATGAAGCGAGAAATTTTTGCCAGTGTCAGTTTGCTCAGTTGTTTACTCAGTCACTCACGTGGAGTCGATGCCCCCCCAGCGTCGCTTTTAAAGCCGTTTCTTGATGATTCCAGTCAGCCAATTCCGCGCGCTGAGCCAGTGAATAAGCCGATTCCGCGCGCCGAAGCCGTGGAGAAACCCATCCCGCGTTCTGAACCAGTCACGACGACACCCAAGTCACCCAACCCACCGGGAACCGTGAAACCAGCCGAGATCAGTGACCCCAACACCATTCGAATCACCCCCAGTGGCACGCTCCGCTCGCCAGCCCAGCTGCAAGTGGATGTCGCCAACGCCTACTACGCACAAAAGAAATTTGAACAGGCCGCTCCTGAATACGAAAAATTCCTTTCCCTTTATCCCAACGCCAGCGAACGCCCCGAAGCCCTCTTCCGTTTAGGAGAATGCTATCGACTCAGCGGAACAACCAACGCCGCCAAAAATACCTACGAAACGCTCCTTGCTCAGTTTCAAAATGGCGACTTTATCGGTCCCGCAGCTTACCAACTCGCACAACTCTACTTTGCGGACCGCCAATATCGCGACGCCTTAAGCCTCTATCGAAAGGCCGCCGTTCGCCTCAAAGACCCTCTCGCCGCCAACTCCGCAAAGTTCTTTAGCGGACGTTGCATGGAAGCCCTCGGGCAAAAACTCGAGGCCCGCGTCGCTTACGAAGAGCTCTTAACCCCATCCGAGAACAACCCTTTTCAAGACGCCAGCCGACTCTCGGTTGCCCTCCTTCTCAAAGACAGCGGTCGCAATCCCGAAGCCCTTCGGCAAATCCAAATCCTCGCCGCTAAAACAGAAAACCCCGATATCAAACTCGAGTCCACAGTGCGAAGTGGCCTCTGGTCCCTCGAAGTCACTCCCCCACAAACCCCCTTGGCAGACGCCGCTTTTAAAAAAGCCATTACCCTACCCGGTTCCGCTCACTGGAAAGAAATTGCCCAACTCGGGATTTTGCGGATCGCTTTTGATGCGGGAAAATATCAGCAGGTTGTCGACGCCTATAATCGCCCAGGTTCCCCAACCCCCGTCAACCTCCGAGCAGAGTTTCTGATTATCGTGGGGAACTCTTTCCGCCAATTAAATAAGACCGACGAAGCTCTCAAAATCTTCGATCAAGTAGCCAAGGAATTTCCAGACACAGCCTACGCCAAAGATGCCCAGTATGAGCGCCTTAAGATGCTCTACAGCAGCGGTGATGCCCAAGCACTCACGGCCATCGACCAGTATTTAACCGCCAATCCCGAAGGCGAAAAACACGATCAAATCTTGCTGATGAAGGCGGAGCTCTTTTTCAAAAAACAAGACTACGCCACCGCCGCCCCCATTTACTCCGCCCTCGAACTCTCCCGCCAACTCAGCGGAACCATGAAAGCGGAGGCTCTCTTTAAACTCGGGTGGTGTCAAAAAGCCTTGGGAGCGACTTCCCAAGCGACCAAAGCTTTCACCGCCTTTATCGATGGCTACCCAACCCACAAACTGGTTTCCGGGGCCATGATTCAACGCGGAATCTGCTGGGAATCGCAGAAAAATTATGGCGCCGCCTTGGCCGACTACAGTGACATTATCCAAAAGTTTCCCCAATCGAAGGAGCGCGAACTCGCCCTCCAGCGAAAGGCACTCATTCTTGGGACCCAAAGCGACGACGCCAAAATGGCCGAAGTTTTCAAACTTCTGCTCAAAGACTATCCAAAGACCAAAGCCCGTGCCGAGGCTGATTACTGGATCGGTGATGTCGCCTTCAGAGCAAAGAATTATAAGGAAGCCGTAGAGTACCTGGAAGAGGCCCGTAAGCTTGAGCCAGATCAATACGGCGAAAAGACGAGCATTCGCTTACTTCAATCCCATTACTATTTAGAGGATAAGGTCGCCACCGCTAAAGAGATCGAATTCAATGCCAAAGTAGGAAAATACGCCGTTCCACCAGAAATTCTTCGCTGGCTTGGTACCGAACTCCATTCTGGAAAGGCTTACGATTCCGCCGAAAAATATCTCCTCATGCTCACCAAGCGAGACGAGGTCATGCCAGAAGATTTCCGCTTGCTCGGGGATAGCCAATTTGAAATTCAAAAGTTCCGCGAGGCCACAGTCTCCTTCCGGACTTACGCCGAAAAAGTCAAGGGATCCGCCCAACGCGCCACCGCCTTGCTCACTTTAGCCAAAGCACAAATTGCCCTCCGAGACTTTGACTCCGCTCAAAAGTCTGTCGATGAAGCCGTTGCCCTCCAACCCGAAGGCGATATTAACGGAGAAGCTAAAGTCCGGGCGGGTGACATTCAGTTGGCTCGTGGCAACCCCGCAGAAGCCGCGAAACTTTACGAAACGGTTTTTCTAGCAGGAATCGATCACCCAGAAATCACTCCCCGAGCTCTCTCTAAAGCGATCCAAGCAACCAAACTCGCCCAAGTGGCTGGGAGTGAAGAAAAAGTGAAAAAGTTAACCAACCTCCTGCAAAGCCGCTACCCCGAGTACGTCCAAGGGAACAAAATTCCTTAACCCCAAACTCCCCCCATTTCTCTCCTTAGACTTGGATGATTTCGCCCCTCAGCTACTCCCTTGATCGATCCGAGAAAAATCGCCAAACTCCCCAGCTATGAGCATGTGGAATCCCCGTCCGCGGCAACCCTTGGTCGGTCTGGCCTTGGGGGCGGTGCTCGGCATTTTTGGGGCGGATTACTGGCACGTTAATCCGCTTTGGTCTGGCGCGATTCTCGTTTGCGGACTCCTTGGATTACTCTTTCGCCCATCCACCGCCGCTTGTTCGATTTTCTGCACGGGAGTCTTTTTTTTCCTCCATAGCCTAACCATCCAAGAGGTGCCAGGTCGCGCACTTGCCCAAGCCTTAGTCGACCGCCCCAGAGTGATCCAAGCGCAAGGAATCGTTTGGAATGAACCCGAAGTGCCCACATTCTGGTCGCGCCATATCACCGCTCGATTTCGCCTTCGCCTCGAATCCATTCGACTCGACGACCACTCCTCCGCCTCATCAGGGTTGATCGACGTGGCTTGGGCAGGCCCTGTTCCCGCCTACGGTGACCGAGTGATCCTCACGGGCAGTGCTTCCAATCTCCCACCCGCACGAAACCCCGGACAATTCAACGCCCAATCCTACGCCAACCGCCAAGGAGTCTGGTCAGAGGTTCAATCGTCCTTTGCCACCGACTGCCAAATTGTCAGCCACCACAACGGCAATCCCGCACAGGCCTTAGCTTACCGATCAGCCCACTGGATTCAATCCCAACTCGCTCTCGGCCTCGAAGATCAACCTGAAATCTCCGGATTAATTACCAGCATGATCCTCGGTCTCCGCGGGGAGTCGCCACCCGAAATGAAAGCACTCTTCCAACGAACTGGAACCATGCACCTTTTCGCCGTCAGCGGTCTCAACGTAGCGATGCTCGCCGCCATTACCCTTTTTCTCCTCCGACGACTCCGGATTGGTCGCGTTCCAAGCATTCTCATCACTCTTCCCCTCCTTGCATCCTACGCCTTGGTCACTGGCCTCACCGCAAGTTGCCTCAGGGCTACGGTCATGTGCTCCCTCGTTTTAGTCGCCTACCTCGTGGATCGTCGTCCCCTCGTTTTCAATAGTCTCGGCGCCGCCGCCCTCGCGATCCTCGTTTGGGATACGAACCAACTCTTTTCCCCAGGCTTCCAATTCTCGTTCGTTCTCGTCCTCACCATCGTCTGGCTTTCTGGCAAAATCTCTCGTCGCCTCGCTCCCATTGGCCAGCCAGATCCCTTTCTCCCTCGCTCACTCTGGAGCTGGCAAGAGCGAGCCGGATCCTTTCTTTCCGAAAGTCTCGCCAATACCCTCGGAGTCACTCTTTCCGCTTGGGCTGGCTCCTTCCTCTTTACCATTGGCTACTTCCACCTCTTCTCTCCTTCCGCTCTCCTCGCCAATTTACTCGCCGTACCCCTAGCCTTCGCCATCCTCGTTCTCGGAGTCGCCTCGCTCCTCACTGCCCCCCTCTGGAGCTTCGGCGCCGTCCTCTGCAATAATGCCAATTGGCTTTGTGCCAAAATTCTCCTCCTCATCTTGCAAATCTGTTCCCTGATTCCCGGTGGATGGATTTACCTCGAAACCCCCTCCCTCCACCCTTCCCCAATTTGCGAGTTCACGGTTTTCGATCTCGCCCAAGGAGGCGCCACCCATCTCCGAAGCGAAGGCGAAGATTGGCTTTTCGATTGCGGTTCCCTCCAAAACTACCAACACATTCTCCTCCCCTATCTTCGCACCCGAGGAGTCAACCAACTCGACGGCTTCCTCATCACCCACGGCGATGCCAAACACCTCGGCGGAGCTCTGGCACTTCTCGCCGACTTTCAACCAAGGTCGATCGTCGACTCGGTTCTCCGAGATCGCTCCACCACCCGTCGGGAAATCCACGCCACCCTCGCCAAAATCCCCCAGGGAAAAGGCCTCTATCGTCGGGGCGATACCATCTTCATCAGCCCTCAGTCCACCCTTCGTGTGCTCTATCCACCAGCAGGTATCCAGCGAGGGAGCGCCGACGACAAAGCCCTCGTGGTTCAACTATCCGTCAAAGGAACGCGGGTGCTTTTCCTCTCCGATAGTGGATTTAGGACCGAGCAGTGGTTGCTCGAAAATGAAGCGGATTTACGCTGCGACCTCTTAGTAAAAGGTCAGCACGCTAAGGATCTCTCGGGCACGCTCGACTTCATCGCACGCGCCCAACCGGCGGCGGTGATTTGTAGCCAAGCCAATTTTGGCGAACCTCCCGAGATCCTTGCCGCCTGGGAAGAAAGTGTCCGCAAACTTGGTATCGAAGTTTTCCGGCAAGACCGCGGTGGAGCCGTCGAAGTGAAAATAAATCAAGACGGATTCACCGTCGAAAGCTTCCTCGGCGATCAGCACTTTCGCAGCCGCGCCCGGTAAATTGGCAGGCCTTGCGCAAGAAATCGCCGCTCGAAATCCGTCAAGATTTCTCCCGGTTCTTCG
The DNA here is from genome assembly GCA_037142835.1 of Verrucomicrobiota bacterium. GTDB lineage: Bacteria > Verrucomicrobiota > Verrucomicrobiia > Chthoniobacterales > Chthoniobacteraceae > Chthoniobacter. The sequence goes on from JBAWZW010000001.1 coordinate 15,661, forward strand.
GACCAATCTAATCGCTCGTAGCCCTTCGCTCGACTCAAGACTTTTTCAATCCATTGAAAATATGGCTCGTCGTCCGTCTTGATTCGGAGCTCACCCCCGTCCACAAGAATCCCGTGGAGCGCCTCCATAAATCCATCTTGAATCAAGCGACGCGGCTGATGGTGTCTCTTCGGCCACGGATCAGGAAAGAGCACATGCGCACGAGCCACGCTAAGAGGCGGGAGCACATATCGAAGCGCATTCGCCGTTTCAATGCGCAGAAGTCTCACATTGGTCAGCCCGCGCTCCTCCACTCCGTGGCAAACCTTGCGCACACGACCAAGGAGGCGTTCAATTCCCAGAAAGTTTTCCTCAGGGTACGCTTTGGCCATCGCCCAAAGAAATCCTCCCTCCCCAGATCCAATGTCGATCTGCAGCGGAGCTTCCCTTGGAAAGATTTCCTCGATCTTCGCTCGGGTGAAATAGTCCGCGGGAACGAACTCGATCTTTTCGGCGGGATCGACTGGGCCTGACTGTTTTTCGCTAAACGCTGCTCTCATCCGCAAAGCCGATACGCTCACTAGCTCCTCCCCGCAAGCCCATTTCCTTCATCCTCACCCAAGTCTCATCCGCCTCCTTCATTTACCCCTTCAGAAAAAGACGGCTTTTTTCACTTCTAGAATTGCCCAACCACTCACTTTTAACCCCTATTCCCTCATGTCCAACGGTCCAACCAACAAAGAAGTCTACCATCGTCTGCGTGCCCTACCTTGGGAGAAACTCTGGACTGAGGAGGTCCAAAGATTCACCCAAGCATCTCCACGCGAACGCTTTGAAAACGTGTCGGTTATTCGTGCCGTAGGCGTAGTCTTTCCCCAGTCTGGCCCCACAGAATTACGGGCGGATGTCCAACTCTGGCTCCGCGAACTCCTCCTAGATCCCGAGGAAAAAATTCGCCGCTATGCCATCGCCGCTCTACCCAAGGTCGGAGCGACGGGAACAGACGAAGCAGAATTACTCAAACTTCTCCGCACGACAAAAAATCCTCGCGAAGAAAAATTTCTCGGCCAAGCCCTCGATAAAATTGGAGGTTCCGCCACCCTAGAAACCCTTGCCGCATCGGGAAAAGGCTCGCCCCAAACCATCCAAAAAATTCAAGCCAGCCTCGCCCGAAGAGAAACTCCCAGCACGGTTCGTCTCGATCATCTCCTTCCCGAATCCGAAGCCCAGCGCATCCACCTCCGATGCCGAGCAGGCCTCGAAGGAATCCTCCGCGCTGAATTAGAAGAACAAGGTAAATTCCGCATCCTCGGTGGAGCGCGGGGACTGGTCGCGATTACCCCCCTCGTGCCGATCACCCTCGCAGATATTTTCGCTCTTCGATGCTTTGGCACTCTCGGAATCGTCCTGGGCCTCGTCCGAACTCAGCAGGATACCCAGTCCATTGAGTCTCTCGCCCAGATCATCTCCTCGCCCGCCACCACACGACTTCTCCTCGCTTTAACCGAGGGTTCCCTCCGCTACCGCCTCGATTTTATCGGAAAGGGACACCAACGGAGCGCCGTCCGCTTAGTCGCCAATCGGGCCTATGCCCTCAGCCAAGCAATTCTCAACGACCCACAAGAAGCCCCTTGGGCGATTGATGTTCACCAAAATAAATCAGGCGATTCCGTGGAATTGCGCCCGCGCACTTCTCCAGATCCGCGTCACCCCTATCGGCTTGGTGATGTTCCCGCAGCCTCCCACCCTCCACTCGCGGCAGCGATGGCTCGCCTCGCTGGGGCGCAAGCACAGGAAAGGATTTGGGACCCGTTTTGTGGCTCAGGATTAGAACTAATCGAACGATCACTGCAAGGTGGGGTTGAATCGGTCTTTGGAACCGATCGCAACGCCCAGGCTATTGCCATCGCCGAACGCAACTTTGCCGCCGCCACCCTTCCCCAAATCAACGCCCACTTCATCTGCTCAGACTTTCGTGATTGGGAGAAAATCGCCGGGCTTACCCATCAAAGCATCTCCCTCATCGTGACCAATCCCCCCCTTGGCCGCCGCGTGCGAGTTCCTCATCTTCGCAGCCTCTTTCATGACCTCTTTTGCGTGGCCGCAGATGTCCTTCGCCCAGGTGGTCGAATGGTCTTAACCAATCCATTTCAAATGGATAGTCCCACAGATCTACTCCGCCTCCAGTCACGCCAAGTCGTCGACCTCGGTGGTTTTGATTGTCAACTTGAAGTCTACGAAAAAGCTTACCCTCAAACACCCGATAGCCAGAAACAATCAAACGCTCACCCTCGCTAGCCACCGAAGGGTTTCGTAGAAAAAGCCTGTCCAACAATCGCCAAAAGTTTTGTGGGCGTGTACGGCTTCGGCAGATAGTTTGTGCCCTCACGAAGATCCAGACCTCGCCCAGACACCTCCCCAGGATAGCCACTCATAAAGATCACCCGAAGAGTAGGTTTGGTGGCGAGAAGCTGATCCGCTAACTGCCCACCAGAAACGCTTTCTGGCATCACGACGTCGGTCAAAAGCAAATCCACATTTGCCGCGTGTTCGGGCCAAAGGATCAGAGCTTCAGCCCCACTCCCCGCCTCGATCACTTGATAACCAAACATCCTCAGCGCCTGGGCAGTGAGCTTCCGCAACGCCAACTCATCTTCCACGAGCAAGATGGTCTCCCCAAAACCCGAGCGCTTGTCATTAGCCGCCACTGATGCCGGAGCCACCGAAGCGTCTAATTTTTGGGGAAAATAAGCATGAAAGGTCGTGCCGACTCCTAGTTGGGTTTCAACCTCAATCCATCCGTGATGTTGCTCAACCACTCCGTAGACCGTTGCCAAGCCTAATCCCGTGCCTTTACCGATATCTTTCGTCGTAAAAAAAGGCTCAAAAATTCGCTTCACATGCTCTGGCGCGATTCCGCTTCCGTTATCTTGAACGCTCAATCGAATAAAATCTCCCATACGGCTAGGGCTTTGCACCGCTTCCGTCTCCAAAATTTTCACCGCCTTTAATGTGAGGGTAATCTCTCCCCCATTCGTCATCGCGTCGCGCGCATTGACCGCCAAATTGAGAAGCACTTGTTCCACCATTCCTCGATCCGCTTGGATCAGCATACTCTCAGGCAACAACCGCGTCTGAATCGTGACCGCTTCCGGAATCAGTCGGCGAAGCATTTTCACCATTCCGACCACCACTTCATTCAGATCGATAGACTGAAACCGCAGAGGTTGTTGTCGGCTAAAAGTCAGTAATTGCCGGGTCAAATTGCTCGCACGTTCACTCGCCTTGGCAATCTCCTCAAGGAGATGCTGTTGCTGGGGACTGACTTGCCCAAGCTGGAGTAACTCGGTATTCCCAAGAATCACCGTGAGCATATTATTAAAATCATGCGCTACCCCGCCCGCTAATTGCCCAAACGCCTCCATCTTTTGCGATTGCCGGAACTTTTCCTCCAGTTGATGGCGTTCGGTAATGTCTTCCGCCGTTCCAACGACTCGCACCACCTCTCCACTGCTATTCCGAACGGGAAACGCTCGGTCGTGGATCCAACGGATTCCCCCGTCTGGGCGGATGATCCGGTAGACAATGTCGTAGTTTCCTTCAGCCTGAGATACCGACGATTGCTTGACCGCTTCCAGGTCCTCGGGATGAATCGCCTCCAACCAAGATTGCGGCGAAGCATAGAGACTGGCACAGGTTCGCCCCCAGATTATTTCAAAAGCAGGACTGACATATACCATCTGCTCCTTCGCCGAATCCGTCACCCAAAAGACTTCCCGAATGTTTTCTGCCAGTTCCCGGAAACGCTCCTCGCTCTCTCTTAAGACTTTCTCCGCAGCCTTGGACTCGGTGATATCCCGCATGAATGCGCTAAAGAAAATTTCCCCTCCCGTCTGAACCGGAGTGATGGCCAACTCCACGGGAAACTCCTCCCCACTTTTTCGTAAAGCCGATAACTCGAGGCGCTTATTCAAAACCGGTCCGATCCCCGTTGATAAGTAACGTTTCATCCCCTCCGCGTGCCCTCGCCGATACTGCTCTGGAATGATCAAGTCGGCGAGAGACCGCCCACAGGCCTCACTTTTTTTCCACCCAAAGATGGTCTCCGCTTGCAAATTCCAATTCGTAATCTGACCTCTAATATCCATCCCGATCACCGCGTCCAAAGCAGTATCCACGACCGCTTGGTACCGCACGTCGCTCTCGCGCAAAGCACGCTCAGTCATCTTCCGATCGGTAATATCTCGGGTCACTCCCACATAGAAAATAATCTGACCGTTTTCATCGTGGAGCAGCGACACACTCAGGTCATTCCAAAAACTTTGCCCGTTCTTTCGATAGTTCAGAATCTCTCCTGCAAATGGAACCCTAGTTCGAAAAGAATTCCGGAGCGCTTCAATCGTTTCTTGATCGGTCAACGGCCCCTGAAGGAACGCACAGTTGCGCCCCAAAACTTCCGCCTCGTCGTAGCCGGTCATCGTGCAAAATGCCGGATTCACCGAGACGATCAGACGATCCGCATTGCAAACTAATACCCCTTGCGAAATCGATCGCAAAGCCAAGTCGTTCAAGCGCATCGCGGATTCATTTTTCCGCCGTTCGGTAAGATCCGTATTCGTCCCCACCACTCGCACCGCTCGCTTTTGATGATCCCGAACAATCCAACCCCGTGAGAAAATCGGCACATAGTGACCAGCCCGATGGCGGAGCCGATGCTCAAATTCGTAGCAATTAAGATCGCTAGCTAAAAACCCCTTCATTAAGCGACTCACCCGCTCGCGATCATCGGGATGGGTCAGTTCTGACCAAAGATCGGCGGTAACTGTCAGTTGGCCAGGTGCATAGCCGAGCATCGAAAACCAGAAGTCCGAATAAAAAACCTCATTTTTAATCAAATCACGATCCCAGACCCCATCCTGAGATGCTTGGATCACCAAATTCAAACGATCCTCAGACTTTTTTAAACTCATCTCCGCCAGATGCTTGAACTGAGCCATCTCAATGACCGTCTGAAGCTCGCGACCACTAAATGGCTTGAGAACATAGCCATAGGGCGTGGCTAGCTTGGCACGCGCCAAGGTGTCGGCCTCAGCAAAAGCCGTCAGAAAAACCACCGGCAAACCAAAGCGATTGCGGATTTCCGTAGCGGCCTCAATCCCATCCATGGATCCCGCTAATTGAATATCCATCAAAATCATGTCGGGTTGCAGTTCTTCCGCGAGAGCGATGGCTTGATCTCCCCGAGTGGCGTGACCCACAGGTAAATATCCGAGCTCAATCAACTGCTGTTGAATATCTCGAGCGACAATCACTTCATCCTCAACGACGAGAATTTTCGGCTTGGAAAGCGAAGATGGCATAGTCAGCAATTTAAAAAGCTGCGGGAGATTGGCAAGACGCTAAGCGATCGGCAGAAAAAGAAGTTGCCACGCTCAATTCTCAATCGGCAAGAGGGACGTCTCCACTGAAAAAGTCAGGCTAAAAGCAGCTCCCGGACCGGGCTCGATGACCGCCGTCCCACCGAGCTGAAGGGCGAGATCGGAGACCAGTTGATGTCCCAATGAATGCCCGCGCTTTTCATCAAAGTCGGCGGGCAGCCCGATCCCGTTGTCCCTAACTCCAATCTGGAACTCTTGGGGATTCTTCCCTTTCTGCAGGGTGATCCGAACCTCACCTGGCCGATCATTGGGAAAGCCGTGCTTCAGGCAATTCGAGAGCAACTCGTTCATAAATAGCCCGCAGGAAATCGCCTGATCCATCGGGGCATCAACCGCACACACCTCAAGATGCAATGTCACTCTGCTGGACGAATCCACCAGGCTCCGAAAGGACTCGGTCGCAAGTTTTTTTAAATAGTCACCCAAATCCACTTTGGCAAAAGTTCCAGAGCGATATAGCAATTCATGCAAAAGAGACATCGAACGAATCCTTCCCTGCATATCCTGCAAGGCAACTTTGGTCTCCAAATTGACACAGCGTCCCGTTTCAAGCCGAAGCAAACTGTAGATGATCTGCAGGTTATTTTTTACCCGATGATGCACCTCTTTGAGAAGGGCGACCTTGTCCCGTACCGAAGCTTGAAGCTCAAGCTCAGCACGAAGACGACCAGCGAGTTCCTCAGTGAGCTGCTTGTTCGTCCCCGTCAAACTTTGTCGCGATTGATACAGTCCTTCCCTCGCTCCAGCGAGCCCCTCAGCCGCCCGACCAACCTCCGCTTGCAACCGGTTGAAATTGATCGCCATATCCCCAACTTCGTCCCTCGAATAAACCTTCACTGGCACGGTATCAAACTCTGCGTGCGCACCATCAAGATCACCCGCCGCCAAGGCCTGCATCGCTTTGGTAAAATCTTTCAAAGTGCCCGCAACCAGAAGATTCGCCGCCTTCGAAACCTCAACCGCGGAGTGAGCAATCATCCCCGGAAGAATTAACCCCACCGCAATCGTCAAAAGCGCAACAACCACAAAAATGTCCTGAAGGAGAGAAATCAACGCGCTGTTTTCGGTAGGAACATTGCCCACCGCGATCAGATAACCGCCAGCGTCGAGCACCAGAACCAAAAGCATCGCCCCCGTGAGCTTCAGGTGGAGGGTTCGGGCGATTCCCGGCAACCCCGCTTTCCTCCGATCCATAAACTTCCGCCAAGCGTAAAGCGCTGCCCCAGAGTACGCAAAAGAGATGCCAATCAGCACCGTCGTTAAACCAAACTGCTCGAAGCCGAGGATGGCCGTCAAACCCCACGCACCCGCCGCAAGCAGTCCCAGCCAGATCGTCCCCCGCGGCGCACGATAAGGGCGCGCAAGGGTGGGTTCGTTGCGGCGCAGGAGCCAGACCGCCACGCTCGGAAGGGCGATCCCGATTAGGTAGGTCAGATTGGCTGCGGCGATCAGCCAGATGGGATTGCCAATCCACAAAAAGACGATTGCCATCACCCCAGTGGAGACGGTGGCGACCCACGGGGCATCCGTCTTCGACCGCTTCGCCAGCGACTCGGGAAGTAACCCATCCTCAGCAAGCTGCGCAAGGGTTCTCGCCGCTCCAGCCAAGGGCGCCAAACAACCGTGGAGCATGTTAAAGATCATGAACCACGCCGCCGCCGCCTTCGCCGAAGCCCCAAAAAGCGGAGCGAAAGTGGGCCCAAGGACGTCGGCAAGATCTTTGCCAAGTTCCTCAGGTCCAAGTGCACCCAGCCAAATAATCGGCAGAATGATAAAATAGAGCGAAGCCAGACCAGCACTCGCAAAAACCGCGCGCGGAACATTCCGGTTGGGATCGATGGTTTCACCAACATGCGAAGTGGCCTGCTCAAAGGCGGGTGCCGCGAAGCCAATCAAATAGAGCCCAGCCATCACGCTGGTGACTTGGCCAAACCAACCAGGAAAGGGCACGGTCAAATGAAAGCTAAAGGCCTGATGCCAATCCACCAAACCATTGGTCATCGGAAGAATCGCCGAGCAAAAAGCCAGCGCAGCCGCCGCCGTCGCCACGGGCATCGCAAGGCGCATCACCCATTTGACCCCGCATAAATTAACCGCCGCAAAAAGAATCACGATCCCCGAAGCCAACACCTTCGGTGCGTAATCAGGCATGACTGGCAGGCACCAGTTAATCAACGCCGTCGAGGCCAGAGTCGCAGTCAACCCACACGTTGGCACCCATCCCCACCAATAACAAACCCCCGTCAGGTTCGCCAAAACTGGACTGTAAGGACGAAAAGCCTCCGCACATGTCGCGGCAATTCCCCCAACCCGGTTGGGATACATCAAAATCAGTTCCGTCCATCCTGGCGTCGCCGCCCAACTCAAAAGCAACCCAATCGCCAAGAGGACCACCGCAGCACTCCCTTGTCCCGGAATCGCCCCTTGCCCGATAAAAAGTGCCCCGATCAGAAAGAGACTTTGATTGATTCCCCCCATCGCCACCGCCGTGGTTCCAAACCACCCAATTGTTCGAGGATGAAGCAACGATGGGGCGGTGGAGGCGGAAGATGATTGCATAATGATTAAAGGGGTCGATGAAAATGAACCGCCAACGATTAGCAGTCTTGAGGTCTCCAGAGCAAGATCAAGCCCAACCGCCCAAAAATCATTTCCCCCCTCCAGTTAAATGTCCCGATTTTTGTCTCCATAGCCCAAAAACACCGTCACCAGAAAAATCCGTTGACGCCAATCCACACCCATCCTATTTTCATATCACTTTCATCAAGAGTGACCGAGGGACTGGCCCAGTGAAGTCACGGCAACCGCCTAATGCGTAAGCGTTAGGGACCAGGTGCCAAATCCAGCCGCAAACGCGCAAGCGCCCGCGGAAAAGATGAGAAGAGATTTTCGAAAACCATCGAAAATCTTTGTCCTCGTCGCCATGCAATCGCTCAGATTCTTGATGAAAACATCACGACTTATGGACAAAACATCGCCCTTCTTCATCAATCTCAAATGCCGCGAATGCGGCCGAACTTATCCAAAGCAAGCCATTCATGTCTGCGACTTCGACTTCGGCCCCCTCGAAGCCGCCTACGACTACGATGCCATTCGATCCGTACTCACTCGCGCAGTCATCGAAAGTCGCCCACAAACCATGTGGCGCTATCGCGAACTTCTCCCCATCGATGGCGAACCCACCGTCGGCACCCAAGTCGGCTTCACCCCCTTGGTCAAAGCAGATCGTTTAGCCAAAGCCCTCGGCATTCGCGAACTCTATGTCAAAAATGACACCGTAAACTACCCCACCCTTTCCTTTAAAGATCGGGTCGTTTCCGTCGCCCTCAGCCGAGCTTGCGAACTCGGATTCAAAGTAGTCGCCTGCGCCTCCACCGGAAACCTCGCCAACTCCGTCGCCGCCAACGCCGCCAGCGCAGGCTTAAAAAGCTATGTCCTCATCCCCGCCGATCTCGAACAAGGCAAAGTCCTCGGCTCGCTCGTCTACGGAACCAACGTCATCTCCATTCACGGTGCCTACGACCAAGTCAACCGCCTCTGCTCAGAAATCGCGGGAAAATATGGCTGGGGCTTCGTCAATATCAATCTCCGCCCTTATTATGCCGAAGGCTCAAAATCCATGGGCTACGAAATCTGTGAGCAACTCGGCTGGCGCATCCCCACCCACACCGTCGCCCCAATGGCCTCTGGCTCTTTACTCACCAAAATCCACAAAGCCTATGGCGAATTCGCGCGCCTCGGCTTAGTCGAAAATACCCCTTTCTCCGTCTATGGTGCCCAAGCAACCGGTTGCGCTCCCATCGCCCACGCCATGAAGCTCGGAACCGATATCGTCAAACCTGTGCCCAAACCCGAAACCATCGTAAAATCCCTCGCCATCGGCACGCCCGCCGACGGCTATTATGCGATCCACGCCATGCGCCAGACCTCAGGCACCGCAGAAGATTGCACCGACGAAGAGGTCGTCGAGGGCATCCGCCTGCTCGCCGAATGCGAAGGCATTTTCTCAGAAACTGCCGGCGGTGTCACCGTCTCCTGCGCGAAAAAATTGATCGAAACTGGAAAAATTCCCCGCGATGGCAGCGCCGTTCTCTGCATCACAGGCCACGGACTAAAAACCCAAGAAGCGATTATCGGAAAGTGTGGAACGCCTCGCATCATCAAGCCCAGCCTCCGAGAATTTGAGGAGCAAGTTTATCATAAAGACTCCGTCCTCGCTTGACCCTTTCCTCACACCCGAGTCAAATCCCTGCCCCTTCACTCTCCATCATCCCAATGCCTACCGTCCTCATTCCTACTCCACTCCGCAGGCTAACCAATGACCTCGAAGAGGTCAGCGCCGCGGGAGCCGATATCGGCACCTTAATCGATAACCTCGATAAAGCCTTCCCCGGATTAAAAGATCGCGTCTGCGATGAATCGGGAAATGTTCGCCGCTTCGTTAATATCTACGTCAACGGGGAAGACATTCGCTTTTTGCAAGAGAAAGCCACCCCCGTCAACGAAAACGACGAAATCAGCATCGTTCCCGCCATCGCCGGAGGCTAATCTGCCCATCTTCGCCCAACCCATCCCAGCCAAGTTTACTATTTCATCCTCAGCATTTTATGAACGAAAAACAACGCCTCTGGCTGATGTTCCCAACTAAACTCGTCACCCGACCAGTCCTTTGGGAACTAGGTCAAAAATTTCCCGTGATCACCAACATTCGCCAAACCAGCGTGACCGATGAAATTGGCATCGTCTCCCTCTCCCTTGAAGGCGAACGAGAAGAAATCAAACGATCCATTGCTTGGCTGGAAGAACTCGGAATCAAGGTGGAACCAGTAGAAATGAACACCATCGAAGGCTAGTTCGCTTCGACTGTTTCTCCATCCGCTCACTCCCTGTTCCAACTTCCAATCGTCTAGAAGACTCCCGCCAGTCGCCGTCTTCAACCGCCCAATAACTGACCCGCTCCGCCGAACATCGCCCACTCCACATCGTGACCACGCCTCAGAAATATTCCCGCCTCTCTCTCCTCGGTCAGACTGCGAACTTCCCTGAAGAACCCAAGTCCACCACCCTCGAAACTTTCCAAAACGAAAGCGCCAAGCGCGACTACTGGATCACTTTCGACTGCGGGGAGTTCACTTCCATGTGCCCAGTCACAGGCCAACCAGACTTCGCAAAAATCCGCATCGAATATATTCCCGACAAGCTTTGTATCGAAACCAAGTCTCTGAAATTTTACCTCGCCTCCTTCCGAAATACCCGAGCGTTCAACGAGTCGATCGTCAACCAAATCCTCGATGATCTCGTCACCGCTTGCCAACCCCGCCACGCTTTCGTGCATGGCGAATTCGCCCCGCGTGGCGGAATCGGCGTAACTGTCGACGCTGAGTACCCCTCCCCAACCTCACCCTCCCCCACTTCCAAACGCCTCAAACCAAAATCCATCAAATCCTCCCGCCCATGAGCCGGGCGAAGGTCGTTGCTTTAGTAAGCGGGGGAATGGATTCCGTGGTCGCACTCTATCACGCACACCTCGAAAGTGATGTCGTCGCCGCCGTCAGCTTCGACTACGGCTCCAAACATAATTCCCTCGAAATTCCCTTCGCAAAACTCCACGCCGATCGCCTGAGCATCCCCCACCAAGTCATCCATCTGCCCTTTATCAATCAACTTTTCTCCTCTGACCTCCTGCAAAAAGGCGGAGAAATTCCCGACGGCCATTACGAAGAACTTTCCATGAAACAGACGGTCGTGCCCTTTCGCAACGGCATCCTTCTTTCCATCGCCGCTGGCTACGCCGAAAGCCTCGGAGCCACAGGTCTGATCATCGCCGCTCACTCCGGCGACCATGCAATCTACCCAGATTGCCGCGAGGACTTTATGCAAGCCATGGGCGATGCCCTCAGCCTCGGCACCTACGCCAAAATCGCCCTCCTCCGCCCCTTGATTCATCTCTCCAAAGCCCAAATCGCCACCCTTGGACAGACTCTCGGCGTCAACTTTTCTCAGACTTGGTCCTGCTATAAAGGACAGGAAATTCATTGTGGCACTTGCGGAACCTGTGTCGAGCGACGCGAAGCCTTCACCCTCGCCGGTCTAAATGATCCCACCGCCTACGCAAGCACCGCGCCCCTCCCCAGTAAACCACCCGAAACCTGACCAATGCTCATTTCGGAAATCTTCTACTCCATTCAAGGAGAAGGCGAATTGACCGGCGTTCCATCGGTGTTTATCCGAACTTCCGGATGCAATCTGCGGTGTCGATGGTGCGACACGCCCTACGCCTCTTGGCGCCCTGAGGGAACAGAGATGAGTGTCGACAAAATCCTTGAGGAGGTTCTCCGCTTCCCGTCCTCTCACGTGGTTCTCACTGGTGGCGAACCGATGGTCGCCAAAGAGATCCACCTCCTCGCCAGTCGACTCCGAGAAAACAAAAAACATCTCACCATCGAAACCGCAGGAACCATCGCCCCCCAAGGCATCGCCTGCGATCTCGCCTCACTTAGCCCGAAACTTCGCAACTCCCAACCACAGGAAGGAGAAATCGAAAAGGGATGGCGAGATCGACACGAGATCAACCGACTCCAACCAGAAATTCTTCGCCAATGGATCGATAATTACCATTTTCAGCTCAAATTTGTGGTTGAGCAAGCGGACGATTTGCCCGAACTGGAAGACCTCATTCGCAACATCGGCACCCCCATTCATCCCCATCAAGTTCAATTGATGCCTCAAGGCGTGGACCTAACCACCCTTCGATCACGCGACGCCTTCCTCATCGCTCTCTGTAAAGAAAAGGGCTACCGATATTGTCAACGTCTCCATGTCGAACTTTTCGGCAATACCCGGGGCACTTAACCCTCACTCCTCTTCCGTGCCGTATCGCATCTGTAAAACCTTCGAAATTGAAAACGGGCACATGCTATCCAAGCACCCCGATAAATGTCGCTTCCCCCATGGGCATTCTCGAAAAGTCGAGTTCACCCTCCAATCACCCGAACTCGACTCCCATCAAATGGTCTGCGACTTCAAAGTCATCAAGCTACTCATGGGCGAGTTTCTCGATCAATATGATCACGCCATGTGCATCAACACGGATGATCCGATTTATCCCACTTTGAAAGCGGCTTACGGTGATCGGGTCATTGGCTTTCATCAAGCCGACCCCACCACCGAACTCCTCGCGAAAACCATCTACGACTTTTTCAAAGTCCGCCTCGACGAGTATCAAACTCATCCCTCCCCTCAATACCCCATTCAAAAAAATTTGGCAGTCATCAAGGTCCGCCTCTGGGAAACCAGTAGCTCTTGGGCAGAGTATTCAGAATAAATCCATCCCCGCCCCCGAGATCAAAGCCAGCCTCCTCCTTTCTCCCCAAATCTACCCCAGCCGCCCGCCGGTGAACTGAGGCCATTAGTTAAATGTCCCCCGCAAACTCCCCAACTCGACGAAACTTCGCATAGCGCTCCGCGAGAAGTTGATCGAGCGGCATCTTCGTCAACTCGTCAAGTTGCGCACTCACCGCAGTTCTCAGGTTAGTGATCGCCGAAGAATGGTTCTGATGGGCTCCTCCCATCGGCTCTGGCACAACACCATCAATCAACCCCATCTCGAGGAGATCGCTCGCCGTTAGTTTAAGCGCCGCCGCCGCCTCCGGCGCGTGCTTGCGGTGCTTCCACAAGATCGCCGCACAGCCCTCTGGCGAGATCACCGAGTAGTAAGAGTTTTCGAGCATCAAGACACGATCAGCCACCGCGATCCCCAATGCCCCACCGCTTCCCCCCTCCCCAATCACCACGGCAACGGTCGGCGTGCGCAGGATCATCATTTCGCGAAGATTCACCGCGATGGCTTCAGAGATATGTCGCTCTTCCGAACCTAATCCCGGATAGGCCCCGGGCGTATCGATTAAGGAGACAAATGGAAGGCGAAACTTTTCCGCAAGGCGCATCAGGCGGAGCGCCTTACGATATCCCTCAGGATTGGCACACCCAAAATTTCTTTTCAGATTTTCTTTTAACTCGCGGCCTTTTTGATGCCCGATGACCACGCACTTGCGGCCACCCATTTGGGCGAAGCCACCTGGCATGGCGCGATCTTCGGCAAATAACCTGTCTCCGTGCACTTCCAGAAAATGCGTAAAAGAGAGTTGCAAGTAATCAAGGGTAAACGGGCGAGCGGGATGCCGAGCGATCTGCACACGCTGCCAAGCCGTAAGATTTTCGTAAATAACCCGTTTCGTTTCTTGAATTTTCTCCTCCATCCGCAGGACCTCCGCATCAAAATTGATGTCATTGGCCCGAGTATGCTTTTTTAAATCAGCAAGTTTTTCCTCCAATTCAATGATCGGTTTTTCAAATTCCAAAGGAAGCAGTTTCATAGCAGTTTAATCAAGGGTGACGGGATCGTCCTTACTGAGCAAGGCACCAAGTTCAGTCAAATCCGCAGGAGCGAGAGAAATCCCCCCGTTGGTTGGCTTGGCATTGGGAGCGTCCTTGGCATTCTCGTCTGGATCAGGATAGAGGGTACACCCTGTCAGCGTAGTTTCGATCCAAAATTTCGCATCCCAGTATGACTTATCCGTAAAAGTAACCCGATGACCGGCGACCAAAGCAACTTTGTCCCGGACCTTCCCAACTTGCTTTTGGTGCGGAATAGCGGGGTGACCTCCCTTGTTCATGGAGTTCGTCCAAGCGTGAATCGGGTACTGCTTAAAAAACCGACCTTGGTTATAAAGAGTCACGAGTTCCTTTTTCCGATTAATCTTCACGGAAAAATCCGCCGGAGAAATCGCCAGTCTTTGTCCCGTTCTCAGCATAATCTGATGCAAATTGTTTGCCCTCATCAGCAACTCGGGGGTCACCTTAAGTTTGGCCGCAACTCGGGTCAGGACATCACCAGGACGAACCACATAAACCGCTTTTTCCGGCGCCGAACGACTAGAGAGAAATATCTCAATATTAATTTTGCCTAATTGTTCTTTCGCGTCATCGACTTTACTGGAATCAGGATACCTCCCGACAAAGTCGGCCAACGCAATTCGTGACTCTAAAAAATTGCCTAACTGCAGGACCGATTGCACCCTCGCGTATTCGATCAGGGTCGGATCGGGTGGAGGTGGGGGAGGCAGTTGTGACTTCTCATGTTGCAACGCGAGTTTCGGGCGAACAAACATCTCATAAGTGAAATAGCTTCCCGTACCAAGAATCGCCAGCGCGAGCACAATAAGAAAAAGAACTTTCACTGCTCCACAAGATTGCTGGTCAATGAGATGCGAAAATGTACCAGGGGTGGATTCATCAAAGATGCTGAATTTTCAATGGATTCAAAGCAGTCCGCGACTTTTAAAATCTCCAAAATTCCCTCCCGAGGAGTCCTCGATCAGATCTGCGGCAAATTTTAAAAGACAGATCTCCCAACCCTCATCAACTCCTTGAATAATCGCACTGAGAGGATCCTCTTCGCGATCGACCTCCTCACGCAATCGTCCAAGAACCGAGGTAATCGATCCTTGATGCACTTGGTCTGAAATGTCGGTCTTCGAAAACCGAAATCCATACTTCAGCGCCACCAGTTGAGGAGCATACAGTTTTATCCAATCAGCAAACCCCCCTGCAGATTCGCTAAACCCTTCCAAAAGAAGTTTCTGAAGATGACCAGGCGTGATCAATTGCGGCCGAACTGCATGCATATGACCCGTGCGAACTCGCACTTGATCCACCCGATCCATCAACTCAGATACTAGATAGAATCGAAATCGCGTGTCTCCAAAAGTCGCAATCTTCCCCCGAGGCGCTACAACCACTTCAGTGCTGTCGATCGCATATTGGATCGTGTCCTCGTTAAACATCTGTCGGGAAACTTAACCGTAGATCAGACCTAATCAATGAAACTTTTGTCACGACTCTCCACTCCCCAAGCCAAATCGACTAATGTGATCTGGCAAAAACCCTTGAGACTAACCCCATTGAATTTTGAGGAAGAAAAATCAGTCGACAATTTCTTCTCCGACCATGTAACGGATAAATCGTCGGACAACCAGCGTATCTCCCAGCTCTTTGCTTTTCGTGGCCACCAACTGGGCAATCGTCTGATCGGGGTTCTTGATAAATGCTTGGTCAATCAGACAAGCCCCGCTGTAAAACTTATTCATTTTTCCCTCGATGATCGCCTCAACCATTTGCTCGGTCTTTCCCGGAGGAACCTGGTCGCGGTAGATAGCCCGCTCACGCGCCGCCAGCGCGGAAGGAACTTGAGTTCGATCCACACACACAGGATTTGCCGCCGCAATTTGAAGGGTAATGTCCCGAAGCAACTGCTTGAACTCTTCGCTTGTGGCTGTCGCATCTTTTTCCGCGCCAACTTCTACTAAAACCCCCACCTTTCCTCCCGTGTGGATATAAGCCGCCAAGGATCCGTTTCCCGTCACCTCAATCCTTGCACTTCGACGAATTCGCACATTCTCCCCGATTTTCTGGACGGCCGCCACGCGGTCGCTTTCAAATTCAGCGCCAGGCTCTTCAGCAATTTTTTTGGCAATCTCGTCAGTGAAACTTTTAAAGAGGTCATTCTTTGCCACAAAATCCGTTTCGCAATTGACTTCCACAATGACTCCGACCTTTGAACCAGAAAGGATTGCTTGGGCGATTACGCCATCCTTCGCCTCGCGGTCCGCTTTTTTCGCGGCACTCGCCACGCCCTTTTTCCGGAGAACATCCACCGCGGCCTCAAGGTCTCCATTCGTTTCGATAAGGGCACGTTTACATTCCATTAAACCAGCATTGGTTTTTTCGCGAAGGGTTTTGACAGTTTGGGCGTCGATCAGATTTGCAGAGCTCATAGTTAGTTAAAAGAGGGTTGTTTAGAAAAACGAAGAGACGAGAGCTCTTGGCCCTCGTCTCTCCGGAAAGGATTTTTCGAGGTTAAATTATTCAGAGACAGCCGCAAGGGCTTCTTGATCTTTTTTGCTTCGGCCCGTGTTGGTCTTCACGATAGCGTCCACAAGTTTTTGCAGAACAATCCGGATGGCACGAATAGCGTCATCGTTACCCGCGATCGGGTACTTGATCAGATCGGGATTAGCGTTGGTATCCACAATCGCGACCACTGGAATGTTGAGACGATTGGCCTCAGCGACCGCGATCCCTTCGCGCATTGTATCGATGATCACAATGGCGTCTGGATATTTTTCCATGTCGCGAATGCCTTCGAGGTTGCGCTTAAGCTTTTCACCCTCGCGCTTCACCGCCGAAATTTCTTGT
Source organism: Verrucomicrobiota bacterium (assembly GCA_037142835.1). Classification (GTDB taxonomy): domain Bacteria; phylum Verrucomicrobiota; class Verrucomicrobiia; order Chthoniobacterales; family Chthoniobacteraceae; genus Chthoniobacter. Next base: position 32,334 of record JBAWZW010000001.1, read on the forward strand.
TTGCCCATTTTTGAGTACTCGGGCTTTTTTTCCAAGTCCTCGATGTACTTCATCCGAGCAATGCTTTTACGAATCGTTGCCAGATTGGTCAAAGTTCCTCCCAACCAACGCTGGTTCACATAAAACTGCCCGCAAGCGAGGGCCGCTTCCTTGATCGCTTCTTGGGCCTGCTTTTTACATCCCACAAAAAGCACTTTCCCCCGACGACTCGCCACATCGCTAAGAAACTTTTCTGCTTCCTCGAGTTGCTCGACAGTCTTGCCGAGGTTAATGATGTAAATGGCGTTGCGCTCCTCGAAAATGAAGGGTTTCATTTTGGGGTTCCATCGCTTGGTTTGGTGACCAAAGTGGACCCCAGCCTCAAGAAGTTCCGTCATCAGTTCAGTAGACATAAATTAAGTGCTAAATTTTAGGTGCGTAAGTGTTGCTGTCGAAAATGGGCAGAAGGTGTAATCGAATTCACTGGAGAACACAAAGGGAATCTTTAAAAAAATTCCCAAACCAGGATTGGCAAAGCAGATCGACGCCGGGCGCGCAGCGATTTCAAAGGCGGAGATTGGCGAGGTCAGGATCGTGCAAAGCAAGTCCGCGCAACTTCTTATCGATAGAAATGCCCCGCTCAAGGTGCAGTCGAGCGACTTCAGTATGGCCAAGAACGCACTCGTAACAGGCGAGGTTATAGTGGAAAGAGGATTCCGTGTGGAGCGACTCGGGCCCATGGATCAAGGTGTCTCGAGCTTCTTCAGTTCGCTGAAGTTCATGCAGACAGAAGGCGGCGTGAATAAACCCCACGGGCTTCTGAGGAAAGGCACCAGAAATCTCTTGACTCAACTGGAGCGCAACCTCCCAGCGCTTCGCTTGAATGAGGATCATCACTCGCATTTCCAGAGCCGCGAGGCTTCCGCGAGGCTCTGTTGGAAGATTATCAAATTCAGCAAGCGCGTCGTCATACATCCCAAGCTCAGAATACCCTTGGATGGTCGTAAAAATTCGCCCGTAGCTTTCGATCATTCGCTGAGCAGTTCTTCCAACTCGCTCACGCGCTGACTGAAAAGATCTAGGGCGGAAGCAATTGGATCCGAAGTTGACATATCTACCCCAGCGGCCACGAGGGTTGGCAGCGGCATCTCAACGCCACCAGAGCGAAGGAAGTTCAAATAGCGATCGACGCTTCCTCCAGCCAAAACCTTCTGCGATAACGCGACAGCCGCACTAATTCCCGTGGCATACTTATAGACGTAAAATCCTCGATAAAAATGCGGGATCCGAAGGCACTCCAACTCGAGTTCCCGATCGATGACAAACTCGGGACCGAAGTACGCATCAAGCAATCCACGGTAGGTGGACCGAAAGCTTTCTAAAGTAAGAGGCTCCCCAGCCTCCTCCATCGCATGGACGATTTTTTCAAACTCCGCGAACATCGTCTGGCGGTAGAGCGTCCCGCGAAGATCGTCGATTTGACGATTCACCAAATAAGCGCGCATCCGCCGGTCGGTTGTCGCCTCAAGAAGATGATGGGTTAAGAGCTCTTCATTGAATGTGCTCGCCACCTCCGCAAGAAAAATCGGGTAGTGATGATCTTGGTAAGACTGCGTGCGCTGAGCATACCAAGTGTGCATCGAATGTCCCGCCTCGTGGGCCAGCGTGTAGACATCAGAGAAAACATCCCGCTGATAGTTCATTAAAATGAAGGGAGGATTGCCATAGCTTGAGGAACTAAATGCCCCACTCCGCTTCCCCTTGTTTTCGTAGCGATCACACCAACGTCCGCGGAGACCACCCTCCAAGGTCGACACATATTCTTCACCCAGTGGCTGCAGGGCCGCAAGCACTTGGTCACAAGCGGCATCCCAAGAAAGATCGGTCGCCACCTTATCCACAATCGGGACATAAGTGTCGAACTGATGAATCTCATTTAGTCCAAGCAGACGACGGCGCAACCCGTAGTAGCGGTGGAGGGCCGGGAGATGTTCACGAACAGTTTTTATGAGATTATCGTAAACGCAAACTGGGATATCATCGGCAAAAAGAGCGGCCTCGCGAGCACTGGAATAGTTCCGAGCACGAGCATAAAAAACATCCGCCTTGACTGAGTTTGCCAAGGTCGATGCGAGCGTAAATTTATGAGCATCGAACTCCGCATAGAATGTTTGAAATGCGCGCTCCCGAACGGTCGGATCACGCCTCACCAGAAAAGACGAATAACTGCTTTGGCTAAGCTCTCGCACCTCTCCGTTTTCATCCGTGAGCTTGCCAAAGACCAAGTCGACATCGGTGAGCTGCGAAAAAGTTTCCCCATGCCCGCGGAGAGCACTTGATCCGAGGGCGAGCAACCTCTCCTCGTTTGCCGTCAAAGTATGCGACCGAAAGCGCCGTTGCTTTCGCAAGGTGACCCACCACTCCGCAAGATGCACATCCTGGAGAAGTGCCGCGAAAGTCAGGTCGTCGATCGCTTGAATTTCAGGCCCCACAAAAGCGGTCGCCTCACCAATGCGAGTCAGAAGATTTTCCAACTGGGCCTCGCGGGCGAGGTGCTCGGCGTTCGCACTATCACCGGAGGTGAGCAGGCTGGCATAATGCCCGAGTCGCTCAATTCGCAAACTCAGATCCCGATCCAATTCCAAAACCGCCCGCAAAGTGGCCGCCGATTCGCCAACCCTCCCCCTCCACTGAGAGATAGATAAGTAATCAACCTGAACTTTTTCATAGCTAACCAGCCAATCATTTGGAGTAAGAAAGAGCTGGGTAAGATCCCATGTATCGCTGGTCTGAACTTGATCGCGACTCGGAATCACCCCCGATCCCCCTTCATCTTTGTCAAAAAATTTTGCCTTCATTTTAGTGAGAATGGCCATCCGAATCCACCGATCCATCCTCAACATCAACCGTTCGGACCCGCTTTGCCATCCGCGTTTCCTCCACTTGCGTCCGAAGTAAATCACCCAACTTGAGACTTTTCGGAACGCTTTCAATGATCACCGAAGGCGTCACGCTATCCGTGGTAATGAGATGAATATTTTCCAACCCAAACAATCGGAGGCTCACCGGCTGAGTGACTTGCAAGTCTCTCACTCGGTAGAGCTCAAGTGAGTCCTTTGTTTTACTCAAAATACCCCGCTCCGTAATCAGCCGCTCAGTCGTCAGCTCAAACACCGTCGATTTTACCTCTAACCACCGGTAAACCGCCCAAGGAATCGGCACGACAAGGATGCACGAAACAAATGGCCATAAATTTTTAAACTGCGATGAAGTACCGCGCCAGAGGGTTTGTTCAGACATAAACAAACACATAGTCAGGCTCTGGCCTCGGTGCAAGAGGTAGAGACAGCAACGCGGAACTTTTCAATGCAATGCCCATAGCAAATCTCTTCGGAGATTTCGAGTCGGCGAAAAAAGCAAACTCACCCAAACAACCTTACTCACTAAATCTCAGCACTAGTCTTGATGCCCTTTATCGTAAACCTTTAAAGCGACCATACAATCGAGTGCTCGCTGCAGAGCAACGTCCCTCAAGGGAGCTTTTGGTCTTTCCCGCTTCGTTTTCTGGGCAAGCTGGAGTGCGTCAAGTTCTGGATTGGTTCCCGCAACCAGCGACGCTTCATTCATTCGCGGCCGCTCAATATCGACAACCCACTCACTGACCCCATTTCCCATTTCCTTCTCGAGCAACTCCATCGTTAATTCCCGCGAAACATCCACCAGAATATCTGGCTTAATCCCCTGAGGAAAGATCCACAACTTTTCGGACAAGCAGACTTCCGCAACAGCCAAACGGAGAAATTTACCGCCGATCAACGGGAGATCATTAAACTCAGCGATTTGGCCTTGCGTTAAACTTCCAATGATCATCGCCTTCGCATGAGTCCGAAGAACAGAGGCGATGATCTCGGAACTCCCGGCGTTGCTACCATCAACCAGAAGCGCGAGAATTCCTCGGTAACTTGGGTCGGCGATTGTGGAAAATATCTGGTCTTTTTGATTCAATCTTTTAATCGAAAAAAGGTCTAAGCCCTTCGGGCAGAAACGCTGACAAATATTGGCTACAGACGCGAAGTCCATTCCTGGTGGAGTTGCCCGAAGATCCAGAACCAAGGACTCAATCTTCTTTGCCTGAAAATCAACTAAGGCAAGATCGAGTGAACCGAGATTCGTCGGATTGATCGAACCCAGTCGCACATAGCCAATGCGATTAGTGAGCACTTCGGCACGAAATGGCCTCAAGTCCCCAGCGGGGGTTGGCAATTCCTTGATAATCTCAGCCCCAGAAGCCAGCCGATGAACGATCCCCTGTATCAAGGCCCGCTTCAATTCAATGTCCGAGAGCGCTGCTGGCTTTTGGTAGTTTTCTTTCAGCAAACGAAGCATCTGATCTAGCTCAGCCTCGGAAAGCGAATCCACCGAATCTCGTCCGCTCCCCGGCGCTGAAACTTTAGCACCAATCGGCAAGTCTGCCCGTAAAGCCGCAACCTCGGCGAAGGCTCCATCAAAGCCCGTCAACAAGAGAACGCCCCACGCCAAAACCACCAAAAATTTCATAAAGTGGAACGAGCATAGTCTCTCCCATCAGTCGCCGCAATGTCTCGCCGACAATGCCGACCTTCAAATTCAATCAAATCGACAGCCTCGTAAGCCTTACTCCTCGCCTCGAAGAGATCGGGGGCCGTTGCCATTACCCCTAGAACCCGGCCCCCAGCGGTGACAATTTGATCGCCGTCTCGGCGCGTACCTGCATGAAAAACCGTGGCGCCGACAGGCACTTCGTTAAGTCCAGTAATGACCAGGCCAGAGGTATACTTTTCCGGATAACCGCCAGAAGCAAGAATCACACAGACCGCGACATCCGGCTTCCATTGAGGCCGAGTATCCGCGAGCCGCCGATCAATCGTTGCCTCAAGCAATTCCAGAAGATCCCCATCTAATCGAGCGAGGAGAACTTGGGTTTCTGGATCACCAAAACGACAATTAAATTCCAGTACTTTAGGCCCGTCAGCGGTGACCATCAGCCCAGGAAAAAGCATCCCCCGATAATCAATGTTGTCTTTTGCAAGACCGTCAATGAAGGGCTGAAGAATTTCCCGATGAATTCGTGACTCCATCGCTGGGGTAACGAGACCGGAGACTGGACTAAACGTGCCCATTCCCCCGGTATTCAGACCTAGGTTGCCATCCAGCGCCCGCTTGTGATCTTGGGCACTCGGCCAAAGTTGATAGTTTTTCCCATCGACGAGAGCGTGAATGGAGCACTCTTCTCCACTGAGAAATTCCTCAATGAGCAGTCTCTTCCCAGCCTCACCAAACTTGCGGGCATCCATTATTTCGTGGATGGCCAAAGCCGCCTCCCAAGGATTTTGAGCGATGATCACACCCTTCCCTAAGGCAAGTCCGTCAGCCTTAATGACCAACGGATAAGTTTTTCCACGACAAAAGCTTTGGGCCTCAATACTTTCAGAAAAGCTTCCTGAATGAGCCGTAGGAATTCCATGCCTTTCCATGAACTCTTTGGCAAAAATCTTCGATGATTCGAGGCGAGCCGCACTTTGGGTGGGGCCAAAAATCTTCTGCCCATCTGCCTGAAAAAGATCGACGATGCCAGCCGCGAGCGCCTCATCGGGACCAACAATGGTCAGATCAATTTGCTCCTCTTGAACAAATTGCAGAAGAGCCGCGTGGTCGCTGACGAGAAGAGGAACGATCGTCGCTAAATCAGCGATCCCCGCATTGCCAGGAGCACAAAAAATACTTTGAACGCGGGGCGACTGCCTGAGCTTCCAGACAATGGCATGCTCACGACCACCGCTACCAAGAACGAGAATTTTCATCGATTAACAATAGGAAAGAACTAGAGGAGAAAGCAAACGCAAGTCGCTAGACACGAGAAGGATTACTGAATTTGAAGGGTGATCGGGCAGTGGTCCGATCCAGTGATCAGCGGGAGAATCCCCGCACTGACGATCCGCGGACGAAGTGCCGATGAGCACAGAAAATAATCGATCCGCCACCCAATATTGCGGGCCCTCGCTCCCCCCATATGGCTCCACCAACTGTAATGCCCTCCACCACTTTCAAACTCCCGGAAAGAGTCGATCAGGCCAATCTGGAGGAACGCATCAAACCCCGCTCGCTCCTCGAGAGTAAATCCGTGCGTTTTGGCATTTTCTTTGGGACGCGCTAGATCCAAGGCGGTGTGCGCCACATTCAAATCTCCGCAACAAATCACCGGCTTAATCGTGCCGAGTCGCTGAATGTATGCACAAAAATCGATGTCCCACTGTTGCCGATAAGGGAGACGAGCGAGTTCACGCTGAGAGTTGGGCACATAGACATTAATCAGGAAAAAGTCCTCATATTCGGCGGTAATAACCCGTCCTTCTCGGTCGTGTTGCACAACACCGATTCCGAGAGTCACCGAGAGAGGTTGAGTTCGGCTGAAGATGGCCGTTCCTGCATAACCTTTTTTCTCCGCGGAGTTCCAGAAGGCAAAGTAATCGGCAAGTTCCGGAGGAATTGCCACGTCCTCCGCCGTAGCTTTCGTTTCTTGAAAACAAACGATGTCCGGAGCCTCGGTGATGATGAATTCAGGAAGTCCCTTTTTCAAAGCCGCACGGATACCATTGACATTCCAAGAGATCAGTTTCATACGACTTAAACAAAGCCCAAAAGTCCGCTCGAATGCAAGGCCCGAGACCCGCCGGCAAGCAAATGCTTACCGCGCCTGACTATCGCCGTCCGCCACGATCGAAAGATAACAAAACTCCAAGTGAAGGCGCCGCTGAAGCTGCACGATCTGAGCTTCCAAAAGTGGAATGTTTGTTTCTTCATCAGCCGATTGAACCTCCATCCCTTTGCTTTCAATTGCCCTGATCAGAAAATCGATAGTGGAGTAAAAAAGTTCGCGGGCCATTTTTCTATTTGGGAGCAGGTTGTGTTCCCTTTCTTCGGCTTGATTTGTCTTTGCCGACTTGGGCAACGACTATCCGCACAACCTCTCCCAAAACCCAACGAACCCAACCCGTAAACAGCCTAATTCGTCAGCCAATCCCGCTGGGACGTTGACATCCCCCGCCCGCCTCTTAGGTTCGCACGCCTTATGGCAGGATTAGTTATTAAACCACGCTCGCGGATTCTTCATGGGCATGACTGGGTCTACTCGAGCGAAGTTCTCAAGGCCTTTGGTGCTCCTCAGGACGGTGACGTCGTGGCATTAAAAGATAGCCAAGATCGACTCCTTGGCTCGGCGATTTACAACAGTCGATCGCAGATCATTGCCCGACGCTTTTCCCGCCAACGGCAGGACTTAGATTTAGAATTTTTCACTCGAAGAATCGGTCTCGCTTTGGAGTACCGGTTGCGGCGCGGACTCGATGCCCGGCTGTGTCGACTGGTTTGGAGTGAGAGCGATGGGCTGCCAGGGTTAATCGTCGATCGCTATGGAGATCATCTCGTCCTTCAGACTCTGACCTTGGCCATGGATCAACGGAAAAATTTAATCGTTGAAGCCCTCCGCACCCTAGTGAAACCATCATCGATTTTAGAGCGAAATGACGCCCCAGTACGCAAAGCCGAAGGACTAGAGTTGGCTACTGGAATGCTCTTCGGTGAAGCTCCAGATCCATTTTTTGTGACGATCGAAGGACTGGAATTCGAGCTTGATCTAAGTCACGGACAGAAGACGGGGTTTTACCTTGATCAACGGCCAAACTATGCGGCGGTGGCGGCATTGGCAAAAGGCCGAAAAGTCCTCGATTGCTTTGCCAATCAGGGAGCCTTTGCCTTGGCATGCGCGAAAGCTGGGGCCACCAGTGTCGAGGCCATCGAGATTAGTAGCGAATGTGTCGAATTAATCCGCAAAAACTCCCTGAAAAACTGCCTTGAAGTCAAAGCGGAGGTCGGAAATGTCTTCGACGTACTCCATGACCTTGAGCGGCAGAGTGCTCGATATGATCTGATCATTTTAGACCCTCCTTCATTCACGAAATCTAAAGGAAAGCTCAGCGACGCATTACGGGGCTATAAGGAAATCCATTTGCGAGCCTTGAAACTACTCAATCCTGACGGATTACTCGCCACTTTTTGTTGCTCACATCATGTTCCCCGGGAGACTTTTCTCTCGGTAATTAATGAAGCAGTTGTCGACGCTAAAAAGACGCTCCGCCAGATCTCAGAGTTTTCCCAAGGGGCGGATCATCCGATCGTCACCACCCTCCCAGAGACGGAATACTTAAAGGGATTTTTATTCGAATTGATGCCAGGGCGCTAAGTCGAAAAAATCTGGGTTGGCGCTTCAAAAAGGCTGGAAAACTCAGCGCGGAAATTTATCCTTCGGCGATGCCCATCAGCGACCACTCCCTTGAATTTTTTCTCAATGTTTTTCTGGAGACTCCCTCCTCAGAAATGCTTGCAAATCCTCCGACAAAAGAAGGAAAAAAAGAAGGGACGAAATGAGTGCGAAACGAGAAAAGAACGATGCGAATGAATTGGAGCTGGGCCTCGAAAAGTCGAAAAACGGGAGGTCTAGAGCAAAAAAAAGCGGAGGCCAAACTTGGGAGAGCGGTTCGCGGGCATTGCCCGACCGTTGGCGTACCTATGATGCAAATGCGATGGGAAGTTCCTCAGGCAGACCTCGACGAGCAGATCAACGCAGAGGAGTCTGGGGATTTTTAGTCCTTTTCCCGACCTTCCTTTTAGTGGTTTATTGGCTCTATTGGACGATCACCCAGCGTTAGACTCTGGGAGCTGGAATTCGTTAAGTGAAGGGCTTTTTGCGGTATTGATCTGGGCAGAGCGAGCGAAGAGCCACGTTAGAAAATGCCACCGGGACTGCCAAGGCAAGAGCACGATGGACGGTTGAACGGGGAACTTTCAACTTCTCATTCAAAGTCAACGGAGAGGTTTTCGCCATCAGCTTGAGGGTTTGCACACCGAGATACCAAGGGAGAAAGCATCCCGCTCGGATGCGGGGGGAGCGAAGCGCAGAGATATAGCGAAAACCATCTTCCAAATAAAGACTGGCCCGAGCATGCCAAAGGTCGAACACAGGCTGGGCCTTTGTCGGATCGTGAAGCAAAGGCGCAGGAGAAGTTCCTCCGGCCCGGAGCTCGTTCTCGGGAAGATAGCAACGACCCGCGTGCAGGTCCGCAGGGATATCCCGGAGAATGTTCACAAGCTGCAGGCCTTTGCCAAAATTCACCCCTAATCGGCGTAAATCCGCTAACCCTAGCTCAGAACAATTTGGTAAGTGATGCAAACAGAGTCGCGTCCAAAATTCACCGACCGATCCCGCCACAAGATAAGCATACTCTTCGACTTCCGCGGCACTTTGCAGCGCGATGATCGGCCCATCCTCACCAAATCGGGTCAGATCCAGAGTCTGGCCTCGAATGATTTTTTCCATCACCCCAAGGATTTCCCCACGATCCTTCTGGCCCACGCTGGCCAACCAACTTAAGCAATCGCCAAGACAGGCGATCAGCGTGCACTCGCCATCGTGCGGCGAACTAATTTCTTGCCGTAATTCCTCTAAACCGGCCACGTCGCCAGTGCGAATCATTTGCCAGAGCGCACCAAGATGGCGCAGTCGGGTCGCCACAGGAATGGTGGTACTATCCGCGATCGTATCACTCGCCCGCGCAAGCAGATAAGCGAGTCCGATCGGACTCCTCAGAGGCGCAGGAAGGATGCGGATGCTCAGATAAAAAGAGCGAGAAACACTCGCCAATAAAGGCCCTCCGAGGTCTGTAGTATTGATTCGCACTGAATCCATGGGGATCCATATTGACCACCCTGAGGAGAAAATCAACTTAGCTCCGAGGTCGGCACGAAGATCGTCAAACCATTACCAACTTCTCACCACAAAAGCTCGCTGGTTATTCTTTCCCAACTGGCCGAACGAAGATTTTTTCTTTGGCAAAATTTCCCAGACCCGCCTCGGTCGCTCCTTCGAGCCAATCGGCACGCTTACCGATCGGCGGAAGCTTCGCCTCTTTGCGCCAATCCTCAATCAAACGCACGGCCACAGAATCGAGAGCCACGGGATCAGTGCTCCCGTAAATCGCCCCCCAAGAAAAAGCATAGTTCGGATCAAAATTTGGGCCCCCAGCATACTGAGGTCGAAGAGCATCCATGATTGTCAAAACGACTTTGGGACCAATGCTCGGATTCGCGTAGAGGTCGGGAATCGCTTCGGCGCCTCCCTCAACTTGGGTAAAACGTCGCCAATTATCTAAGTTAGCAATCGTCATATTGTAGAGAGCTCCCGCCACCCCACAAAACGCATCATTGGAAAGAACTGGCACATTAATCACTTTGGTGACCTCTTGACTAAGAACCTTGGCGATGTGACTAGCTGAGCTAAGTTGTTCGGCATCAGAAATGCGCTTTCCTCCGCGGCTCCGAGAATCTTGAAAAAGTACATCGCCCCAAATGAGTTTTCCGATGGTCGGCACGATACAGACGGCTTTGGGGTCGTACCCCACAACCGGAGGAATACTGCGAACCTGATAGCTCCCTCGTCGCTGAAGAAACCCCGCTGCTTGAAGTTTATCAGGATCACGATCCCAAACGATGATCCGATTTGGCGGAATGCCCGCATCAGTAAGGCCGGCAACGACCGCCTCGACGATCCCCAAATGAGAAGCAAAATATCGCCCACCTGCCGCGCAGACCTTGATTCCAACTAAATCCGTGGGAGACACCAGCGACCTCCACGCCTGCCTCACATCCGGTTGCTTGGTGACGGCAAGAACGATTTGGTCGACCATTCGCCGCGTCACTGCAGGGTTCTCTTCAAGTTGAGTTAAGGCAAAAGAATCCTGTGCACAAAACACCGTCGAGACCGACGGAACTACTGGCAAAGGAGTCACATCCGCGGCGAAGAGCGAGCGCAAACAAGTAAACAAAACCACCAAAAAACGCGTCGCCATCATTGGACTCATCAAAACATTGGCCGGCGGTCAATCGGAGGAAGACAAATAACTTTCATGATAAGACTTAGACTCGGCAAATACGTGGACTTTGTCTGGGACATCAGTTCGGATTATTCGCCAACTTGAGAAGGCGAAGTCTCCGAAATTCTCATGACCTCAGCGTACTCTTCCAGGGTGAGAGGCAACACTGAAAGACGAGACTGCTTGACCAATTTAATTTCGCGAAGAGCAGGATTAGATTTAATTTCCGCTAGCGTGACGGGACGCTGAAGCGGGCGAAGGGGAACGACGTCGACGCAAGACCAATCCCCATCCACAGCCGTAAAATCTGCATAGGCTGGAGCACTGACTTGGGCTAACCCGACGACCTCTTTTCCAACGACGCTATGATAAAAAAGGACCAAGTCCCCTTTTCTCATCGCCTGAAGATTGGCCCGCGCTTGAAAATTTCGAACCCCTGTCCAAGCGGTCACCCCATCGCGCACGAAGTCAGACCACGAATAAGCGGTTGGTTCCTGTTTCACGAGCCAGTAGTGCACATTCTTCGTCATAGATGGAGTCAGCCCAAGTTTGCACAAGGTGCAAGTGAAAAACATCAGTGAAGGCGCCCCCCTTGCGGAGAGCGCCTTCCTTGGTGGCTGGCGATAAGCCGAATTCTGTCTCGGTTCGGTCACCCAAACCGCGTGATGATCATTTCTCTCAGTCTGCCGAAGCAGACCGCCGCGCTCCTCTCGAAACGCTGGTGCGACTAATACCCAGAAGGTGCCACGCTTTCGCGTGGCGGGCAGGCGACCCACACTTCCTGTTTTGTCTTGCACCGCATGGGGTTTTTCGTGCCCCGACGCTTGCGCATCGGGCGGTGGGCTCTTACCCCGCCTTTTCACCCTAACCTCCGACTTTCACCAGAGGCGGTTTATTTTCTGTGACACTTTCCGTTGCACACGGCTTGGGCCGTGTACCCCCGCGCATTCTACGCGGCATGCTGCCTTGTGGTGTTCGGACTTTCCTCAAGGAAAAAGCTTACGCATTCCCCCAGCGATCATCTGCCAGCCAGTATCATTCTGATTGAATCGCCAAAAAAGACGAGCGTTGATTTGATTTCAAAAATCAACCGGGTTGTTTCCTAGAAGCCGACCCTGCAAAATACTTGGAACGGTCAAGTAACCTGCGGGGCTTTTCTCACGCCGATTTTTCAACCGGCGGGAGTGAAGGATGATGTCCAGTCTTGAGCACAGCATCCAATAATCCTCAGGCCATAGACAGAGATCAATGTCCGCCCGGGATAATGCTCGGGCCACTCATTTACTGCTATGCGACAAGTACTTCCAGCATCGGGTGCACCAAAACACTAAGGCCGACCCCATCTATCGGGTGGCCTCAGGAAGCAGAATCGATGCAGCTTGGGCAACATCCTTATCGCCCCGCCCTGAAAGATTCACCACAATGGTTTGATCGGAACTCATTGTCGGGGCGACTTTTAAGAGGTGCGCCACCGCGTGCGCCGTTTCAAGCGCTGGAATAATTCCCTCCGTTCTGGAAAGCCGCTGGAAAGCTTCAAGTGCCTCGTCATCCGTAGCAAAGTCGTAAGTGATCCTTCCTTGATCGCGCAGGAAAGCGTGTTCTGGCCCGATAGCCGCATAGTCCAGCCCGGCACTGACGCTGTGAGTCAACTGAATCTGCCCGTCGTCATCCGCAAGCAGATAGGTTTTTGTCCCTTGAAGCACCCCGAGCTTTCCCCCTTGAAAACGAGCGGCGTGATCCCCGTTGTGAATTCCTCGACCACCCGCTTCCACTCCAACCATTTGGACCCCAAGATCTTTTAAAAACGGATAAAAAAGACCGATCGCATTGCTCCCCCCACCGACACAGGCAATCAGTAAATCCGGCAGGCGTCCTTCACGCTCCAAAATCTGTCGCCGGGCCTCGTCTCCAATCACCCGATGAAAATCTCGAACCATCATCGGATAGGGATGCGACCCAAGGGCACTGCCGAGAATATAGTGCGTCGAGCGCACATTGGTCACCCAATCCCTCATCGCCTCGTTAATTGCTTCCTTTAGAGTTGCTTGGCCAGCCGTCACGGCCACCACCGAAGCACCGAGAAAACGCATTCGCGCCACATTGAGCGCCTGCCTTTCCATATCAACCGCCCCCATGTAAATAACACACTCCAGACCAGCTCGCGCGCAGACCGTGGCAGTGGCTACCCCATGTTGACCAGCCCCCGTTTCGGCGATGATCCGCTTTTTCCCCATCCGCTGAGCCACCAGAATTTGACCAAGTGCGTTGTTAATTTTGTGGGCTCCCGTATGCAGTAAATCCTCACGCTTCAGGTAAATCTTCGCTCCACCCAATTGCCCCGTAAGACGTTCCGCAAAGTAGAGAGGAGTCGGTCTCCCAGCGTATTCACGAAGTAGCCAAGCAAGTTCCCGCTGAAATTCCTCATCAAGCCGGGCCACTTGGTACTCCGCACTCAACTCAGACAAGGCGGTCATCAAGGTCTCAGGAACGAACATCCCTCCGTAAGGTCCAAAGTGTCCGTGGATGTCAGGAAGCGAATGAAGATCGAGCATAAAGTAGTAAAATAAACCCCAGCGAAGAACGGGGCGAAAGTTTAAAATCGGCGTCCCATTACTCCACAAATTCCAACTCTACGGGAGCAGGAATCAGGTTGGCGGCGTGCGCTTGAGCCAAAAATTCGCGGATCGCCGCCCGCCCAATGTCCCCGTAATCCAGAGTCATCTGATTCACATACATACCAATAAATTGATCAGCCAGTGCCGTATCGAGTCCACGAGCGAGGGGCATCGCGTGGGCTACCCCAGCACTTCGATGGTCTAACCCGTAGCGAATGCTCTCGAATAAGACGCGATTAATCGCACTCCGATCGGCGGGAGCAATGTCTTTTCGAATCACGTTTGCCCCCAGCGGAAGAGGCAACCCCGTTTTGATCTTCCACCAGACCCCGAGATCAAGAATAAGTTCCAACTGCTCCGCTTGATAAGTAAGCTGCCCCTCATGGATGATCAAACCGACATCCGCCAACCCACTTTTAACCGCACTAAAAATTTCGTCAAAAGGAACCACGACAACCTCCGCTTCACCAATCGCCAGTTGCAGGGCTAAATAGGCACTAGTCATTTTTCCAGGAATCGCAATCCGCTTTCCCCGCAACCAATCCCGCACCTCCCCAAAACGAGGATTTTCGCTTAATCCAACCCGGTTGTTCGCAACAAGCATCGGCCCATAACCATCTCCCATACTCGCTCCGCAAGGCAGCAGCGCGTATTTATCTAAAACGTAAGCGTAAGCATGAATGGAGATCGCCGAAATGTGCAACTCCCCTCGCGTGGCCCTCTCGTTGAGCGTCTGAATGTCTTGTAAAATGTGCTGGAACTGCCACCCACCAGTGGCAATTTTACCCTCAGCCAACGCATAAAACATGAATGCATCGTCGGGATCGGGGGAGTGACCAAGAGTTAAAACTTGTGGCGGTGAGATCATCTGTTTTCGGAACTGTTAATTACGCTGAAATTGAGCTTTTTGACGCAGTAACTTTCATCCCGAGAAAGTAAAGAATCCCAACCAGAAAGACCACACCGATCACCAAAGGAGACTCGGCCTTGACGGCGTCGACCAATCGGACGGCATCCAGAGGCTCACCTTTCGGCAACCCTTCCCCGATTTTTGCCCCTAACTTTGCCAAAATGGAACACCAGATCGCTGCCCCGAACACGGTGAGGATGCTGAATTTTAAAAAACCCATCCGAATGATTCCCGCAGGGATAGAAATGAGGTGGCGAATCACCGGAAGGAGCCGAGCAAAGAAAACCCCTCCCGCCTCATAACGACGGATAAAACGCTCCGCCCGCTCTAACTTTTCAGCAGGGATGAAAAAAAACTTTCCATAGCGCTCCACCAACGGACGACCGACCGCTAAACTCACGTAGTAAGTAATCGCTGAGCCCAGCCAAGACCCAAAAGTTCCCGCCAAAATCACCCCAGTAACGGACATTTTTCCACTTGAAATGGCCAAGATAGCCGCCGGCGGAATGACAACCTCACTCGGAACTGGAAAAATCGAACTCTCCATCGCCATCAGAACAATCACGCCCCAATAACCCCCATTTTCGACCCAGCCAAGCCAACAAATAATCCAGTGATGGAGAAGTTCATGCAACATCCGTACAGTTTTTAAAGCGGATGCAAGTTTAGGGCAAACGCAAAGAACCACTCTCCTAGAAAATCCGGCGCCAGTCCCCAATTCCTCGCTGATACACTCACCAATTCACGCCCTTCGCCACCACCTAGAGCTGCATCCAGCGAATCAGAAAAAGTAAAAATAATCCCCCAACAATCAGTTCCACACTGACCTGCCAGTTCGCTAGGCATCTCCCTTTCGCTAAAATGAGAAACCGAGGAAATTCGCGCATAGTGCAATGCTTTAAGCATCTCTTATGCCCTCCATTCCACGGGAAACTAAATAATCTCCGCTTCGTCCGGAAACCCAGAGTCCTGCCGAATGGAGTCCAATCGACGCCTCATTCCCCGCTCGGATTCAGGGCGGTTCATCGCTCGGGTCACCATCCCAACCAACGCCGGCAATGCCAGCAAAGCCCCCACTGAAATCATCGTCGTAGCGGTCGTTTTCTGAGCTGGCCGACCTAGTTTCCCCGCAATTAATAGACCAATTCCACAACCAACGGCCGTTTGGGTGATCGCGAGCAGACTGGTTTGAAGTGCGGTAGAGGGCTTCGGCATAGATCCAAAACTACGCAGGGATAATGCCAAATTGAAACTGGAATTTAGTCTTCATTACGTGAATTCCCCGTCTGCCCATCTAAATCAACTGACAGGGAAGAGAAAATTTCAAACACCCCGCTCCAGCACAGAAATCTTCTAACTCAATGAGGATCAATGACCCTTTACGAATATGGATCGCATCGGAATCTGCAAAGCCTAATAAGTAAGCCACGAGTTCGCTAAAGTCAGGTTCGTGACCAACAAGGAAAATGGCCGACTCTTGCGCGTAGGCCAGCAACTCCTTCAGCGCCTCCTCAGGACGCATTCCACAAGCTAACCACGGCACAATCACCAGTCTCGAGCGTAGACGCTTCGCCAACGCCCGAGCAGTTTGATCCGCCCGGAGAATTGGACTGCTCAAAATAAATGACGCTTCCAACCCCTTCTCTTGGCAAAAGCGGGCCACCCTCTCCGCCTGCGCTAAGCCCTTCTCAGACAACGGCCGATCATCATCTTTCGCCGCGATCGTATCCGCGTTGGCATGGCGAAGAAGGTAAAGTTGCATCGGTCAAAAATTGCAGAACTTCCTAAAATCGATTTCCTTCCAGCCCCCTGACTACATCACCATGCCACCATCAACCTGCAAAACTTGACCAGTGATATACTTCGCCTCCGCGCTCGCTAAAAAAGCGACAGCAGCCGCAACATCCGCAGGTTCCCCAAATTTTCCCAAGGGAATCGCCCGCATCACCCCTGCTTTGATCTCCTCAGAAAGCACATTCGTCATGTCTGTCCCGATAAAACCTGGGGCCACGGCGTTGCAAGTAATCCCTCGGCTAGCCAACTCCCGAGCGATCACTTTCGTCAACCCAATCAGCCCCGCCTTGCTCGCCGCATAGTTCGCTTGACCCGCATTCCCCATAATTCCCGAGACGCTGGCAATATTGATAATCCGCCCACTGCGCTGCTTAAGCATCGGTCGTTCAACCGCTTGAATGAGGTTAAACGCCCCTTTCAAATTGGTATCAATGACCACATCCCAATCCTCCTCACTCATCCTCATCGATAACCCATCGCGAGTAAGCCCCGCGTTATTCACGAGAATATCAACGCGAGAAAAATCCGCTAAAACTTCCTCCACCAACGCTTTACATGCCTTTGTATCCGCCACATCTACCGCATAAGCCTTCGCCGAACCAAGAGATCTTCCGTTGATTTCTTCAGCGGTACGGTTGGCATTGACCTCCGTTCGACTAACCACCGCAACTTTGGCGCCTTCGCTCGCCAACTGGCAAGCAATCGCCTGACCAAGTCCTCTTCCCGCACCTGTAACTATCGCTACTTGATTCGCAAATCTCATAAAATATTCCTTACTTTCGACACTCCGAACGGACCCTGTCGAGAACCATATGCGAGAGAATCGATCGCCACCCCTTTCCTCAATATCCACATTCGCAATCGCATATCCGTCTCGTCATTCCGCTAAAACGATGGTTGATTCCCCGCAAAACTTCATCGCAAATTACCCTTATGACCTCCCTCAAATCCAACACCGCAAAGGAACCCAAGCGCCTTCCCGTGCTTCTACGCCGAGCGTGGTATGGGCTAAATCAAACCTTCCGCCAACGGATCGCCCATCTTGGAATCACTCCTGATCAATTCAGTATCCTTCGCTGGGTCCATGAATCTGGAACTGCAGGCCTCACCCAACGCGCTTTAACCGATCTGATGGCTAGCGATTCCAGCACGATCGCTGGCACTCTCTCCCGCATGGAAAAGACGGATCTCGTCAAGCGACAACCTCACGAAAGCGATCGACGCGCTCGCCGAATTCAACTCCAACCCAACGGCATTAAAGCCCTCAGCGCTGGCCATACAATCGCCCAAGATCTTCAGGATCATATTCTTGAAGCGTTGCCGCTCATCCAGCGCGAGCTATTTCTCGCTAATCTCGAAGTCATTGCCGAGGCCTGCTCCGTCTCCCACACCCACAGTCTTCATCAAGAATCCTCCGCAATCCCCAAAGGGAGTCGCCCTTAAAACAGCTCACCCTGGGTCGACTCCACCACCACCGACGAAGTTATTCCCGCTTCCTCCGCCCGAACTTCCGCAATTAGGGATTTAAAGTCGCACTTTTCTAACTCCGCGATGAGCTCTCGCCAACGCGGCAGGATCTTTAACTCGTCAATCGGGGTGGGCAAAGGAAGATCTAGATCAAGTCGAATCATCTCTCGATTTTGCTCGATCTGCTCAAGAGCCGTCTGAACTTTATCCCGCAAACGATCATTCTCAATCGCGTTAGGATTCGCCAAAATCGCGTCGAGCGGTCCGTAATTCGCCAACAATGCCACCGCCCCTTTAACCCCGAGACCAAAGACGCCAGGAATGTTATCGGCTTGATCTCCAGTCAGCGCCAACATCTCCGCAATTTGCCAAGGAGGAATCCCCCACTTCTTTGACACCGCTTCCACGCCAAGGAGGGCAAACGTGTCCTTCGGAGAAGAAAAATCCGCTTTAATCGTGGAGTAGATTTTCACCCGATCGTTCACCAACTGAAAGAGATCCTTGTCCCTCGTCGCCACAAAAACTTCGTGCCCCTCTGCCGTCGCCGCTACCGCGTAGGATGCGATCAAATCGTCGGCCTCTGTTTCAGGCAAAGAAAGACCAGCGAATCCCAGCAATGGCAGAAGATTCTGCAGGAAAACAAGTTGCGACCGCATATTTTCGGGCATCTCGGCTCGCTGTTGCTTATAAGCTGGCTGTAAGGCCGCCCGACGAAGCGGGATGCCTCTGTCCCAAACCACCGCCCCGTAGTCCGGAGATAGATCCCTGACCATCTTCCGAACCGCCTTCACAAAACCATAAATCGCACTGACTGGTTCACCCCGAGAGTTCTTCAAGTCTCGGATCGCAAAAAAAGACCGGTAGGCGTAGTAATGACCATCGATAAGCAAAAGTTTCATAAGTAGATCGAAGAGTACGGGCGGACCAAGAATAGTGCCCAAGGCCAAGTTCTGCCAAACCTCTTCAAACGATCAGCCAGACAAATTTACGCCTCACCTAAACTGCCCAGAACTAGTCGTCGAGATCGAATCGCATCTGCGCAGGAGGAACGCGACGATCACGCTCCCGGGCGCGAACCTGACGCCGATGAAGCCAAATAAATAAAAGCGAAACCAAAGTGAGCTCCACAATGAGGTCGTACATAATATTCAAAATGGGTTCCAATCAAAACTTCCGAATCAATCCGACCAACACCCCTTGAATGATTAACTCCGCAATCGGAATTAGATCAGGAAACAACGGGTTTTCAGCGTGAAGAAATGGGCGTTCCCGCTCCACGAGATAGCGCTTCAGGGTGGTCTCCCCATCAATCAATGCCGCCACAACCGCCCCAGATACCGGCGGACGATTCTCCAAAACAACCAAGTCCCCATGATAAATCCCTGCCCCAATCATCGAGTCTCCGCGGACTTTCAAAGCAAAGACCCTTTGCCCCCTTCGTAGCCCGATACTCGCCGCGTCGATCGATACCAATCCTTGATTATCCTGTTCCGTTGTCTCCGAGTAACCCGCGGCAATCTGCCCATAAAGAGGAACATCAATAATCGTCCGCCTCTCCAGTTGACTCATCGGCACCGCCGCTCGAGCTCGGCCATCTGCCTTCTGAATCACTCCCTTTCGCTCCAAAGCGCGCAGGTGGTTGATTGCCGCTGTCTGGCTACTAAACCCAAAGTGCTTTTGAATTTCCCGACTCGATGGAATTAATCCCGACTGCGCCTGCGAGTCGGCAATAAAATCCAAAACTTCCTGCTGACGTTGCGTGAGCTTGTTCATGTTCTTGCGAACACTGCCATAATGAACACCCTTTGCAATCAAAAAATTACTGCCCATTAGATTGATTTGATCTTTTCCTTCTGAAGGTTGCTCGGCAATAAGGCAGGCGTATGAACATTCTCATCTTAGCCGCAGGTTACGCTACTCGACTCTATCCCCTTACCCTCAACCTCCCAAAACCACTCCTCCCCGTCGCCGGTAAACCCATGATGGAGTGGGTCATCGATAACCTCGCACCCATCCAAGGCATCGAAAAAGTCTATGTCGTCACCAACCACAAATTCGCAGAGGCCTTTCAAAATTGGGCCAGTGAGTATAACCAAACCCACGCCAAAATTTCCTTTGAAATCATCGACGACGGTTCCACCAGCGACCTCGATAAATTAGGGGCAATCGGAGATATGTCCCACGTCATCCAGCGCTGTGGCATCGATCAAAGTGACCTCATTGTCGTCGCAGGAGACAACCTATTTAGCCAAAGTCTGGAAGACTTTGGCACTTTCTGCCTCGGAAAAAATCAGCCGGTTCTCGGCATCTACGATGTCCAATCTCTCGAGCAGGCCAAGAAATATGGGGTCGTCGACCTTGACGAAACTGGCACCATTTCTCAGTTCATCGAAAAGCCCGAGAACCCACCCAGTACCCTGATCGGGATCGCCCTCTACTTCTATCCCGCAACCACCGTCCAGCGCGTCGCCCAATATCTCGAAGAAGGAAATAATCCCGATCAACCAGGCCGATTCATCCAGTGGCTCTATCCTCGAACTCCCGTTCAAACTTGGTGCGTTCCGGGAACTTGGTTCGATGTCGGTAGCAAAGAAACCCTCGAAGAAGCCAATCAGGTATTCGCCGAATTCGCGGGGAAGTAGCGCCCGATTGAAAATCACCCTCATTCATTATACCTACGCCCCAATCGTCGGGGGCGTAGAAATCGTCCTCGCCGAACACGCCCGACTTTTCGCCGACCACGGCCACGAAGTCACCGTGCTTTGTCAACGCGGCGCCAGCCTCGATCCCCGCATCCAAATTCGCCAGATTCCCTCATCCGATCACCCCGAGACCCTCACGGCTTTTCTTTCCGCTACTTTAGAAAATCAATCGGTGGTTTTTCTCCACAATCTCGCCACCATGCCCTTCCACTTGCCCCTCACAAAGGCACTCTGGGAAGTAGCTACCCAGCTTCTCCACACCCGCTTTATCGCCTGGATTCACGATATCGCTCACTGCCATCCCGACTATGCTTCCACCACCATCCCCAACGCGTCGGGAAGGATCCTCAATCAAGCTCACCCACGCTACGAGTTCATCGCCATCTCCGAACTCCGACGCCGACAATGGACCGAGCTCACCGGTGCCCCATGCGAGATCATTCCCAACGGATTAAATCCCTCTCGATGCCTCGGACTATCCCCATCCATCGCCCATCTCGCCAGCCAACATCAACTCTTCGACCGCGAAATCCTCCTGCTCCACCCTACCCGCTTACTCCGTCGCAAAAATCTCGAACTCGGTCTCCATGTCGTGTCCGCACTCCAATCCAGCGGACGATCTGTAGCCTACTTGATCACCGGTCCACCCGACGAACACAACCCGCGCTCTCGGGAGTATGTCGCCGAACTCCTCCAACTTCGGACCCAACTCCACCTCACCAATGAGGCGATTTTTCTTCACGAAGAAACCCCCGTCGGCGACCACGATTTAGCTAGCCTTTTTACCCTCGCCGACGCCCTTTTCTTCCCCAGTCGCCAAGAAGGTTTCGGCCTTCCCATCCTCGAGGCCGCCCTCCACCGTCTCCCCATTTTTACCGCCGACATCGAGCCCCTCAACACCATTCTCCAACACGGAATCCACCATTTTCATCTCGACGATCCACCCCAAAAAATCGCCACCCAAATCATTGACAAACTTGCCTCGACCGCCTCCTGGCAAGCGAATACTCAAGTCCGTCACCAATACGCTTGGTCCGCTATCTATAAAAAATACCTCGCGCCACTTCTCGCACGAAAACACTCCAGATCACTCTTGCTATCCTCATGAAAAATTCGGCGCAAATTCCCACGATCGACCATCATTCCCTCGCCACCATTCTCTCCGCAGAAAACCCTGATCCTTTTGCCTGCCTTGGGATGCACGAAGTCAGCAACCAGATTGTCGTTCGTGTTTTCCGCCCAGATGCCGCCACCGTAACCATCAGGGCGACTGACTCTTCCAACTCCACCTACCCTGCTCTTCAAGTTCACCCCGATGGATTTTTTGAAGCCGTACTTCCCCCCACTCTCACCCGTTTCCCCTACGTCCTCGATTGTACGACCGCAGACGGACACGCGTGGACTGAACAGGATCCTTACGCCTTCGGTGCACTACTCGACTCCTCTGACCTCGACCAAATGAACCGCGGCGAACACTGGGAACTTTACCGAAAACTCGGCGCCCATCTCACCGCAATCGAAGGCGTCGCAGGCGTCACTTTTCGCGTCTGGGCTCCCAACGCTCAACGCGTCAGCGTCGTCGGCGACTTCAATGCCTGGGACGGACGCCGCCACCCCATGAGAAAATATGGCAACGGTGTCTGGGAGATTTTTCTGCCATCGATCACCGAAGGCGCACACTACAAATTTGAGGTCCGGCAAAGCCACGGGGCCGTTGTCAAAAAAAGCGATCCTTGGGCCTTTTTTGGCCAACACGGACCATCCACTGCCTCTCTCGTTTTTGACCTTAACCGCTTCACCTGGAGCGACACAGATCTCGCTTGGATGAAAGCGCGCCGCCCCAAATCCCCGCATCTCGAACCCATGAGTATCTACGAGGTCCATCTCGGGTCATGGAAACGACACGTCGAAGAAAATCGCCCCCTCAGCTACCGCGAACTCGCCGAAACGCTCCTCCCCTATGTCGTCGAAATGGGCTACACCCATCTCGAATTATTACCCGTCGCCGAACATCCTTGCGACGAATCTTGGGGTTACCAAATTACTGGTTACTTCGCCCCCACCTCTCGCTTTGGAGACCCCGACGAATTTCGCTATTTCATCGATCGTTGCCACGCCGCAGGCATCGGCGTCATCCTCGACTGGGTCCCCGGTCACTTCATTACCGATGAACACGGCCTCGCAAATTTCGATGGAACTCACCTCTACGAACATGCTGACCCACGCCAAGGCCAACAAATGGACTGGGGAACTCTCAACTTTAATTTCGGCCGCCACGAAGTGCGCAACTTCCTCATCGCCAATGCTCTCTTCTGGTTCGATCAGTTTCATATCGATGGCCTCCGCGTCGATGGCGTCGCCTCCATGCTTTATCTCGACTACTCCCGCAAGCCAGGCCAGTGGGTCCCCAATCAATACGGTGGCAACGAAAATCTCGAAGCCATCGCCTTTCTAAAGTCCTTCAACGAAGTCAGTTACTCCCGCTTCCCCGGAATTTTTACCATCGCTGAAGAAAGCACCGCCTGGCCAGGCGTTTCCCAACCCACTTATCTCGGCGGTCTTGGCTTTGGTCTGAAATGGAATCTCGGCTGGATGCACGACTTTCTCGACTTCATGCACCGCGATCCCAGTCACCGTAAATTTCACCAAGGCGACATCACCTTCTCCCTCCTTTACGCCTTTAAAGAACACTTCGTGCTCGTTCTGAGCCACGACGAAGTCGTCCACGGAAAAAAATCACTCCTTTCCAAAATGCCCGGCGATCGCTGGCAGCAGTTTGCCAATCTCCGCCTCCTCTACGCTTGGATGTTTGCTCATCCTGGGAAAAAACTCCTCTTTATGGGAGGTGAATTCGGACAACTTCACGAGTGGAATCACCGACAGTCCCTCGACTGGCATCTCTGCGACCAACCAGATCATGCGGGGCTTCAGCGCCTCGTCAAAGACCTCAACCACCTCTACAAAAATCAACCCGCGCTTTTTGACCAAGACGACACTTACGATAGTTTCCAGTGGATCGACTTTCAGGATAACGACCACTCCGTCTTCTCCTTCCTCCGCAAGTCTCGCGAGGGCGAAACCATCGCCTTCATCATCAACGCCACCCCAGTCCCACGAGAGGGATACAGAATCGGCGTCCCCAGCGAGGGGTGGTGGAAGGAAATCATCAACACCGACTCCTCAACCTACGGTGGATCAAACATCGGCAACCTTGGTGGTCAAAATAGCCTCTCAGAACCTTGGCAAGGATTGCCCAACTCTCTTCTCCTCACCCTCCCTCCGCTCGCCGTCATCGGGCTAAAATATCAACCCATCCCTACTCCCCCACCAGTTCTCCAAAAAATCTCCGTAGCACCCTCGAAATAAAAGATTTACGCCAATCCATTTCATCCTCACTTTCCCTCATTTTTCCTCAACCAACTCGCCCAAATTAGCTCAGCCAAGCCGTCTTCCACCTTCTTCAGAATTCCCTTAAAAAAAAGTTGCCAGCCCAATTTCAACTGATAGATTCAAGTAAATAACCAATAATAATTAAAATTATGCGTCTGAAACCAACTCAACAAAGCGCCTTCACCCTGATCGAACTCCTCGTCGTCATCTCGATCATCGCCATCCTCGCGGGCATCTCCCTTCCCGTTTTTAGCCAAGTCAAAATTCGGGGCGAGCAAACCAAGGCTCTCGCCCACGCCAAACAAATCGGTCTTGCCTGCAAGCTGTATGCACAAGATTACAGCGGATCCTTTCCAATCTACACCGACCTCGCAGCTAAAACGCCCGCGACCTCCTCATCCACCGCAAACCAAATCCTCCAAACCCTTATCCCTGATTACGTCCCAGACAAATCTCTTTTTATCGTTAACAAATCTAAGTACTGTAAAAACGCTGGAACGGCCGCCGCCAATAGTGCCGAAGGTATTAACAAACTCGGTCCCGCTGAAAGCGAGTGGGCTTATGTGGCCGGTTTGAACGACACCTCTTTCGGCCGATGGCCCATCCTAGCCGACGGATTTTACCAAAACACTACCTACTCGCCCATCGAAACCGAATACGGTGGAGTTTGGCAGGCAAAAAAAGCCATCGTCATTCGCTGTGATATGAGTGGAGCCGTAGAAACCCTCAAAAAATCCGACAAAACCGTAAAGCGAAACGCCGAGGAAGCTGACGCCACCGCTAAAGACGCCTTCGCCGATGGTGCAGGTGATACCCCCCCTTGGTTCGCTTTTTCTGATACCCTCTTTCTTGCCCAGGCCCAAAAAGCCCAGTAATCAGTATCGTTTGTTGTTGTTCGTTGAAAACAGGCTCCAGTTCGCTGGAGCCTGTTTTTTTGCGAAAATCGCCCGCTATATTTCTCTAGCCACCCTCCTGACCCAAATATTTAACCTCCACCCGCGACTCCACTCTCCCATCCCTGAACTGCGTCGTTAGCGTCATTCCCTCCTTCACATCCCCCACCGATCCCACCATCTTCCCACCCTCACCCATCGTCATCGTGTATCCCCTCGCCAAGATCGCCTGCGGAGCAAGTAAACCCAGCATCTCCTCCAACCGCCTCAATTGATCCGCCCTCGCTTTCCTCGCATCCTTACTTTTCCGCAGAAACCGCTCTTCCAGCGCATCAAAAGCCTGCCGCCGCAATGCCAAAAGCTGGTCCGGCCGATACTCCCGTAACCGAGATTGTAACCCCATCACCTGGTGGCGCCCTCGTTCCATCCCCCGCCCCAGCGCTCTCTCCAACGATTCCTGCGCCAAATCCGTTCTCTGCGACGCCTCAGCCAATCGCTTTTCCGGCTCCCGAAATAATCCACTCCTCGCCAGCACCTCCACCCCTCGGCGCTTTTCCGCCAGGCCACTCACCAAGCTTCGCCCCAATCGCATCGCCAGTTCCCCAATCCGACGGATCAGCTCCCCACCATCCGGTGCGATCAACTCCGCCGCCGCACTCGGGGTCGGCGCCCGCAAGTCCGCCACAAAATCGGCAATCGTAAAATCAATCTCATGACCCACCGCTGAAACCACCGGAAGAGCAGAGCCCGCAATCGCCCGTGCCAGCACATCTTCATTAAAAGCCCAAAGATCCTCCACGCTCCCCCCTCCCCTCGTCACCACAATTAAATCCAATTCCCGCTCCCCAGACTTTGCTAAACGATTCAAAGCCTCAATCCCAGAAGCCACCTCTTCCGCTGCGCCTCCACCTTGCACCCGGGCCGGAAACAAAACCACCCGCAACCACGGCGCACGACGCCCCAACACACTCAACATATCTCGCAAAGCCGCCCCAGTCGCCGAGGTCACAATCCCCATCGCTTTCGGGAATCTTGGAAGGGCTCGCTTTCTCGAAGCCTCAAATAATCCCTCCGCCTGCAACTGCCTTTTCAACGCCTCAAACTTTGCCTGCAAAAGCCCTGCTCCACCCGCCTGCACGATCTGCACATTCATCTGATACTGCCCACGCGCCTCATAGACCGTCAAAACTCCCCGCACCTGAATCTGCATGCCCTCCGCCAATGCCACCGACTTCAACCTCGTTCCCCCACGAGCAAACCGCACGCAAGAGAGTTGCGCCGAGGCATCCTTCAAAACAAAATACTCATGCCCGCTCGCCTGTTTCCGATAATTACTAACCTCACCCTCCACCCAAATAGTTCCAATTTCATCCTCCAAAACACCTCGCACCGTCTTGGTAATTTCACTGACAGAAAAGACCCTCGGTTCCTCTCTTTTCCCCTTAACCTCCCCAAAAAAATCATCATTCATCTCATTCTCCTCCAATATTTTAGCATATATTAATGTCAATACTTTTCATAAAAACGCAACGCCTCGATCTGACTCCCAAGCTCGCGCAACGGATACATTCCCCGATCCGCCCCAATCCCAGGGTCACGGGTCAAATAATCAAACCCATCCTTCCCTGCCACCACCACAAAGTGCGTCACGCCCGATTTCATCCGCAAGCGCACAATCACGGGATTTCCCCGAGCTAAATTACCATCAATCAACTCATAAGAAGGCAAATCCTCGTAGACATGCCGAACTCGATCTCCCCCCAACTCCGCCGCTTTCTCCCAGTAAATCCACCCTTCGGGCGTGTATCCTTGGTTCTTTTGTAAATAGGCGTTCAAGCGATGGGGATCCGTGTCCACCCCATAACTAGCCAAAACCATCGCCGCAGATGTCACCGCGCATCCTTCTGCACCTAAAGTATTTACAGTATTTCCAAGCAAATCATGAGCCCATCGATCATCCGCCTGCCGAAACAAGGGCACCGCTAGCTCCACCCGCCAAAAAAAATATCGCCCCCCGCTGGCCTCGATCTTCTCCTTTCGAGACCATCCCTTCGCCCATTCAGCGTAACCGATCCACCCCACCACCACCCCCACGACTAACCCCAGCAGCATCCACTGCCTAAAACGCCCCAAAATATTCCCGCTCCCCTTCTCCCTTCCACTCATCACCCCTTCCCTCCGCCAAACAAAATCTTCCCCGAACGCTCCCCGCACGCCGCTCGCTCCAAAGCCAATTTGACGTCCGCCAATGCATACACCCCCTCCACTGGTACCGCGATCACCCCACCGATCGACAGCCTAAAAATCTCCGCCAGCATTTCCCCAATCTCCCCTCGGCTGGCCTCTCCATACCACTTGGAAATCCAAAATCCCCGCCACCGAATATCCTTAAAAATCAGCAACCCATTGGGAATCCTCAACGGCTTCCTCCCCATCGCCCCATAGGTCACCACCGTCCCACTAGTCGCCAAAGCCGAAGCCATTCGCAACGCACTCTCCCCACCCACCGCGTTCAACGCCAGCCGCGCCGGCGCATCCCCCGTCGCCGCCACAATCTCCGCCGGGAGATTCTCCCCCTCCACTAAAACCACATCCGCCCCCAGCGCCTTTAACTCATCAATCAACTCCGCCCTTCGCACCACATTGACCGTTCGTAAACCCGCCACCCGAGCCATCCCGATCACCGCCCGCCCCACCCCTGAATTTGCGGCATTCTGAATCACCCAATCGCCCGCCTTCAAATCCACAAAATCACGGAGCATCCGCAACGCCGTCGGCGGATTAATCCCTAACATCGACGCCTGCTCAGCCCCAATCCCCGCAGGTACCACCCAAAGCAAGTCAGCACTCACCACCCCAACCTCTCGCCACGTTCCATAGCCGAGTGGCAATAACACCATATCCCCAACCGCTATTCCCTCCACGTCCTCGGAAATCGCCTCCACCCGCCCAACCCCTTCCACCCCAACCACCGCTGGCAATTTTGGCAATTTTCCATACTTGCCCTCGAGCACATTCAAATCCGCTGGGTTAATCGGCGCCGCCAACAATCGTACCAACACCTCGCCTTTTCCCATCTCCCGTTCTTCAATCTCTTCGCAGAAAGCCACTTCTGCAGGATTCCCATATTCACGAAAAATAATCGCCCTGCCTTTCATTTTCATCACATCATCGTCTCTCACCGTGACCGATCTCTCCAAGCCAATTATCCAACTCGACTCTCTCTCCACCCGACGCTCCCAAGCCTTTGGAATCGGATCCCGCCTCGCGCTCATTGGCGTCTCCGTCAACTTGCTCCTCGCCATCATCAAAATTGCCACCGGCATCCTCGGCCACTGCTACGCCCTCATCGCCGATGGCATCGAATCCACCCTAGATATTTTTAGCTCCCTCGCTATTTGGTTCGGACTAAAAGTCGCCGCCGAACCACCCGACGAAAGCCACCCCTACGGCCACGGAAAAGCCGAACCCCTCGCCTCAGTCGCCGTGGCCCTCGCCATCATCGGTGCCTCCATCGCCCTCGCCTTCAAAAGTATCCAAGAAATCAATACCCCCAGTCACCCACCAGCACTCTTCACCCTCGGCGTCCTCATCGTTGTCATCCTCGTCAAAGAAACCCTCTTCCACAAAGTCGCCCGCGCCGCCCAACAACTCGGCAGCGGCGCCGTCAAAACCGAGGCCTGGCATCACCGCTCCGACGCCATCACTTCCGCAGGCGCTTTCATCGGCATTTCCATCGCCATCTTTGCAGGTCCCGGCTGGGAAGCCGCAGACAAATGGTCCGCCCTTTTTACCTGCGCGATCATCGCCTTCAACGGATGGGGAGTCCTCGTTCCTGCCATCCAAGAAATCATGGATACCGCCCCACCCAAGGAAGTCATGGAAAGTGTTCGCCTCGTCGCCCTCCGCGTCCATGGCGTCATCAATGTCGAAAAATGCCGGCTACGCAAAATGGGTGCCGATTTCTATGCGGATATTCACATCGGCGTCGACGCCGAACTCTCTGTCCGCGAAGGACATCGCATCAGCCACGATGTCAAAGACGCCATCCGCCATGCCAATCCCGCAATGGCAGACGTCCTCGTTCACATCGAACCCATCGAGCCTTTCACCGAACCGAGTCATCCCCAGCCGCCCGAAGCCGATTGATCAAAACCTTCGAGGCACTCTTCATCCGCGTCAGAATGTAATAGACCGTTTGAGAACGAATCCGCACCAACTGCCCCCCGACAATCTTCGGCACAAAATCCGCAGGCAAATCCATGACTTCGGCAAGTCGGATCCCCTCTAATCCCTTGCACAAAATCGAGGTCATCGCCTTCGTCAAAGTCTGAACCTGTGGCCCAAGGGTGACCCGAAAATGCACCCGACTCTCCTCATCCAGTCGCAAAAATACCCCAACGGTATCCGTGCACTCCTCGTCCTTCCGAACATCCTCAACCGTAAAAGTTTCCCCCTCCTTTGGCTCGTGCTTCTTCGATTGCTCAGAATAAGCAACCAAATTTTCCCGCTTCTCTTCCTCAGAAAGCGACTCAAAAAGGGCAATGATCGCCGCAAGTTTTGGTGGATACTCAGACATAGGGACCCTCAAAAAACTTCGCCCCTGACTAACTCCGCTCAATCGGCGCCCTCACCTTGTTGCCCCATTCCGTCCACGATCCATCATAATTCCGCACTTTTTCATAGCCGAGCAGATAGGTGAGCACAAACCACGTATGACTGGATCGCTCTCCAATCCGACAGTAAGCGATGATCTCCTCGTCAGGTCGGAGCGCGCAACCCACCACGTAAATTTCCCGCAATTCCCCCGCCGTTTTAAAAGTTCCGTCTTCTTTTACCGCAGTTTTCCACGGGACACTCTTCGCCCGAGGAATGTGGCCCCCACGCAAAACACCCTCCTGCGGATACTCCGGCATGTGCGTGATCTCCCCGCTAAATTCACCAGGCGACCGGACGTCAATCAATGGGCGACTTTCCGCACTCTGCTTTAACGCATCCTCATAAAATGCCCGAATGTCATCGTCATAACGCTTCGCTGGCACCGGATAGTTCACCGCAGAAAAGGCGGGTTTTTCCTTCGTCAATCCTCGGCCTTCTTTGACCCACTTATCTCGCCCTCCATCAAGAATCTTCACCTTCCCATGCCCAAAAAGACGGAACGCCCAAAGTGCGTAACACGCCCACCAGTTCGACTTATCCCCGTAAAAAATCACCGTGGTCTCAGGGCCAATACCGTGCCGAGCACAAAGCGCCGCAAATCCTTCTGGCGCAATGTAATCCCGCACCAATTCATCCTGCAAATCTTCCCGCCAATCAATCTGCACAGCGCCAGAAATATGCCCACTGTCGTAGAGCAAAATATCTTCATTGCTCTCCACAATTCGCATATTCGGTTCATCCAAATGTTCCGCAAGCCACTCCGTACTCACTAAGGCGTCGGGGTGGGCGTAGGCAGCAGTTTGTTCGGTCATAAATGTAATCTTAGGGCAGCACGCATCGAGTCTCAAGTGGCGATTCTAACCTCACCCCTTCAGCGGCTTGATGGTTTTTTGCCCCGCCCAAATCGAAGAAAAAAGAAAACAGCCCGTCGCCATAAAAATCGCACTATCCGCCACATTAAACGCTGGCCACGGATCCGCAAAACGCACGTGCAAATCCACCAAGAGGAAGTCCACCACATGGTGAAATCGCAACCGATCCGTTAGATTGCCCATAATCCCCGCCACTAAAAGTCCCACCCCAATTCGCGAAAGTAGATCGCTGAAATAGCCACAAAAATACCCCACAAGCAGCCCAACCAGCGTGACCGCAGAAAGCCCCACAAAAAACCAATTATTCCCCGATCCAATACTAAAAGCCGCACCCGTATTCTCCCAATGACACAGGGAAAAAAAACCGTCAATGATTGACCATGGTTCACCGTATGGAGGGAGGTGATTCACCACCCACTGCTTGCTCCATTGATCGAGTACGAAAAGCGGAACGGCGATCGCCAAAAGAAGTTTCATCGCGCTTTTAAAATCCCAGTCCCCACTCAATTACCAATCACCGCGTCCACCACCTCAGCACACCGACCACACAGATCGGCGTGCGACACACTCACCCCCACATTCGCCCGATGCCGCCAACAACGCGCACACTTGCGATGTGCAGAAGGCACAATCTCCGCCTTCACTTCCGGCCCTGCCACCAAACGGAGCTCGCTAAGAATAAAGAACTCTTCCAACTCCGCCTCTTGCCCACGCAAGCTACTCAACAACTCCTCGTCCGATAACCCCAGAGTAACCGCCCCCTCCAGAGCGTTGCCAATCTGCTTCGCCTGTCGCCCCGCCTCCACCGCCTGCGCAATCACCGCACGCAAACTAAGTAACTTCTCCACTCGCGCTTCCAAATCCTCATCCAATAATCCCGGATCAGCCTCCGGAAAAATTTCCAGATGCACAGAACCCTGACCCCGGAAAAACTCCCAAGCCTCATCCGCAGTGTAAACCAAGATCGGTGCCAGTAAGCGCGTCAATCCATCCAAAACTCGCGCCATTACCGCCTGCGTCGCCCTCCGCCGAGGCGATGCCGCCCCATCGCAATACATCCGGTCCTTCGTCATATCCACATAAAGAGCACTAATCTCCACCGCCACAAACTGGTTCAATGTCTGGAAAACTCGGCGGAAATCGTACCCCGCATAAGCCTCCCGACAAGTCGTCGTCACCGTTTGCAACCGCGAAAGCACCCACCGATCAACCATCGTCGCCCCCTCAAAGGAACTTTTCGCCAAATCGAAATCGGCCAAATTCGCCAAAAGAATCCTCAAAATATTCCGAAAACTTCGGTACGACTCCGCGAGGCCTTTAAAGCTCTCCTCAGAAAACGGCACCTCATTCTGGTAATCCACGCTCGCCGCCCACAAACGCACAATGTCCGCACCATAAGTCCCCACAAAATGCTCGGCGTTCATCGGCTTCGCATAGGTCCCCTGCTCCGATTTCGATACTTTTTTCCGCGTATCCTTATCCACAACAAATCCATGGGTGATCACCGACCGATAGGGTGCCCGCCCCCACATCGCGATGCTGGTCATCATCGAGGACTGAAACCAACCACGATGCTGATCCGTCGCCTCTAGATAAAGATCCGCCGGACGATCTGCCCCGCCTAACTCTGGCCGCTTCCCGACCACCGCTGTATGCGATACTCCAGAGTCAATCCACACATCCAAGGTGTCGTTTCTCCGTGTCGTCCCCTTCGGCAAGTCGAGCATCTCTGCCCACTCCTCATCGCTCTTTTCAAACCACAAATTGGTCCCGTGTAACTCCACCAAGTCCGCCACCCGACGCGCGATCATCGCGTCAAGCAAGACCTTGCCCTCGGCGTCGTAAAATACCGGCAAGGGCACCCCCCAAGTCCGTTGTCGCGAAATACACCAATCAGGGCGGGACTCCACCGTTCCATAAATCCGATTCCGTCCCCAGTGCGGCAACCACGTCACCCCGTCAATCGCCGCCAACGCCTCCTCGCGGATCGCTTCAATTTTAATAAAAAACTGTTCCACCGAACGAAAAACAATCGGCGTCTTCGACCTCCAACAGTGCGGATAATCGTGCCGATATTCCGCATTCAACCCCAGCAAGACGCCTCGCGTCCGGAGCATCTCCACAATCAGTGGGTTCGCCTTAAATATATACTGCCCAGTTAGTTCTGGAACCCCAGCGTCCTCCGTTAAACACCCACGATCATCAACAGGAGACAAAATCGGCAACCCATTCTGACGCCCAGCGAGGTAATCGTCCGCTCCGTGCCCCGGCGCAATATGCACCTGTCCAGTCCCCGTATCCATGGTGACAAATTCCGCCGTAATCACTTTCGATCGCCGGTCTAAAAATGGATGCTCCGCTTCCATCCCCGCCAACGCATCGCCTTTCAATCCCTGAACCTCCGCAATCAGTTCCAACCCCGTCTCCGCAATAAAAGACTCCACCAATGCACGCGCCACAATCACGTCCTCCTCCACCCCATTCCGCCGCACTTTCAAAATCAAATAATCCTCTCGCGGATGAACAGCCACCGCCACATTCGCCGGGAGGGTCCATGGAGTCGTCGTCCAAATCACCAAACTCGCTTGCCCAGCGAGCGATCCAGTCACCAACGGAAATTTGACGTAAATCGCCGAATCAACCCGCTCCGCGTATTCCACCTCCGCTTCAGCCAAAGCCGTCTGCGCACCGGTACTCCAGGAAACTGGCTTCATCGATTGGTAAACTAATCCCTTCTCCACAAAGGTCGCAAATGCCCGCAACACTTCCGCCTCGTAGCTAGGGTCTAAGGTCAAATAAGGATTTTGCCAGTCGCCCAAAACGCCTAACCGCTGGAATTGCTCCCGCTGGATTCCGACAAATTTTCGCGCATACTCCTCACTCTTCCGACGAATCTCCACCGGCGAAAGTCCTCGGGACTCTTTAACCACTTTAAATTCAATCGGTAATCCGTGGCAGTCCCACCCAGGAATAAACGGTGCCCGAAACCCCGCCATGGTTTTCGATTTTACGACTAAATCCTTGAGCACCTTATTCAAAGCCGTCCCCATGTGGACATCTCCATTGGCAAAGGGTGGCCCGTCATGAACGACAAAAAGTTCCGCATCCTTTCTCGCCACTTGGATCTGCTCATAAAGCCCATCGGCCCTCCACTTCGCCAACCGCTCAGGCTCACGCTTCACCAAGTCTGCTTTCATCGGAAATTCCGTCTTCGGCAGGAGGAGTGTATCTTTGTAGTTCATCGAGTTCGTTTATAAAGAACGGCCACGCTAACCACTCAGCAACCGCTGGTCAAACTTCCCAGAAATCCCCCCGATCCTTCCCGCCGAAATCCTTGCCGTCTGCCCATGTTCTCTTTTAGTCTAATCACTTCACTTCATCGCACTCGTAGCTCAATTGGATAGAGCATCGGTCTTCGAAACCGAGGGTTGTGGGTTCAAGCCCCGCCGAGTGCACCCCCCTAAAATCCCCCCTCGGCCCCACGCCGTTCCAACATGTCCAGTTGATCCTTCCTCTGAACGCTCTAATCTCTCCACTCATGAATGTCCTCTCCCGTGACCTCACCCGCATCGTTCTCGCCATCCTTGCGCTCGGCGCAATGCTCTTCTTTTCATCTTGGATTGTTCGCCCATTCGTTCCCGCAACTATCTGGGCCGCAACGATCGCTTCCGCCACTTGGCCCGCCTTGCGCCTCATCCAAAAACGCTCCTGGGGCAAACGATGGATCGCTGTCCTCATCATGAGTTCTGCCCTCTTCCTGCTTTTTCTCATCCCTCTGTCCGTGATCATCCGCACAATCGTCCACCACGAGCACGATATCTCAGGATGGGCAAAAACCGCCACCAGCTACCGCTTAGCCCCGCCGCCAGATTGGGTGAAAAGCCTTCCCCTCGTTGGAGACACCGCCGCTCGCCAATGGATCCGCTTTGCTCACGAAGACTCCGCTGATCTTCAGGCCATGCTCACTTCCCACTCCAGTACCTTAGTCACTTGGTTCGTCAGCGAAGTCGGCGCTCTCAGCGTCGTCACCTCCCAGCTTTTACTCACTCTCGGCATCACCGTGATCTTTTACGCCACAGGCGAAAGAGCCGCCCTCGGTACCCGCCTCTTTCTCACTCGCCTCGCCGGCGAACGGGGAAACGATGTCATCAGCCTGATGGCGCGCGCCATTCGGGGAGTCATTCTCGGAACCATCGTCGCTGGCCTGATCGTCGCCATCGTCAGCGGCGTCGGCCTTTTCCTCACCGGTGTTCCACAGGCGCTCCTCCTCACCGCTGTCATGTTCCTCCTCTACCTCATTCAAATCGGCACCACTCCAGTCCTCGGTATCGCCACGATCTGGCTCTATGCCAGCGGACACACCACCGCTGGAACGATTCTCCTCATCTGGACGGTCTTCATCGTGGCCTTTGATCAAGTCCTCCGCGCCATCCTCATGAAAATGGGCGCCGATCTCCCCATCGCCCTCATCTTCATCGGTGTCGTCGGCGGAATGGCCGCCTTTGGCCTCGTCGGAATTTTCGTCGGCCCAGTCATTCTCGCCGTAAGTTACACCCTCCTCGAAGCTTGGGTTCGCGAAGGATTACTCGAACCCCCAAAAATCTCCGCCACCATCGATCCCGCCCCTCCCGCGATTGAGGAAAATCCCCACACCCCAATCTAGCCCTCACTCATCCCATCACCCAGCCCACAAAAATCCTCATCCGCTCGTCTTCAATATCGACCCCAGAATCGTCAAGCCCTCCACCAACTCCGCCTCACTGACCTTCGCACAGTTTAAACGAAGAAACGTTTTCCCCGGCGACTTCACAAAAAACACCTCTCCCCCACCAAAAACAACCCGCGCTTGCGCCGCCTTGATTCGCAACCACTCAAGGTCTACCACTCGAGGAAGTTCCACCCAAAGCATGTAACCTCCACGCGGGGGAGTTACCCGAATCCCCGCAGGAAAAGTGGCCGCCATCACCGCCAACGCCAATCCCCGGCGAGCCATATACCCCGCCCGCAATCGTTCCAGATGAGGATCAAATCCCCCCGCCTCCAAAAACTCCCGCAAGATCACCTCCGTGGGCACCGCACTATGCAAATCCTGCTGACACTTCCTCGCCGCATACTCCTCATGCAACGTTCCAGGCACACAAAATCCCACCCGTAAACCAGGCGCAACCGTCTTCGAAAAACTCGTCACATAACTGACCACCGATCCGTCATCCCACGACAGAAAACTCCGTGGCACGACCCCATCCACGAGCTCCCCATAAATATCGTCCTCGATTAATCTCACCCCATGTTCCCGACAAATCCCCACCAATCGCTCTCGATCCCCATTCTCAATCGTCGCTCCCGACGGATTAGAAAGTGCCCCACAAACAATCAAACAGCGCGGCTTCCACTCAGCCAATAACTCCGCCGCCGCATCCAAATCTATCCCCTCCGCCGATCTCACCTCCAATGGCAAAACCCGAACACCAGCCACACTCAGAAGCTCCAACAAACCATAATAAGCGGGCGATTCCACCGCCACGACATCCCCCGGCTGCACCAATATCGAGAGCAAAATCTGCAGCCCTTGCGTGCACCCAGTGACCGTGACAATCCCCGAACCACTCACGCCAGCTCCACGCGCCTGGATTCGCGATGCCAATAAATCCCGAAGCCGCGGATCTCCCTCAGGGTGATGGTAGCCATACATCCGTGCCCCGTCGCGCTCCCACCCACGCTCCATGGCCGCCCGCAGTCCCTCGACTGGCAACCCATCGAGACTCGGCACCCCCGCCGCCAGATTGATTAACCCTCCTTGATCCGCTTGCCGCATAAAGTCGATCAACCGACCCTTTGCCTGAAATAATTGGGGCTCAATCATTAAAAAATTCGCACAAATTCACGAAGAAATTGCACCCAAAGAAAAAACAATCCTCGCCAAGAATAGCGAACCTCTCCCGCGAGATTCTTGCGGAGAATCCCGGTGGTTAAATTGAAATTCACCTGATCACGCAAATCACCCTCAATGGCTTTTTGCATCGCCTCAGAATCAAGAACTTCTAGGCCTGCTGTCGCCACTCGGTTCTGATGAAGAAAGTCTCGGTGACTCTCATAAAGCGCAAAAAAAGTCAGCTCACCGCGAAGCCGATTAATCCGCAAATCAGGGCTCTGTCTTAGACTATCGCCGAACGGATAATTCCAAGTAGTCCAGACCTTTCCGTCCACACTGCGCGAGGTCACGCCGAGAAAGTAAAAAGCAATATTCTGTTGCTCAATGAAACAAATCGTGGCTTGCGCACGATCCGCCGCGTGATAGTTCAGCCGATAAAATTGCTTCGAATCTGGCCCTTCCCAGCCCAGGTCATCCATATACTCAAATCCCTCTCCCTCAATTTCTTCGGTAAACTCTTCGAGCGATGGGAATGCATCGGCATTGGGAGGAGTCTTGTGATAGAGCGTTTTATCAACCGGAAGAACCAACTTCCGCACCCGAGTGAGAATCTCCAACCACGGCAAAAGCAACCAAGTCGACGCACAGAAAAAACCCGCCCCCAAGGAGCCGCTCAACAACCATCCAATCAAAAAAGAGGTCCCAATTACTCCGAAGACTCCCAGTTTCCGAATGATCGCAAACGGAGCCGTCCGCAGTGACATACTCAGCACACCACTTCCAAAAATCAGCAACCACTTCGATACCAATGACCACTCCAGCAGATCGAATTCCGTAGCCACCAGCCCCACGGGAAAAATGGACTCACTCACAGTTTAAATTGGTGTTTGGAGAGAAACGCCTCGATTTCCTCAGGTCCAAAATCCGCAAGCACTGCCCTAGGGGTCGACTCAATCACTAAGGTCGGCGCCCGCGATTGACCGGAAATTTCCACCATCACCGCTAAATTTGTCGAAGGCTTTTCCACGTCGATTAACTGATAAAGATACCCGCGTGCATCCAACCACGCTTGAGCCCGAACACACCACGGGCACCAGACTTTGACATAAAGAGTGAGCGACATAAACCATTACACCTAACCGCCAGCGACCTCAGCGTCAAACTGGCTTCAATAATCAAATCACTACCCTCTAAAAGCGATCTCCCGACGGGGGCACCACAAAAATCGCCAGCGATTGTCTCTCCCCCGCGGTTGGCAAGTGCATCGCTAAATATTGTGCCCCCTTCTTTGCTAATATTCCCATCTCCGTATACCGCCCCAAATCTTCCGCCAATTGATCCAAGATCGGCACCGCCTCCGCCCTCTCAGTCGTGGCGAGCGCTTGAATGGCCGCCCGACGAAAAACTCCATTCGTTCGCACTTCCCGAGCCCACTTCGGAAGCATCTCCAAAGCGATCTCTGGATACGATCTCGCAATCCCAAAAAGGGCGTAGTGCCGCGTCGCCAGCGCTCCACCTTCCAACTCACTCTTCCAATACTCCCACTCCGTTTCTTTCGTCAGCCCATAGTAACGCATCGCCATCAACCGCGACTTCGGATCGGTCATCGCCTCAATCTTTAATTGCGGATCAATACTCATTGCCACCTGGTCGTCCCTTCGCCCCAGCTCCCGAAGAATCATCAAGGCCGCGACAATCTCCGAGGCTTCCACCCGAAATGCCGTAGTGTCAAATCGACTCTGCAACCCGCCAATCGCCGAATTAAACTTCGCCACCGCACTCAGCGGCAAGTTTTCCGTCAAGCCCAGCACCGCCGTCTGAATCGCTCCAATAGTTAACTCAGGGTGGTCGAACACATAAAGCAGTAGCCCCCCCAATCCTGGCTCCTTCCGCACATCCAAATGGAACTCCATCACTTTCAACGGATTACTCGAATGCAACCCTGCCGTCTTCAGGTCAATCCGCCCCGTCTCCCCAGGCTCAAGGCATAAGGTCCCAGGACGCACCACCACCACCGCACTTCGCTCATTCCGAAAGACTTGCCCCGCCTGAACCTGCACCCGACAGGCCACTTTACCCTGATTAATCATCACCGCTTGGAATGCTTCTCGCCCATTCCCATGAAACTCCGCTCGCAAAATTCCCCCACCCAATCCATCCGCGAGGTCCGTCTCCATTGGGATAATTTCACTCTTCACCCCCGACGCCCCAATCTCCTCACGACCAAGAATCACCACGGGCTGAGCCTCGCTCCATTTTAAATCTCCTTGCCGCTTTCCTCCGCCCCTCTCCCAAAAAACGCCGGTCCCCACAGCCAAAACCGCCGGGAGAAGAATCATGCTCAGGGTCTTCGTCTTCATACTCAATCCTTCAAAGCAATCCCCTTGCCAGTCTTTGATTTACTTCCGTGATCCGAGATCCGGGAATGAGAACCACAAATTACGAGGATTCGCGGATGGGCGCCCCCTCGCGACACCCGAGGCACAGCCCGGTTGGGTAAGTCTGTCGAACCGTAAATCTCCGGGGAACTGCCTCTCCCCGCGCCTCGCTTTCCACCACATCCAGTTCCCCGGTCGCTCACTCTTCAACGGTGCCTAGACCAGCACAGACGAGCATTTTTCTCATCGCTCACACGGCGATTCCCCACCCAACAGGGCGTGATTGGTTTTCTCAATACCTCCCGCTTTTTTATCAATGAACGCCCGCGCGTCGAACTCCACTATCTAGTTCGACGTATGAAAAACGCCGTCATCGCCCTGTTGCAAATCCTCCTTGTGCTCGCCAGCGCCGACTTCATCACGGGGATCGTCCACTGGCTCGAAGACGCCTACATCCGCGAAGACACCCCGCTCATCGGCCCCACGATTGGCCGCAGCAACGTCATCCACCACCACCTCCCGCGGCAGATGACGCGCAACACATGGTGGCAAAGCTCGTGGGACTCGGTCGCCGTCTCCACCATCTTCCTCCTCATCGTTTGGAAACTCGGCCTTCTCGGCTGGCAGACATGGCTCTTCGCCACCGTCATCGCCACCGCCAACGAAATCCACAAATGGTCCCACCGCACCCGCAAGGAAAACGGCCCCGTCATCACCTTCCTCCAAAGTATCCGCCTCCTCCAAACACCGCGACACCACGCCATCCACCACACGAACCCGAAAAACGTCCACTACTGCCCCATCACCAACCTCCTCAACCCCATTCTCGACACCATCCGCTTTTGGGACGCCGCCGAATGGCTCCTCGCCCACACCATCGGCCTCCACCGCCGCCCCGATACCTCCATCCCCGGACAGGGTCCCACCCCCGAGTGGCTGAACCGCGTGAGAGAAAAGAAACTCTCAGCCTAAGAGGAAAATGGAAACCTCGCCAGCACGCGGTAAGTGACGTAATCTCAATGGCATGGATACTCCCATGCCTACGATTTCAGCTCACCGAGCGGGCGAGGCAAAAACTTCCCCTCATTACCCAACTTGAACCTAGCTGTTGGTCCCCCGCGAACGCTTTTATAATCACCGCCACCTCACCGATGCGTCGCCTTCTCTTCGACTTTCGCCCG
>JBAWZW010000002.1:0-60916 GCA_037142835.1 Verrucomicrobiota bacterium
TGCAGTTGCCGCCTTTTTTCATGAAAAATTTCTCGTTTCTTTTGAATGGTCTTTTGCTTTGCGGATTGGCGGAACTTCATGCCGCCCAACCCATAGAGCGCGCGCAAAATTTTCAAAGCACTCAAAGTTCTGGATTCATCAAACCCGTAGCCCAAACGAGTCTGGCGGATTCTGAAGTGATTCCCTCCAGTCCTGGAGATGCTGATTTAGGTGAGCAGTGGTTGTTGAAATACAAGGAAAAGTCGCGACCATTTACGCTCACGGGAGACATCGCGGGGTACTCGACAAACAATGCGGGTCTCGTGGAAACAGGAGCACAGAGCGATCAATATTTTGTGGGTCAGGTGGCGGCGATTTATCAGCCAAAATTCAACGATCAGTTGATCGGTGAGTTTCTGATTCGGCAGGCGACCTTTCGGTATAAGCGGTTCAGTGACTTAGACTTCGATGCCCAGACGATTGGGGCGGGGTTGACTTATTTGCCTCCCGTTCTTTGGGACATCGCCTTCTACGCACGTTACAATTACTACCGCATTCTGGACGTGAATGAGCACGACGAAATTTTCACGAATCATTCGGTGACCCTAGGTATCCAGAAGTCTTTCGCCCTCAGTCGGGTGCACTACCTGTATGGTGGCTACTCCAGCATGTTTAGCCTTGGGGACTCGAGCATTTCGACCCGCAACGAGCACGGGGCGTATGCGGGATATCATGTGGAGTTGACGCGATCTTTGCAGGCGGATCTCTTTTATCGGGTGAGTCTTTTTGATTACGCGAACGGTGGGAGGAGCGACATCAATCAAGTCGCGACGGTGGCGGCTCAATATCGGCTGACCAAGTGGCTATTTGCTTATGCTTCTTTTACTTGGACGGTGAATGATTCGAATGGGAATCGTCTCGACTATAGCTCCCTCAGTCCGGGGATTGGTTTGAGTGCTACTTTTAAATTTTAATTCTTTATGAGCAACCTTCGCATCCTTCTTGCCGTGGCCGCTTGTGGGCCGTTTTTTGGTTCGTCAGTTGGGCTATCGGCGGCGGTTTTTAAGCAGGGCGAGATTACCCAAATTTTTCGGGAGGTGAAAACGCTCGAGGCTTCTGGAGCCCACGACGCCCGACTGAACGAGACGATCAGTGGAGAGCAAAGTATTAAGACGGGACCGCAGTCTCGGGCGGAGTTGCGATTTGCCGATCAGTCGCTGACGCGGTTGGGAGCGGACACGATTTTTAGTTTTCAGCAGGGGACACGGGAATTGGAATTGAAGCAGGGGACGATTCTCTTTCAGATTCCGAAAGGTGCGGGAGGGGCGAAGATTCGGACGGCGGCGATTACGGCGGCGATCACGGGAACGACGGGCTTTTACGAATACTCGCCGAAGGCTGGGAAGAACGGGATGATTAAGTTTGGGATTTTGGAGGGATCGGCATCGCTGAGCATTCAGGGAAAGTTGGGTCAGGTGATTACGGTGGGGCCTGGGGAAATGATTTTTTGTACGGCGAAGCCCCGTGATTTCAATCAAACGGAAGTGGTCCACTTTGATGTGAAAAAGTTTACCTCGACCTGTCCGTTGGTGGAGAAGATGGGGGGATTTACTCCTGCGGGTGGGGCATTGGTCCAAAAACAGGTGGCGGAGCAAGAGCAGAAGTTTGTGGGGACGAAAGAGTTATTTGCGACCAACTTGATGATTCCTGGAAGTGGGACGGAGGCGTATCTGATCACCCCCGGGGTGCAAGACCAGAGGTTGGACGTGGCGAAGAGCAGTCCGCCGCCGTCTGATGGAACTCCTTCGTCTGGAGGGCCACCTCCAACTCCAGAAACGCCCAATTTTCCGCCTCCACCTTCTGGGCCTGCCTTGGGGACGATTACCAATCCGAGTCCCTATTTGATCAACGGGACCACGGTGGTGAACACCGATCCGACGATTACGACCGATGGGGTGGTGAGCCAAGGGGCACTTTATCAAAGCGCGGCGATTGATGGACCATTGACGAATTATCTTTATGGCTCGACCTCGCCCTTTGATCATTTTTTGAATTTTGATCAAAATGCCGATTTTCCGAACGGGTTGGCTGCTTATAAGTTTTCCCAGTTGACGCTAAGCGCTTTCCCTGCCTTCCAGACTGTGGGTGGGACGCTGGAGGCGACTTTAGTTTCTGAAGGCGCGATCACGACATCGGGTCTGGGTGGTGCCT
Source organism: Verrucomicrobiota bacterium (assembly GCA_037142835.1). Lineage (GTDB taxonomy): Bacteria > Verrucomicrobiota > Verrucomicrobiia > Chthoniobacterales > Chthoniobacteraceae > Chthoniobacter. Next base: position 2,191 of record JBAWZW010000002.1, read on the forward strand.
TCAGCCTTGATCCTATGGAGAGGATCTTTTTGACCACGGTAAACGGGTCGATTTCTCTTGGTAGTCAGTTTACTCTATTTTCTACCGCATCGATTGGCCTTAATCTTGGGTCGTTTGCCGTCTATGCTCGCGGGGCAGGGAGTGATCTGGTATTCGACGCTGGCGTCCACTTCGTCAATCGGGGATTATTTTTAGCCGCTGAACATAATCTCAAGGTGGGTGGTCAAATTAACATCAGTGGGTTGTCTGATGGATTGTCGGCGGAACTAGTGGCGGGCAATCTTTTTGGCCTAGCGCCTGGGGTAGTCATCAAGGCCCCAGGCGTTTCTATTCAAGCTGCAGAGGTGTCTGGGGGCAACTCCGGCTCTGTGTATCCGAGTGGTGGTTATGCGGGGGTCGATGCTGGTAAAGTCAGTTTATCTCTAATCAACCCTGCCGTCCTGTCTCAGAGTCCTCTATCTTTAGGGGCCCCATTAATCATCAATTCCCTCTGGGTGGATACGAGAAATTTGACCCAATTTCAGCTTTACTCAAATAACTCGGTGACCATTAGTGGTGATATTATCGGTGGTTCTGGCAATGGAGTTACTTCACATGTGATTGACTTTGATTTGAAGTCGAAGGTGGGATTTTTCGTGAACGGATCAGTCTCCACCTTGGGAAGTTTGCGCATTTCGGCGGACAGCTTGAGCGCGACTCCGGGAGTTTCGGTGAGCGCCCCCAAGGTGGAAATTAAGCTTGCCAATATTGGGGGCGTGAATTTGGAGTCGTTTGCTGGGAATGTTGTTTCTTTCAGTGGGCTCCAGATTCTTCCTCAAGGGACTGGAACCCAGATCATCCTTTCTGCGCCAAATATTGCCATGCCGACGGGATTTAATCTGGGGACCGGCACCAGTGTCGCGATTGGGATGACCCGCCCGACTTATGCACCCGCGGGAAATTTTCTCGGATTTACCGCTGATCATGTCGTGGCTCAGCAATCTCTGGTGGGAGACAATCTTATTTTGGGTGGAGACGCCCAGATTACTGGCCAGTTGTCTGGCAACCTTTTGGCGGTGGGTTCGGTCACCGCTAGTGGTGCTGTTTCTGGGCAAACCATTCGCTGGGCGGGTGGGTTTGATTTGAATCCCACTTTCGCTCCTACGGGTGCTTCTCTGGCATCGCCATCGGTCATCAATGCTCCTCGGGTCTTGGCGGTTGGCGGGGGAGTTTTCTTTAACGGCGCGAATGAGTCGCTGAGTGTCGGGCCCAATGGATTTGGCGCCTATGCCGAAAACGGTCACGATTTGAGTTTGAACCTCACTGCGGGATCTTCTCTGCAGATCGGAGGAGCTACCGGCTTTTCGGGATCGTCAATTTCTTCTGCGGCATTTAATGGCGGAGATGCCCAATCCATCTCGGGCAAAGTGGGAGGAAATGGGGGAACTTTTAATGCAAATGTGGACGGCGATATTGTGGTGCTCTCACCGATTTCTGCGACCACGGGGGCAAATAGTTTGGATCTCCCGTATGGGGGTCAGGGCGGAAGCGTGAATCTGTCATCGGCGACTGGGACCGTTGTGGTCAACAGTTCGATTGATGTTTCTAGCGCTCAAACAGGCCGTCGAAGTGCTTCTGGGGGGAGCATTAAACTCCAGAGCGGGAAGGTCACAGGGGTGGCGATTGCGGTGGGTAATTCGGGGGGCCTTCGGGCGCTCCTTGATGCGTCGGCTCCCGGTCTTGGGGGAAAGGTGGAGCTCGTTTCTGCTGGCGGGGATATTAACGTGGGAGGGTTGATCCAAGCGGATCGGGGATTGGTTGATATCCGCAATAACGGAGTGGCTGGGGTGATCAACCTGCAAGACGGGCATAGTCTGCGTGCCGATATCGTTAAAGTCGGAGCGCTGGGGAACAATGGAGTCCTGAATGTGGGGGCGGGAAATATTAGTGCGGATACCCAGTTAAAGCTCTACGCTGGCGGGACCAACGGCACGGTGAACTTTGTGAACAATGCGAATTTAAGCGGGGCGGGGGCCAAGGTAATTGCTGGGAAGACGATTAATGTTCAACTGGGGAGAACGGTGACGGTTTCGGGTGGAGCCGCGGTTTTTCACACGGATAATCCTAACTACAATGGGGCAGGGGTCAGTGGGCGACCCTCCTTCGGTGCGGTATCGGGGTCAGCCACGACTCAGTCGCACGCCTCGCGTCCCGCCTTTTAGCGGGGCTTGCTGAGGGGCGACTAGGATGAGGCAAGGGCTCCCGATGTTCATTTCATGGAAGCCAATGTTGCCAGTCGCGATTTTTCATAATCCTTGATTGCCTCGGCGGGTGGATATCCTCAAGATGGCAGATTCCGCAGATTAACCGCCTTTGCCGTCTGAAAAAGACTCTTCTCACCCTATTTCAGGTGCTCGTCACCGTGGTCGTTCTCTTTCTCGTTTTTCGCGATCCAGCAAAGCGCGCGGAGATGGGCCGTGTCCTTCTGCAGGCGAATCGTTGGTGGTTGTTTGCGGGATTTGCCGCTTACGGTTTAGTGGAATTGGCGTCGGGAATTCGTTGGCAACTGCTGCTTCGCGTCCAAGGGGTCGTACTGAGCTGGTCTCGAGTTTTTATGCTCTTGCTCATTGGAGTTTTCTTCAACTTCATCATTCCTGGCGGGACTGGCGGGGATGTGGTGAAGGTTTTTTATTTGCTGAAAGAAACCCCAGATAAACGATCTCCGGCACTTCTCTCTGTGCTCGTCGATCGTCTGATCGGGCTTTTTTCGATTATTGTGATGGCAGGAGTGCTCATCGGGTTGCGCTGGTCTTGGTTAGTGCAATCTCCTGATGCTTTAAAATACATTTGGTCTGCCTTGACGATCCTTGGAGTGAGTTTGTGCGGGTTGATTATTTCGTTTTTGCTGACGGGTTTTGGGCTGATTCACAAACTTCCGCGCGGCTTGCCGGGGCGCGATCAATTGGCAGAGATGGCACTTGCCTATAATCTTTACGGGCGCGCTTGGAAGCCCACCACGGCGGCCTTTTTCCTCTCGCTGATCGTCAACCTCGGGTATTTTGCGATGTTTTTCTGTGCGGCCTCTGCCTTCAGTGCGGCGAGTCCGATCCCCTCATTTGGTGATTTCTGTGCGATTATGCCGATTATCAATACGATCACCGCCCTGCCCATCAGCGTGGGCGGGCTTGGGGTCAGGGAAAAACTTTTCCAAGTTTTTCTGGGCGATCTTTGCCATGTAAAGGACTCCGTCGCCGCTCTGATGTCATCGACGGGTTACGCATTAAACCTCATTTGGGGAATGATTGGCGGGGTGCTCTATCTTTTCTATCGGCCATCTGAGCACGCCAGAATGGCGGAAATGCGGGGAGTCGTTGCCCATTTGGAGCATGATATTGCGGAGGAAGAAGTGGCGATTGAGACCTCTACGCAAAACAAAATATGACTATCCGCCAAGGGGTTCGACCTTTTGTCACTGCCAACTTTGCGATTACTTGGGATGGTCACATTTCCACCCGAGAAAATACTCCTTCGGACTTTTCTTCCTCAAAAGATAAGCGAGGCCTGCTGGAAATTCGGGCAACCTGCGATGCCGTCTTGGCCTCGGCTAAAACCGTTGCGGCCGATAACATGACGATGGGCTTGCCCGACGCCGAACTTCGCGCCCAGAGAACGGCTCGCGGGCAAAGTGAATATCCGTTGCGTGTCCTGCTTTCAAATTCTGGACAGATTCAACCAGAGTGGCGCATTTTTACCCAGAAATTCTCCCCGATAGTGATTTTCTCCACCACGAGAATGCCTGAGAGCATTCAAGCGGCTCTAGCAACGCAGGCGGATGTTTGGCTGGATGATCGTTCGTCGGTCAACCTCCACGGTTTAATGAGGACTCTCCATGAAGATTACGGGGTGCGCCGTTTAGTCTGCGAAGGTGGCGGACAAATCTTCCGGTCACTTTTATCTGCGGGTTTGGTGGATGAATTGCACCTGACCCTCTGTCCGCGGATTTTTGGCGGAGTGAAAGCGCCAACGATCACTGGCCTCGTCGGATCCTTTTTGCCGAAGGCGATTTCGCTGAAATTGCGAGAGTTCCGAGTCGTGGAGCATGAATGCTTTCTCCGCTATCGGATTAGCGCTCGCTCGACGCCATCGGGGAAAGCGGTTTGCCGCGGTGACCAGCCCAATCCATTTGCCAAATGTCCTTCAAACTGACTTCCGACTATCAGCCCCAAGGCGATCAGGAGCAAGCGATTGCCAAATTAACCAAATCGATCATGGCAGGGAATCGACACCAAACGCTCGTGGGGGTGACTGGTTCAGGGAAGACATTTACGGCCGCCAATGTCCTCCGCAATGTCGGCAAGCCGACGCTGGTGATGTCTCACAATAAGACGCTGGCAGCGCAACTCTACTCGGAGTTTCGGCAGTTCTTTCCGGACAATGCGGTGGAGTATTTTGTGAGCTACTTCGATTATTACCAGCCGGAAGCTTATATACCACGGAGCGATACTTTCATCGAAAAGGACTCTTCGATCAACGAGGAGATTGAGCGTTTGCGACTCTCGACGACTTCCTCCCTGCTCTCTCGGTCCGATGTGATTGTCATCGCCAGCGTCTCTTGCATCTACGGATTGGCGTCGCCTGAGGACTATCTGAAAATGCTTCTCACGGTGAAGGTCGGCCAGCAGATTAGTCGCGAAGGTGTGCTGGCGAAACTGGTGGATATGCTCTACGAGCGAAACGACATCGCCTTTGAGCGCGGGAGATTTAGGGTGAGAGGGGATGTCGTCGAAGTCCGTCCCGCTAACCTTGATGAGGAGGCGATTCGGCTGGAATTTTTCGGGGATGAAATTGAGAGGATCACTCGTTTTGACCCGCTCACGGGTCATCAAATTGATCAGCACTCGGTGCTGACGATTTATCCTGCCAAACAATTTGTGACGCCATTTGAAAAGCTTCAAAAGGCCCAGAGGACGATTCGTGCGGAAATGGACGAGCGAATTATTCACTTTGAAAAAAACGGGCATCTCCTTGAGGCGCAAAGGATTAAAATGCGGACGGAGTATGACCTTGAAATGATGCAGGAAATGGGTTTCTGCTCAGGAATTGAAAATTATTCACGCCATCTCTCTGGTCGTCCGGCGGGGTCTCGTCCCTTCACGCTCTTAGATTTTTTTCCCCGCGACTTTCTGCTGATCATCGATGAGAGCCACGCGACCGTTCCGCAGATTGGGGGAATGTATGAGGGAGATCGCTCGCGGAAAAATGTTTTAGTGGATTACGGGTTTCGCCTGCCAAGTGCGATGGATAATCGGCCTTTAAAATTTCCTGAATTTATGGACCTGACTGGGCAGGTTCTTTACATCACCGCAACTCCTGCGGATTTTGAAATCGAAAACTCCGTTGCTGGGAATACGGGATACATTGCGAAGCGGAAAAAGGGTGATCCAGATGAAGATGTCGCGGTGCCCGCTTTGCCGGTGAAGCTTTCTCGGACGGACACATCAGTGGACCTTTTTGACGTCACTGGGAAGGGGGCCGCCTTGGTCGTTGAGCAAATTATTCGTCCAACGGGGTTGCTGGATCCGCGAATCACCATTCTTCCGCTGAAAAATCAAATTGATGACACTTTGGAGCTCTGTCGGCAACGGGTGGAAAAAAACCAGCGTGTTTTGATCACGACTCTGACCAAGCGGACGGCGGAAGATTTAGCAGATTATTTTAAGGATGTCGGGCTCCGCGTGCGTTATTTGCACAGCGATATTGATACGATTGAACGGGTGGAAATTCTTCGTGCCCTCCGGGCTGGGGAGTTTGATATTCTCGTTGGGATCAACCTTCTCCGAGAGGGGCTTGATCTTCCTGAAGTTTCGCTTGTTTGTATTCTCGACGCTGACAAGGAGGGCTATCTTCGCTCCCAGACATCGTTGATTCAGACGGCTGGGCGGGCCGCTCGCCATATTGACGGAGAGGTTTATCTTTTTGCCGATACGGTAACCAAAAGCATCCAAGGACTTGTGGCGATTACCGATTACCGCCGAGCGCGGCAGATCGCTTATAATCAGAAGCATGGGATCACGCCGAAAAGCGTGCAGCGAGCCGTGCAAGAGAGCCTCCATACTTTGCTGAAAGCCAAGCAGATCGAAGAGGGGGTCGTTCGGGAGGATGAAGGAGGCTTTTCGTTGAGTGAAACGTTGCACGAGCTCCAAGCCGAAATGATCGTGGCTTCGAATAATTTGGAATACGAAAAGGCGGCGATCCTCCGTGATCAAATTGCCGAGCTGAAGGCGGGAGCGGGGATTGCGAAGATTGAGGCGAAGCGCCCTCCCATAAAATACGGGGCAAAGTCTTCCCCAAAATCAAAGAAGCGAAACTGATCGCCAATCAGAGACTCTTTGTCTCCGGTGTGGCGGTTGGGCCGGATAAATAGCTATAGACGGCTAACCCGACGCCAACTAGAGCGAGGAGCCCCATGAAGAGATTGCTCAGCCATTGTCGACGATCCGCTTTTGCGGCGTCGACTTCTAGAAGACCAAGTGTTTCAGCCACGATGATCGCTGATCTTTGGAGTTTTTCGCGAGAGATCGCCGCTGGGGGAATTTTCGCGAGAGCCTGCCGAAATTTCATTTCTATAATGAAAGATGAGAAACGTTTTTCCGCTTCTTTGCTAGTGACCACGGTCATTAATCCGCCCTCGTCATCAAAAAGAAGGACCGCGCCAGGTTGCTTGGGTAGCCATGCCGTGGCGTAGTCATTGGCGAGTTGTTCGAGTCGCTCAGATTGCTTTGACTTCAAGACTTTCAGTGAGGGAATGGTGACGACATAGACGCTGACGCCCTTCTCCTGAGCGGCGGTTAGGTCTCCGCTGAGGAGCTTGGCTGTTTCTGGGAGAAACACGTTCCCGAGGTCGAGAATATGGGATGGGGGGATGGGTGGGACGTCCTCTTTCGTCTCTTTAGCATGAAGAAAATGGGGTGATCCGATCAGAAAAATCATCAAGCAAAGGTGTCGCATCTGGTTGAAATATTTCTCCGAGAGAAAGGGCCGCCAAGCAGTCAATTTACTCACCTTTAAAGACGGTGTTTTTGTTGAGGCGAAACGCCGACTCGGCACTTTCGAAAAGTTTGGTCAGGGCCTCCTTGGTGGCAATGCGATATTCAACCGTTCGGGTATGGGTGGTGGTTGGGTAACTCTTCACGACCTTTTTCCAAGCGTCCTCTTGTCCGCTTCGTTGCGCGCCTTCTTGAAGAATTTGCTGGGTCTTTTCAAGGGTTGCAGCGCCAAAGCCCGCTGGCGCGTTGACCGTATTGGGCTCGATGAAATAAAAGCGAACCAATGCGGATCCTGCGGTATCGATATTGACCTCGGTTACCCTGGCAGCCCCGTCGACCACATATTCGTGGCTGCTGACGGAAACGATCGAACGGAGCGCCACACTATACGTTCCCCCTGGAAGAGTTGCCCGCCACATGGCGATCGCCGTCGTCGGGGAAGGGGTCGCTTGGGCGGCGGCGGGCGTATTCGGCGATTGTTGCCCCGAGGCGAGGGGGGCAAACAGAAGGAGGGCAAGTAAGTAAAGACGCTTCATGGGGTGAAATTTGTCCAATTTGTGGCCTTCTGCCAACTAAGAAAAACATTCTGGAAAATGTTCGCCTGAGCAACTTTTCTTTGGCGAACGGACTGGGTAGAAGCCTCCCCTTTCGTTTAGTGCTGATCTCCTGCTGGCAGCTTGCTCTTTGGGTTCTTGGTCGGTCGGAGTTTCAAGGCGAGAAAGCAATGGGTGTTTGTCCCATTGCTATCCGCCACCGCGACCAAACTATAGGAGCCGTCCGTGAGCATTGGCCCCAGGGTGAGTCCTTCAAAGTTCGTTAATCCCGTATCTTTTTCGTAGAGGAGAATCTTCTTTGCGAAAATGCAGTTTGGGTCATTGAGGACCATCTTGCGGGATGTTGGGGTCGCTTTTTTAAAGTCCGCGAGAAATATCCGCATGCGTAACCCAAGGGGTCCGAATCCCCGCTCGAGGACGAGAAGTTGTCCGTCCGGCAAAGCGCACAAGTCGGCAACTCCGTTCCCGACACCATGAAAACGAAAGTTCGCTGGTTCGGTTATCCATCCATACTGAGCGACGGGACGGAACTTGGCATCGAATTGCTGGAGCCGCACATAAGACCCGCCTGTCGGGCTGGCCAGGGGGCCGTCATTGTTCAGCGTTTCCTCATTGGCAATCCAAAACTGTGCGGATTGATCATTCCAAGTGATCGATTCGAGGCTGAGATTTTTTCTTGCTCGGCTAAAGACGGGCGGCACCGCTAAGGCGACGGCACGGGCCTCCCCAATCTTATACCGGATGACCGTATTTCCTGTTTCTGCACTGAGGTAAAATGTTTTGGTCGAACGAACATAGGTGATCCCCTCAAGGTCGCTGGTCTCCGTGGCAAACGGGAGCGCTTGGCCGATCTCTCCAGTGAGGATTTTGCCGCTCTCGTGGTCGAGTTGTAAGTTGATCGGAATGAGGGCGTTGAGGTGGTCGGATACGGCGAAGAAGCGATCTCCCCCCATCCAGACGATTCCGCTCAGATCTGTGACCTCGTCGTTTTGCAGAACAAAGGCGACGTCGTCCTGAATTTTTTCCACGCTCCATGCGGGTTCTGTGGCTAAAGAAGAAGCCGTTGCGATTACGAATAGAAGTGAGGTGAGTCGTCTGAAAAACATCGGGATGCTTACCCAGAATGAACGAGGTCGGTAGCTAAGCGGATCGCCGCGATCATCGAGTCAGGGCGAGCGAGATTTTTTCCGGCAATTTCAAAGGCGGTTCCGTGGTCGGGACTCGTCCTCGGAAATGGCAGGCCAAGGGTGATGTTCACCCCCGAGTCAAAGGCGTGGAGTTTCAGGGGAATTAAACCTTGATCGTGATACATACAAAGCACGCCATCAAATTCCCCGGCGACTGCCCGACAGAAAACCGTGTCGGGTGAGATGGGACCAAAAAATCTGCCAGCGGGAAGCTTGTCGATCGCCGGACCGATGATCTCTATTTCTTCGTGGCCGAGAGTTCCCGATTCACCCGCATGGGGATTGAGGCCAGCCACGGCGATCCGAGGAACGCGGCCCAGTCTCTTCATCGTGAAATCTGCGAGGAGGGTGCCGACGCGGACAATTTCCGCTTGTGAAAGTGTGGCGGCGACCGATTGAAGTGGGATGTGGGCGGTGACTAAGGCGACGGTTAGTTGGCCCCCTGTCAGGCACATCGCGAAATTTTCAACCTTAGTGCGCGCCGCAAAGAACTCTGTTTGACCGGGATAGGCAAATCCAATCGCCTGCATCCGCGCCTTATGGATGGGGCCAGTGACCACCGCTGCGAGTTCCCCGGCTAGGGCGCGCCTGACACTTTCCTCCAGACTTTGCCACGCGGCCCGGGCGGTATCCTCAGTCGGTTTGCCTGGGCACGCCTGGTCAACTGGACCAATGATTTCGTAGTCGAAGCGCGGATCGAGGGTGCCAGACTTTAGTGCGGCAACGACAATTTCAGGACCAATCCCCGCGAGGTCCCCGCAAGTGATCCCGATCACCGGCATGAGCTAAAACATCTTCACGAAAGCTTTCTTTCGTAATTTGGCCAGCCATTGGGTCTGTTGTTTTTGTCGCTCCAGCTGCATCAACCCTTTTTCGATTTCCGCTTTTACATCCTTGAGTGGTTTAGTTTGGGCGGGTTTTTTTGCCTCAGCGAAAAGCAGATAATAGCTTCCACTCAGTTCGACGACTTTACTCACCTCACTCACTTTGAGCGCAAAGGCCGATTTACTGAGACTCTCGTTGAGCGTCCGTCGATCAATCCAACCCCAATCGCCAGCGGCTTCTTGTTTGTCATCTTCAGAATACATGCGTGCCAAGTCTCCAAACTCCGCCCCGCCGACAATTTTTTCCCGAATTTCCTCAATCATTTTCCGTTTGGCGGCCACTTCTCCAGTTTGCCGAATGGTAATGGTTCGCAGTTTTAATTGTTCGGGCGTCCCGTAATCGTCGGCGTGCAGTTTGTAAAATTCGGCGATCTCTGCGTCGGAGATGTTGAGATTTCCGCGGATGGCTTGCCGGCGCATTTCTTGGACGGTGATCTTATCGCGTTCAAGTTCACGAAATCGCTCAAGGGTAAATCCTTGAGCAGCTAGTGTACGAATGAAGGCGGCACGATCGTTGCCAAATTCTTCCCGGACAATCGTCGTTATCCGCTCCTCGATAAAATAGTCGGGAATTTGGAAACCTTTCGACTTGAACTCTTGCAGAATGACTTGCCGATCAATCAGATCATTAATCGCGGCCAGACGGATTTCTTTAATTTTCGCGACTAACTCATCGCCCCGGTAAATTTCTTTCGCGGACTTTTCTTTAGAGGCGACCAGTTCGCGAACTTGGGAGAAAGTCACCACCTCGTTGTTGACCACCGCGGCGATGCCGTCGAGTACCTCTTGACCGTGCCCAGACGGGGTCACAAAACCAAGAAGGAGCACGGTCATCAAAAGCAATGTGAAAGAGGGCGTGTGGCGAAACATGGGAGCGCGTATAGGTTTGGTAGAGCGAAAAAGTGATCTCGTGATCAAAGTAAAAACGGCCCCCTTCGAAGTCAAGCAATGGCCAATACCTTCCTCCAGTTCACCACGGGGACTTTTCTTTCGATGCTCATCTGGTGCACAGAACTCGTGAAGCGCGCCACCCGCATCGGTTGTTCGTGATGTCTTCGAATTGCTTGAGGCACTTCTCGAGCGGCGTTCTGGGGGATTTTTGAGGGCCTCAGCCTAGAGTCAGGGCATTGAAGTCAATGGGGGCAATTCGGAATCCGAACTTTTCTCTTTTCATTTCTGTGTTCGCTCGTATGTTGATGCCCCATTTTAATTCGTCACACATTCATTTTATGTCTCAACATCGGTCACTTAAAGGTCAAAGCACCATCGCCGCAAAACGCAACGTCTTGAAGCGCTTCGAGCGAGTGGAGGTTTTGAAATCTCGAGGTCAGTTTAAAGTCGGCGATAAGGTTATCGGTCTGCGGAAGACCAAGCCGAACGAGTAGTAGTCGAACTCACCCCCGAGCGCGGGTCGAATTTAGCCTTTCCGCGAAAAAACCGCCGGACGCATTCTGCATCCGGCGGCTTTTCGTTTTGTGGTGTTCTCTGCGAAGCACCCTTTGGAAGGGGAGTCCGATCTTTCGATTTAGAGAAACTCGTTGATGAGATTTTCGAGGAACTCTTGGCGTCCACTTTGGCAAGCTGTGACTTCGCCTTGCTCAAGCATCACCGCCTCTAGGGATTGGAAAGATTCATGGCCCGCTTCGATCCTTGCTCCCAAACCTGTATCCCAAGAGGAGTAGCGTCCTTCGACGAAGGCTGCGAGTCGTCCGTCGGCTCGGATGGCTGCGGCGATTTTTAGTCCACGAGCAAAAGCATCGATCCCGCCGATGTGCGCGTAGAATAGATCTTCGGGATCAATACTTTCGCGACGAACTTTGGCGTCAAAGTTCACCCCGCCGGTCGTGAATCCCCCATATTTCAGGGCGGTGAGCATGCACTGAGTGGTGAGGTAAATATCCGTTGGAAACTGGTCGGTATCCCAACCGAGCAAGGAGTCGCCGACATTGGCGTCGATGGATCCGAGGGCGTTGGCTCCACCGGCGACCTCCATTTCATGTTGCATGGAGTGGCCAGCCAAAGTGGCGTGATTGGTCTCGAGATTCAGTTTGAAATGATCGAGCAAATTGTACTCGCGCAGAAAATTCAAACAGGCGGCCGCGTCGCTATCGTACTGGTGCTTGGTAGGTTCTTTGGGCTTGGGCTCAATGTAGAACTGACCTTTAAAGCCAATCTGCTTAGCGTAGTCGACGGCTAGGTGAAGGAAACGCCCGAGATGATCGAGTTCACGTTTCATGTCGGTATTCCAAAGGGTGGAATAGCCTTCCCGCCCGCCCCAAAAAGTATAGCCCTCGCCTCCGAGTTCGTTGGTGACTTCGAGGGCTTTTTTGACTTGGGCGGCGGCAAAGGCGAAGGTGTCGGCATTGCAGCTGGTGGCCGCTCCGTGGACGTAGCGCGGGTGGACAAACAACTGCGCCGTGCCCCAGAGAAGCTTGATGCCTGTTCGTTGTTGCTCACTTTTTAAGAGTGCGGTGATCGTGTCGAGGTAGGCATTGGATTCGCGGAGCGTCTGGCCATGTGGGGCGACGTCACGATCGTGAAAGGCGTAATAAGGAAGGCCAAGTTTGCTGGCGATTTCGAAAAAAACAGGCACCCGAGCCTTGGCCAATTCGATGCCAGTTTTACCGGCGTCCCAAGGGCGAATGGCGGTCGGGCCGCCAAACATGTCCGCGCCTTGGCCACACATGGTGTGCCAGTAGACGATCGAGAATCGGAGGTGCTCAGCCATCGTCTTTCCTTCGATCACTTCGCTGGCTTGATAGTGCCTATAGGCGAGGGGATTTTTTGACTTGGGCCCTTCGTAGGCAATGGGGGTGATCGTCGGGAAAAATTCGGACATAGTTTTTAAGGGTGTTGGTGGTGAGATTTTTGGCGCGAGTCGCGATGCGAAACGAGCATTGGACATTGGAAAATTCTGGCTCGATTGTCAGCAGGGAAATTTTTGTCAGTCTACTTTTTCGGCGGAAGGATGGAGGAATCCAGAGTGAAGTCGAAGGTTGCACTGGGTAATCTGAGAAGGTAGAAGGCGAGTTGCCTATGAGATTTCCACTGAAGCTCACGACGAAAATTGCGGCCTACATCGTTGGGAAAAAAGTCCGAGGGGTGGAGAAATTTGCCACCGTTCTCCAGTTGGAGCCACTGCATACTTGTAACCTGACCTGCACGGGGTGTGGTCGGATTCGTGAGTATTCTACTTCGCTTAAAAATGTGATGTCTTTGGCTGATTGCCTTGGAGCGGCGAAGGAGTGTGACGCGCCGATGGTCTCGATTTGTGGCGGCGAGCCCCTGATCTACCCGCAGATCGAAGCCCTTGTGGCGGGGTTGCTTAAGCAAAAACGGATCGTTTATATCTGCACTAATGCGATGTTTATGCGGAAGAAGATGCGGGAGTTTCTGGCTAGTGAAACGCTTCGCCGACCGCTGGCCGTGGAGGAAAAAATCCAGATATTAATCAGTGAGGAACTGATGACGGCAAAGGATGCGGAGGAGATTCGGCGTGGTCCGAAAGACGAGACGAAGCCGGTGATCGAGCCATCGGATTGGATGTACTGGAATGTGCATCTCGATGGATTGGAGCGGACTCACGATCTGATTGTCGAACGCGAGGGCGTCTTTGTAGAGGCAGTTTTGGCCATGCGCATGGCGAAGATTCTCGGATATCAGGTGGCGACCAACACCACGGTCTACAAGGAAACGGAGGTCAAAGAGATCGAGGAGATGTTTGCCTTCCTTAGCTCCCTCGCTCTGGATGGCCATACGATCGCGCCAGGCTATGAATATGATGCGGCCAAAGTGGATATGGTGGCGCGCCTCGGCATTGAGCCTGAGACATTTTTTCTGACTCGGAAGCTGACTATCGAAAAATTTGCCAATGTCGAAGAGTGGGGGCGAAAGTATCCGATCTTTGGCACCCCAGTTTATTTGGAGTTTCTTGCGGGAAAGCGTGATCTGACTTGCTCGGCGTGGGCGATTCCTACGCGGAACATTCGTGGTTGGAAGGGGCCTTGCTATTTGATGACCGACGGCCACTACGGTAGCTATCTCGAGCTATTAGAAAAAACCAACTGGGATGCCATTGGGGTGGTTGATGGGGTGGCCCGTGATCCGCGTTGCGAGAATTGCATGATGAATTGTGGTTACGAGCCCACCGCGGCTCTTGGAATTCAGGCTCAGCCAGGCGATACGTGGAAAAATATCAAGTTTAACTTTGGGGCCAGACCGCCTGGCTATTCAGGGGTGGAGGTGAAGGCTTTTAATGGGGTGAGCGCAGGAAGGGGACACCTCACTGGTGGCGCCCAGCAGATTGAGTCCGTCCCTATCGTCGTCGAAATCTGATCCCGCGCTTGTCCTCCAGCAACACAGAGCAGTCTGGAATTGGTCCTCTGGGGTCGTCGCCGAGGCTCGAATCGCTTTCGGCATGTCCAGAAGCTCTCGGGGAAGCCATGCTTCGTGCACAGGGCAATCTCCTTCGGCTCCAACATCCACTGGGCTATTGGGTTGGGGAGCTTTTTGTCGATAGCTCGCTGTGCTCAGATTACCTCCTTTTTATGCATTGGGCGGATGAGGTGGACGTGGTTTTGGAGGAGAAGTGCGTGGCTCATATCCGTCGTCGACAACTCTCCGACGGGGGATGGAACATCTATGAGAATGGTCCCAGCGAAATCAACGCCACGGTCAAAGCGTACTTTGCTCTGAAGCTCGCGGGGCACTCGCCTACGCAACCTTGGATGCAAGAGGCGAGGGCTTGCGCGCTTCGTCTTGGAGGCATCCCCCAGATGAATACATACTCCAAACTTTACCTCGCGCTCCTCGGTCAGTTTCCCTGGAAATTTCTTCCGACTGTTCCCGTGGAGATGATTTTCATGCCGGAATGGTTTTTCTTCAGCATCTACAAGATGTCTTCTTGGAGTCGGGCGATGCTCGTTCCCTTGGCCATTCTCAATCACTACAAACCCGTTCGCACTTTACCCGCTGATCGCCAACTCCACGAACTCTATCCTATCGGATCTGAGCAAGGGTTTTTGGGGATGAAACGGCGCGGGCCTTGGCTCTCTTGGCCAAATTTTTTTCTGAGTTGTGACGCCATGCTGAAGCTCCTCCATCAACTCCCTTGGAAGCCGGGACGCCGCTACGCTTTGGCCACCGCTGAGGCTTGGATGACCGAGCGAATGGGCGCGGGCTCCGATGGTTTAGGGGCGATTTTTCCAGCGATGTTGAATGCGCGGATCGCCCTCAAAGCTCTCGGTTACAAAAATGATCATCCTCTTTATGCCAAGGCCAAACGGGACTTTGAGGGGCTCTTCGTCGATGACCCGAGTGACTTTCGCATTCAGCCGTGTCTCTCTCCTGTTTGGGATACCGCGATCAATTTGATCGCCCTTCGGGAGAGCGGAATCCCCGCCGATGCCCCCTCGATCCAGGCCGCCGCTCGCTGGCTTGAGAGCAAGGAAGTGCGGATTTGTGGCGATTGGTTCGCCATGAATCGTCACCGAGAACCGAGTGGGTGGGCGTTCGAATTTAACAATGTCTACTACCCAGACACAGACGACACGATGATGGTCCTAATGGCGCTTCGACTGACTGGGCAGGCAGATTGCGCAGAAAGTAAGCAACGATTTCAGCGGGCCCTTCGGTGGTTGCTGAGTTTCCAATGTCGGGATGGCGGGTGGGCGGCTTTTGACAAGAATGTTACCGATCGATGGTTGGAGGATGTGCCCTTTGCTGATCACAATGCGATTCTGGATCCGACGTGTAGTGATCTCACTGGGCGAGTCCTCGAGTTACTTGGCTACCTCGGGACTGACCGGGAAAGCTCGGTGGTGTTGCGGGCGATTCATTTCATTCGCACCACCCAAGAAAATGACGGATCGTGGTATGGGCGGTGGGGCGTCAACTACCTTTACGGCACTTGGCAAGTCCTTCGCGGTCTCCGGTCGATCGGTGAAGATATGCGTCAGCCGTGGATTCTTCGGGCGCGAGATTGGTTGGAGTCCTGCCAAAATGAGGACGGCGGGTGGGGCGAAACTTGCGCGAGTTACGACGATCACCAGAGTAAGGGGAAGGGGGTTAGCACCGCGTCCCAAACTGCTTGGGCACTGATGGGTTTAATCGCGACGACCGATCCAAGTCAGGTCGCGACCTTGGATACGCGGGCGATTCGGCGCGGAATGCTTTTTCTGATCAATCGCCAAAATTCCGATGGATCTTGGTCTGAACCGGAGGTCACGGGGACGGGATTTCCGGGAGTTTTTTATCTCCGTTACGATATGTATCGAAACAATTGGCCTCTCCTTGCGCTGGCCACCTATCGGTCTTACCGTTCTGGAGTTTTTCATGAGCCGAGTTTTTTTACTGCTGTTCCCATTAATCGATGATTCCATTATCCACTCTCATGAAAGTAGTTCCATTGATTCTCGCCCTGCTTTGTTCCATTGCTTGCTCTGAACTGTTTGCTCAGTCGTCCGCCCTTCCGAAGTCGGACAAGCCCACATTACCTTTGGGAAGCGCCCTTGATCGTCCTGCGGCGGCAAAACCTGCAGGGAGCTCCCTTGATCGTCCCGCTGTGACAAAGTTGCCAGAATCACTCCCGATCAAGCCGAGCAGTTTGGGAGCGTTTAGCGACGCCAAGGGCATGAGTTTTGAGGCGAAGTCGATTTCGAACGGGACTTCTGAACAACCAGAAACTGCTGGCACCAACGTCGGCGGACAAGCAACGAAAACTCGAATCAGAAACAGTCGAAATACCTTGGAAATCCTTGTCAGAAACTTGGGACGTGCAGAAGAAACCGCGCATCTCGAATGGTACTTTTTGGCCAAAGATGTGGGAAGTGGTAATACCTATGTCTGGCATCAAGATTGGCACGATTTCACCCTTCTTCCTGGCGCTCAGACCAAAGAACTCGCTGAGTCTGAAGATCTTGTGACGAAAGCGGTTCGGACCCTTTCCTATCATTCGACGGGGTCGACTTATTCCCAAGAGGTGATCACGGGTGGTCGATCGGTGGGATGGATCGTCCGAATGCTCGTCGGAGATAAGCTAGTCAAAGTCCGCGCATCCAATCCAGCCCTTGAACAAGTTGGGTTAGACTCAGCCCAAATGACCGCTCTCCTCAAGCAAAAGCCCCCAGTCGCGCCTTCGTCTGGTTCCCCTAAGTAGTTACATCAGACTAAGCGAAGCAGATCCTTGGGCGTCGGTGATTCAAATTGCATCTCGCGCCCGGTTTCAGGGTGAGGAAATCGCAATCCGCAAGCATGTAACCCGAGACGCTTCGCTGGGTCCGACTTTGCTCCATACTTTTCATCTCCAACGATCGGACAACCCAGATCGGCTAACTGAACGCGGATCTGGTGACGTCGCCCTGTTTCTAAAGTGAGTTCGACAAGTGTCCGCCACTCCCGACGACCCAGCACCCGATAATGCGTGATCGCGTGTCTGGTGGATTCACTTGCTGGGGCACTATAGACGCGGAGGGGATGACTTTCATCGAGATCAGATGCCAGCACGCCGCTTTCGCCTTTGATTTTTCCCTCGACGACCGCTTCGTAGCGTTTAACCGCTTTCTCCCAACCTGTTTGCAAGGCGGATTTGGCCTGCGGACTTTTCGCGAAGACCATTAGTCCCGAGGTCTCACGGTCTAGGCGGTGGACGATCCAGACGCGATCCCTAGACATCTCATTTCCCCGCCGCAAGTATTCGGTGAGTTGAAAGTAGGCGGTTTTTTCTTGCTCAGTTTCGGTGGCAATGCTGAGCAGGTTGGCAGGTTTATCGATGACAATGATTGAAGCATCTTCGAAGCAAATCTTGATTCCCGAGGGCAAGACGGTTTTCGGAATGGCGAAGCGATCTGCGCGGATCGCGACGATATCACCGCGGACCAGCGGATGGTTAAACTGGGAAACGGGCCGCCCATTGACTGTTACTGCCTGAAACTTCAGCCAAGTTCGAACTTGCTTACGCTTCGCTTCTGGCCAGCTGGCAAAAAGATAGGGCAATAGTTGATCGGGATTCTCCACGGTGCGCGTTTTGGACATAAAAAAAGACTAACAGCCAAACTGTCTCAGTACCGATCTTTTATGCCTAAAGGCACTTCTACGCGGCTTTCTGGATCAACGATCGAGGTTTAACGCGTGATTGTAGATCGATTCTACCGCGCGCGTCATGGCCTCCGCCGAATGTTCTTCGCGGACTTTTGCTAGCGCCACCTCGGAATATCGCCGGGAGCGATCGGGATCGGATATCGATCGATGAACGCAGGCCACAAAGGCGTCTCGATCTCCTGGTTCAACCAAATATCCACTTTCGCCGTCGACTAAGACCTCCGCGATTCCGTCCAACCGTGAGGCGATAATCGGGAGACCTACCGCCATCGCTTCTAACACGGTGATCGGTAGTCCTTCATAGCGTGAGGGTAGTAAGAGGACGTCGAGAGCGGGGTAGAGCAGGCTGATTTCCTCGATATGACCGAGAAAGCGGATCTGCGATCCTAGCCCTAAGTTGGCCGCTTGTTCCCGCAATGCCGGATCATCTTCGCCTGTTCCAGCGATCACAAAGACGGCGTGAGGGTGATGTTTGATCACCGCGCTGGCGACCTCGAGAAAAAGAGCGAAATTTTTCTGATAAGTGAGGCGTCCAATTCCTCCGACAACGAACGCATCCTCGGGGAGATCCCATCGAGATCGAGTGGACGAGCGGAGGTGTGGCCGAGGTTGGAAGGTCTGTAAGTTAATTCCGTTATGAATCGTGCTAACCCTATCAGAGGCAATATTTTCTGACTCGAGTAAAAAGCTACGAGTCGTTTCAGATACCGCACAAATGTGCGTGGAAAGTCGGTTGGCCAAGCGGTCGGCGGTGGCCACGATGCCATGGGGATTATCACGCTTGTCGTTGCAGTGATCGTGGTTGATGCGTACGGGAACACCCAGCAGGGCGGCGAGAGGCTTGGCAAGCAAATTGGCGCCGAGCAAATGGCAATGAACAATCTCGTAGCGGCGTCGGAGGATTAGGCTGGCGAGTGCTGGCAGATAGATGGGGAAGAGGCGGTGGGGGGAAAGTGAATGGATGGGGAGACCCGTATCGCAAAGCCTCTTCCAGAACACTCCGTGGCCATGGAGACAGGCGGCCTCCACTTCAAAGCGTTTCCGATCAGCGTGTTCAAGGAGATTCAAGACGACGACCTGGGCACCTCCGAGGTCGAGGCTATCGATGACGTGAAGCACGCGAGTTCGGGTGGTCATTGTTGGTGGAGAGCCGCCAGAAATGCTTCGAGATTAGCCTCCGTGCTGTGTCTTAGGGCGACATACTCTGCCACCCGTTCTTGCATCGTGAGAAGCGCCTGGGGATTGTTGATCATGCTGGTGGCGCCTTTGTAAAAGGTTTCGATATCACCGCAGGCACAAATGCCACTCCCGTGACGCGTGACAATTTCATCGGGATCCACCCGAAGCGAGAGGAGGGCGGTTCGGGCTAAGCCCGCTTGCAGAAAAGTGTTGGGAAATCCTTCGTAGTCGGAGGTGTTGACGAAAATTTGCGCCCTTTGGAAAAAGGTTTGCACTTCGTGGTAGGGAATGAGGGAGTGGAACTCGAGGTTTTCTAAAGCGCTGGCGCGGAGCTGGATGCTTTCGAACAGTGCAAGATTGTCTTTGAGTGGGCAGATCATCACAAAGTGGCGATGAGGAAGCTGCTCAGCGAGGCGGAGAAAAATTTCTGGTTGCTTGAGTTGTTGAGCACTGGAGACCCAAAGAAAATCGATATCCTTGGTCACTGGATGGTTCGAGGAAGGAAGCAGGAGGTTGCGGTAGAAGCCCGGTTGGAGGCCAAACCGAATTAATCCCCGCCGTTGATACTCGGACATGGCAATCGTTCGGGCGACTCTGCCGAGTGCAAATTCGTAGAGCCATCCGCGGAGCGGGAACATTTTTCGGTAGCTTCCATCGGCGTCGATATCGCTGGCGGTGATGAAGGCGGTCGCAAAGTTAAACGGCAGCTGGAGGAGCCAAAGGAGCCAGAGCCATGTTCCGGCTCCCATAATGACGACCCATTCCGGTCGGTCGGTCTTCAAGACTTGGGCTACGCGAACGAAAGAACGAAGGGTATCAAGAAGATCACCAGAATCAAATCGTCCCCCGACGCGGATCTGCACCCCGTCGATCACTGGTTCGTCAGTAAAATCGGTCCCTGCGCCGAGGAGAGTCACCTGATGACCCCGCTGAACTAGGGCCTGAGCAAGCAGGCCCATTTGGAGTTCTGCCCCACCCGAAACGCGTTGGGGATCTCGGTCTAAAACCAGTCGAGCAAAGCTGGAGAAGAGGAGGAATTTCATCGGGAAAAAGACCAAGGGCCGAAAACACGGTCCTTGGCCAAGTCGAGAAGGAGTTGGGGATCAATCGCCAAGCCACGGGCTAAGTGGCAGACTCCTGCAATGCGCTGCCTGGCGAAGATACTTCGGCCCATTTGGGCATGTTGTAAAGCGGTGGTTCGACGGAAATCTCGACTCCGGACCAGATCGGGGCGGGACTGAACATAGTACGCTCGAACTCGGGCATGGAGGGAGGCGAAGTGCGTGGAGTCCTCGTCGCTCGGAGGGCCAGTATGCCGGAGGAATGCCCATTTATCCGCAGTAGAAAAGTTCGAGTCCGCAAAAATTTGGTCCCACAGAATTGTGCGTACGCGGAGGGATTCTGCGTCGACCGTGGATCGTCCACTTTGGGAAAGAGATTGAGCGGTGTGGCGGTACTGGACGAGGCGTGCGGATAAATTAATACCGCGGTGAATCCGTAAGACTCTCAGCCAGAGCTCATAGTCTTGGCAAATGGCAAATGACTCATCATAGCCTCCAAGGTTAGAGATCTGATCTCGTCGGTACATCACGGCGGTGTGGACGAAAGGATTTTCAAAAAGGGATGCCCATTCCAGACTTTCCATTTCAAGGGGTAGGTTGAGAGTGCCTTCGAATTTGCCAGCGTGATCAATGATCCAAGCTTGGGAGCCGATGAGCGTTAATCCTGGGTTCTTTGTCACCGCATTGATTTGGGTTGCGAGGCGGGAGGGCAACGAGATGTCGTCCGCATCCTGTCGGGCTACCCAGTCTCCCCGCGCTAAAGCTAAGCCCTGATTCAGGCAAAGCGTCTGGCCTTTATTGAGAGGGTTTTGAATGAGGCGGATCCGCGGATCGTCCCAATTTTTCATGAGGGCGACGCTGTCATCGGTCGAACCGTCATCGACAATGATCAACTCGAAGTCTCGCATCGTCTGGTTGAGGATACTTTCAACAGCCGCCCGCAGATGGGTGGTGGCGTTATACATGGTCATGAGGACACTGACCAGCGGTGGCCGAGAGAGGGAAGGGGGCGTCAAGTGATGAGTAGGTTGCGGAAAATGTCTTGGTGAGCGTCTATCCAATCGGCTTGGCAAAAAAACTGTTCCGCTCTTTTTCTGGCTAACTGACTCTGCATGATATAATTAGCGAATATTCTTTCAACGGAATTGGCAATATCAACAGTGGACGGATAAGCACGAGTTTCCCAACTCAATGGAACAGGCAGGAGATTGCCCGTTTCTGTGCCTAAAAGTTCCTCCATTCCACCGCTCCGTGAACCGACGACGGGAAGTCCGCAAGCGAGTGCCTCGATCACTGAGGTGGGGCAAGGGTCAGCATATTTCAGATGGAGTAAAATGTGATGAGATTGGAGAAGGCTCACGGCCTCTAGTTGTGAATAAGCAGGACGGAAGCGAACCCAATCGGACATGCCAGAGAGGGCGAGAATTTTTTTGACATCCTCATGGGCTCTGGGCCAGCGGAATTCGCCGGCCACAGTCAGTTCTGCGGCATGGCCTCGGGAGCGCAGTTCGGCAAGGGTTTCGATGGCCTTGGTGACGCGTTCTGGTTCCATATGGGTCCCAGCGGCAAGGAGTTGCCAGCGGTCTAATGCTGGTCGGTCGGAAGGTGGAGAGAATTGGACAAGATCGACGGGGTTGTAGAGCACCGCGCTTGCGGTTGGGGCTGGGCCGAGGAAATACTCGGCGGATTCTTGGCAAAATCGACTTTGATAGACGATAAAATCGGCCTGTTTTCGAAGGGCCCGCATGGGTTTGTTGAATTCTTCAACTGCTTTGTCCGCCCAACCGGGGAAAGCCACGCCATTCTGATTCCAAATAAATTTTACCCCGCGAGATCGGGCGAAGCGGACTAGCTCTTGAGCGTGCGGTGGAATAGCGCTACTGACAAGATAGAGGAGGTTAAATGAGAGAAAATTTTCCGGATAGTGGCGATCAAGGTGAAGGAGTTTCACCCGACCGCCGTGGATGACCTCGCCAGCTTTCCGGGGAAGTGCCATGCCGTAATTGAGGACGGGCCCGCTCGTGGGTAATTGAAAATTTTGAGCGTTGAGTTGGCGGATAAACAGTCGTTGCTTTGGCCAATCGATGATGGTGCGGAGTAGCCAACGGACGCGGGTGGGTAAGGTCCGAGAAAGGATGGGGGCGAGCCATGAAACCAAGCTATGTTGGGGATTCACTTGGTGGGAAGTCGCGACAGATTTGAAAAAGGCGGAGAAGAAAATCGGCAACGGGAGTGCAGGGATTCTCTGGGAGCATTCGTGCGAGGAGGGGAGCGTGAGAGGAAAAATTGCTGAGGTGCTGGTTGAGTTCGGATGGTGAGGAATAGGGAAGGCCACCGAACCAGACCAGCCAACCATAATGGGAATCGGCTGGGTAAAATACGGGGCGTCCTTCGGCCAGTGCAGAGAAGATTTGATCGGCAGCCCAAGGACTATCGACGGGGATGACTAGTGGGTGACTGATGGCGGAGTGCCCGGGAGTTTTCGGGAGCATCTCGAGGGGGAAAACCACGGCGCGTTTGGGCAAACGATGATGTTTTTGAAAGGCGTCGAGAACGTCCAGCGATGGAAGAATCGTGCAACGATCCAGCGGCCGATCAATGAGGAGAGCGTTTTCGCGGGCGGAAGAATCCAGAAAACCCACGATAATAATCTCAGGCCGAGCCCGGAGAGTGGCGAGCATGGGATCATCAGGGGAAAGTTCACCGAGGAGGACGCAGTTTGTGGACGGGAGAATTTTAGAGTAAGAAATGGTGGCGCCAGACTTTTCGAGGTTTTTTCCGAGGTGATCGAGCGTTGGGGAAGTCTGATCCTTATCTAAGAGGGCGATGGAAAATTGCGGTGGTGGAGGAGGAAAGCAGCTTCGAAGGCGATCTGCGAGATGCCTCACTGATTCGGTAAAGATCGGAAACCATTGATGATTGGCTGACGGCAATTTTTCGAGGGGACGATAAATTTCTAAGAGATGCCTTTGTAAGGCGGGCTCCGTATGATTTTGAATAGCTCGATCAAACTGTTGATGGGTAGAGCTTTCGAGGAAGTTTTCATCAAGATCGCGCCGGATGATTTCACAGGCTTCGAGGATTCCAGAGTAAAGGCATTGAGGTTCGAGGACATCTGGGGCGATCCCTACTGGGGTACTAATGACGCGGCATTTGGCTCCCGCTGATTCGAGGACGGAGTGAGGACCGCCTTCCCATCGCGAGGAGATCAGATGGAGGTTGGCGATATTGTAGAGGAGATTGAGCGTGGACCGTGAAAGGATGTTTACGGCGACGTCATCGCGACCATGCGTTTCCGTGCCGATGAAGGAGAAGGGCACGCCCCTTTGAGTCAGCTGGGTTCTGAGATAGAATCGGCGAGGGCCTGCTAAGAGGACGTGAATTTTGCGACCTTCTTGGTGGAGAATGGTAACGATTTCCAGAAAGGCATCGGGCCCTTTTTGGAGCTTTGGCCTCTGCAACTTTCCGCCTTCGGTATCGCGATGGAAGTTGGCAATTAGGTAGCGATTCCGGGGGATGCTCCATTTTTCGATGAGAGCATTGGTCTCTGGATCATCTTCGGGAAGAGGATGAAAAATAGTGGGGTCGAAGGTATATGGGGCGAATTTACTTTGGATCCCAAGGCTGGCAAACTGACTAATGGCCTCGCGCGAGCGGGCAATCCAAAGAGTGACGAGTTGCCGAGCCCGAAGAAATTCAGGTTCGCTGGCATAAAAAAAAGGGGCGTTATCGGCGTAACAAAGCAAGTGTTTCCCGAGAAAGTCTCGAGGGGTAAAGCGCAGAAGTCTTTGCCACCACACGGCGTGAACCACTTCACTGCGGGCTAAAGATGACTCTTTCCAGAATGAGCGAACCGAACAGCGGAGGAGCCGCAAATCTTCATCGATCGCCCAGCCGGACTGATCACCATCGGTGAAGTGAACGCGATTTATGGGCATGCGAGAGAAGTTCGAATTTGGTCGGCGATGGTTTTTCCGACGCCTTTCCAGGTGAAGCGATCTTCAGCAAATGCGACGCCCGCTTTTCCCATCTCTTGGGCGCGGATGGGATCCGAGAGTAGTCGATCGAGGACGGCGGTTAACCCAGTGATGTCGCCGGGCTCAACGAGGAAACCACTTTGCCCTTCGATGAGGCGATCGCCTGAACCGCCGACGTTGGTTGAAACGACGGGTAAGCCGTGAAGCTGGGCTTCGACCAATGCCACGGCAGAAGGCTCTTGGTAGCTTGGCATACAAAAGATATCCGCCGCTTGAAATTGTTGGGAGGTTTCTTCGATGGTTCGCTTTCCGAATACTCGGATTTGTGGATGGATGATTGGGGGGGTGCATCCGACAATTCGCAGTTCGGCGGAGGGAAACTTTGGGGCGAGGCGAAGAAAAGCTTCGATCAAATCTGGACCACCCTTGCGTGTCCAATCGATTCCGACGAAGAGGATTACGCTCCGAAAGTCTTTGGTCGTGGGCGGAACATGCGGTGAGGTATTTGTCCCGGAGAAGGTGCAGGCGACTCGTCGTGGATCGACCGCGTAATCATTGATCATGGAATGGCAAGCGAACTGACTGGTCGAGAAGTTGATGCGGGCGGCTTCGTAGATCAGTCTTTCTCGATCAATCCAGCGTGAATTGAGGAGTTCTGGGTCGGTGGCTAAGCGGTATCTGAGTCGAGCGAGGGACGTGTGATCAGTGTAAACAAAGTGCGGAGTGGAGGGATGGCTTGAGTCAAAAAGTGACTGAGTTTGAAGGGTGAAAGCGGTGCGCTTTGGGTCGATCCACTTGCCTGTGCTTCTTTTGATGGCATCGAATGCCGCGGGGGTACGGAGAAGGAAATCCGTCGGCTTTCGCGCATGAAGAAAGATTTGTTTTGGGTAAAGGGCGATTGCCTGGGCGACGGATTGAAGCCAATCGAGAGGTTGGCGAGCGAGAATATCCTTGAGAACATCGACGACTGTCAGGGAGTAATGGGGAAACTCTCTGGACAAAAATTCCCGAACGTTGGCGTTGACGTGCGAGAACTCACCAACTTTGAAGAAAATAATTTCTTGGTCTTTCGGGGTGGATGAATCCGTCTGGTTCATTGAGGAAGTGGGCCCGATTTGAGGGCAATCAAGCTTTGGATCAGACGTCGGTAACTCAGGGTCATGGCATCTCCTGATGGACCCTCGGAGAGAACGACTTTGCGGATCGCTGAGTAGGTTTCCTTTAGTTTCAGGAGCGCGGGGCGGAAGTCATCATCGAAGGCGACGCCAAATTTTTCTCCGATTTCGACGGTGCCGCCTGAGTCCCTGTGATAGAGGAGAGGCAGTCCGCATTGGAGGCTTTCCATGGGGTGCATTGCTCCTGGTTCATGGAGCGAGGCGGTTACGCAAGCGTGGGATTGGCGAAGGAGGGAGGCGAGGGCGTGACCGCGGCATGGAGGAAAAGTTCGAGCGGCTTTCCAAATGAGTTCGGCGGGCCAGTTGCCGATGATCCAAAGTTCGGTGTCGGGCAAATCTCCGTTGGCAATTGCCCGATCGATTTCGGCATAGACTTTGAACCCCTTCATCCAGTTTCCTGACCAGTGATGAGTCACAAGCCGGAATGGCTGGAGGGGATTCCAATTAGAGCTTCCGATGGGGTGAAACTCCGCTGGGTTGGCGCCATTATGGATAACCGAGTGCGGGCGTGTGGAATCGAACCAGCGGGCAGCGTGATAATCGCGAAGCCAAGCGGAAACGAAAACCGTATGATCGGAGACCCGATTCGCCTTTGATAAAAGATCATCCATTTGGCCGGTGCCCTTGCGGATATCGTTGTCATTAATCCTTTGGATACAAGGTATAGAGGGGTGAGATTTTTTGAAGTCAGCGACTTGATCGTAACTGAAGGTTAAATCGCCGGAAGTACCTGCGTGCGTGGCAATAATTCCATTGACTGAGTCGTCAAGTTGGAAGGTCACCGCGTATCCCGCCTGCTTGACGGAATCAATCATTTGAAGGAGCCATTGGTTGCCTCCCCCGTAGGGCGTTCGGCGTGGGCGCATATTAAAAGCGACCTTGGCGACGGGTTTACTGCGTGAAAAAAATCTCACGAGAAGAAAGGGGCAACGTCGACTGTCACCCGGGGGCCCCGCCGATAGCGGGACTTTTTCCATGCGGACTCCAGGGGTAATCCGCGAAGCATTTTCCACCATCGGTGAAGGCGATCGAGGAGACTAGCTGCATGAATATCCATGATGTTCTCGCGGATGATCGTCTGTGATCCGTCCAGATGACTTCGGGGAGTGAAGCAGGCGTGCAAGCAACGGAGCGGGGAGTCATCCCAAGACTCCTGCTCATGCAAATTGAATCGGGCCTCGGCGTTTCTGGTCGGCTGAAATTCAATGTGTCCGCCGTGCAAGCGCTCTGGTGTGTCGCCATTCCAGGAACGGATGTGAGCGAAGTTGTAAAGTTTGGTGATGCTTCTGCAAGGAGGAGCCAGCCAGCCCGAGGCAATGTTGCTGTTGGGATCAATTCGGTCACAATTCAGAACGTTGGCAAGGATCATCCAGGAGTCGTCATATCGACCTTCGAAAATTCTCTCTCGCATTCGGCTCAGTCCCACGGGATCGTAAATTTCGTCGCCATCCACCCCAAAAATCCAACGGTCAGTGCCCGCAAACTTTTTGATGAGCTCGTGGGATTCTCGTGGGTGACTAATGGTTGTCGCTTGAATTTTTGGCGATTCGCTGACGAGTTTTTGAATGATCTGAGGAGTCGCGTCGGTCGATTGATGGTCTGCGATGATTAATACGTCGCAAAAGTCCAGGATATTCTTGATGACCCGATGGAGTTGAACATCCTCATTACGGACAAGAATGATACCGACGATCTGCCTCTGGCTCATGCCTATTTGCCTTGAAGCAAGACCCACATCCACTGTTCTTCGCGCTCTACATGAACGAGTTTTTTAAAACGGCGGAGGAGTTTCTCAAAAATGACCTCAGTACGTTTCCAGGCGACGGCCTCAAAAGCTCCTCCCCCTTCCTCCATATTGGCGGCTAGATCATAGAGAACATAGCCATCAGGCTTCATGACGCGCGCGTGCTCGGCGAAGAAGGCGTCGAGGTCAAAGGCGTGATCGATGCAGTTTGTGTAGAGAAGATCTAGGGAAGAATCGGGGTAGTCCAATTTCATGAAGTCACCCGGTTTGACGAAGGGATTATTGGGGCCGGGATTGAGGTCGATGCCCGTAGCGTGGGGGAATCCAAGGTCGCGCAAGACCTCAACCTCTGTCCCTTGGCGGGCTCCCATGCAGAGCACGCGAGCGTTCGGGTTGAGCCGAGCAGGGAGATGGCGGAAGCGGAGGTAGAAGCGGACCCGATAATTGAAGACGTCTTCATTGCTGAACCCGCCTTTCATTTTGAGCATCTCGTCGAGCTTAAGCTTTTGGTGGGTGAGATATTCTTCGTAATCCGCGTAATCCCTTTGCTGAAGCCCATCGCCATCGGCGTCTTTCCATCCGCCACCCCCGTGGTGCTTTTGACGGATCGGATGTTTGTCGCGTTCGTGGAGGTAATTGGGATCGGTTTGCGTTCGAAGTTTACGCATCTGTCCAAAGCCGCCAGGGGTTAGGCGATGGAGCAAGGTTTTGATCCAGAACTTGGAGTAAATTTTAGGGATGAGAGCTTCACGCATGGCGTTTTCCGAAAAGATAGTTGTTACCGGGCAGATGACGAAGGGGCTTTTTTAGCCAGTCGATGCGGTCTGCACTCATATTTGCAAATTGGGCAAAGTAGGCATGATTGTCTGCGTTAAAAAAGCGATCCTGGAAGGCGATGAGAAAGTAGTTAAACTCGGCGACCAGATCAAGGAAGCGGTCGCGAAGTTCAAAGGGAGCCTCCGAGAGCGACCAAGTCCCGATCACCGCGCTGGCCGTGCCTGGTGGGGTGGGTACGAGGATTGTTTTTAGTTGATCAAAGTCACTGATCAGATGGATGCCATTCGTTAAGGGGGAATTTGAAGTGGGTTGAATGGGCAAATGGAGGGATTGGAGGAAGTAGCGTTGTAAGGCGGTAAATTCAGGGAGATCGTAAATAACATAGCGTCCTTGGAATCCCAGTTGGTGGATCAATCGGCACATGCTTCCGTACCCACCTCCGAATTCGACGATCAAATCCAACTGAGCAACATCCGCTCCCGTAAATTCTTCAAACCGCATTAAGTGGTAGGCGTGATGGAGGAGGTTGCCACTACTTCGCGGGTGATAAATGCAGGGAATCGGCTGACCAACAGGGGATTCCTTGACCGCTCTTTGGAAGCGCGACCAGTTGGGAGAGGTTCGTAATCCAAAGAGCTCGCGCACGAGTACTCCGGAGTTGGTCACACACATCGTGTGTTGAATGAGGGGCCAGCGAAGAAAGCTTCGTGGATCGTAAGCATTAAAATTGCGGCGGATTTCTTCACGAAATGTCGTCCACTTTGGAAGAACGGACGGGGCAGAGGGATTGGACAACTCGATGTGGAGAGCCGTCCCGAGTTCTATTTCGCGTTCCGTAGGGGGTGGGAGTGGTCGGTCGAATAACTTGATGGCGAGTTTGTCACCGAGAATTTTGTGCCACTTGATAAACTGCCAAATCAGGCTCCCTAGATTCATTTTCTCCTCCTTTGTCGAGTCGAAAAGACCTGCTGGTGAATGCGCGTACGTTCCATGAATTTTTTAAAAATATTGGCGATAGGAGACTAGTCTTGGGAGTCTTGATGGGAAAAGGGACGATTATTCCAAAGCCGTCGGAGCCAAGCGAGCCTTTCGCGAAAACGATCTCGGGGAGAAGGTGGGGTAAATTCAAAGTCAGGTAAGGAAACGGTGCCGATAACCTGTTCTTTGGGAGGGTTTTGTGGGGCTTTTTCGATGACCATCATACTATTGTAGTAGGTCACAGAATGAGCCGACCGGGTGAAGTCATCGACGGCGAGGCGCTTGGGTTCCCGTGAGTGCCAGGCATTCAGTTGATCGATGAGGTGCTTGCTGAATTCGATAAAGTTGCCGCGTCGAGCATATCCCGACTGCGGGTCAAAGCCAGGCCAGTACGAGGTGTGCAAATCTTCACAAAGATAAATTCCCTCAGGTTTCACGTGAGGAAAAAGTTCTTCAAAGGTGACCATTTGTTGCTCCATCCGGTGACCACCATCATCGATCAAAATGTCGACGGGAGGGATTTGCTGACGCAGTTTGCGGAGAAAGGAGCGGTCAGATTGATCGCCGATGAAAATTTGGGTATTGGGGTCAGCGAATTCCGCGCAACGAGGGTTGATATCGACCCCAATAATCTTGGTATCTGGACCGAAGTAATTTCGCCAAAGCTGGAGGGAGCCACCTTGATAAGTGCCGATTTCGAGTACGACGGGTTGGCGGTCTCGGAATCTTTGAAAATGCTTTTCATAGATTGCCAGATAATGAACCCACTTGCGAATGAGACGCCCATCGTGCTCCTGAAAAAGTTCGGTCAGAGATTTCATATGAAAGTTGTCGGTGCGGAAGTTGGGTGAGAGTGCTGGATTTTGGCGTCGAGCAAAGCTTCGAGAAGCCTGCGGGTTTGAAAATTTTGTTGCATGTAGCGAATGAAGAAGGGGTTGATTTCCCCTTTCGCCATCACCCCAGAAAAAAACATTGGGTAGGGGCCGTCATAGTAGAAGTTGTCGAACCCAATCCACTGCCAGAGTTTTTTGGAGATTAAGCCTGCCGGCACGAATTGATGAACCGCCATTAATTTGTGAAAAATGAAGCGCTCAATCCATCGGGAGATTTTCTGGGCGATGGATGGTTTCCGCAGAGAAAGCCGGGCCCCAGAAATTTGGTAGCAACCGTTCTTCCATCGCGCTGGGAGTTCAGCGTCGTGGCGTTCGTTGACCTTTTCAAAGCGCCATGGGGTGTGGTTTTTTCCATGAAGAGTGAGGCGGAGAGCGTCGGCGAGGGTTTCGATTCGCCAAAGAGACGGGTGGAGATGAAATCGAGGCGCCTGCGGGGTGGAAAGGTGCATGAGGCAATATTCGTTTTGGGGAAGAAGAGGGGCGCGCGTGGTGTAGCGGCGATTGTCCCACCCCATTAGCCCGATGTAGGAGCCTTGAAGTTTTTCAAGCAAGGCTGGGAGAGTCGAGTTGAGATGAGTGGTTTGGCACGGGGCGAGCGGCAAGTGTTCCTCCAAGAGGAGGTAACATTGACTGAATCCCTGAGATTGAAGGGCGGAAATTGCCTCGAGCGTGAAAACTGTCCAGTCGCGGGGGAGGGCAGTCTCGCTCAAAGGGAGCGTGGGGAGATGCGGTGCTTCGGCACTGGTTAGGCCACAAAAAAAAAGCGGCGGGTGATTGGGCCAGAATGTTTTGAGTGCCTCTGCCATAAACGGGGCGATCCAACTATACGGATGGTAAACAGGGACTAGAATGCAGAGACCGTAGGGATTTTCTGGCGACATCATATTGAGATGTTTTTAGAATGAAATCGGCTGAGGGCCCGGTCGACTCTGGCGCCGCCGATAATTCTGGCGAAGATGCCAAGGGTGTGAGGTTGGATGATGGAGAGAGGATTTTGGGCGAGACTGGATAGCAACCGGCTGAGAGCAAACCGCCGATCGGTGAGCGCTAGTGATTGGGCTTGATCACGATAGCGCTTGGCCATTGCTGATCTGCGCTCGAAAATCAGCTGGAGCGGATGAGTTTTGAGCTTCCCATAGTGAGGAGAAAATATCTGCTCACGTTCCTCGTACACGCGATGCCACAATTTGACGGTTTTCGATTCAGGTTGGCGTTGTTGGATGGCCAGAACCCGATCGAGTTTGTGAAAATTAAACTGCTCGGAGATCCGCCACCAATACTCATAATCCATGGCCAGATGAAGGTCTTCGCGTAGGGGGCCGACCCGATCAAATATCTGGCGCCGGAAAAAAACGGCGGGCTGGTGAAGTCTGACGCGGCTGGCCCACCATCGGATGAGGTCAAGGCGGTTGGAAAAATAGGCGGGGTGGCGACTGGGCTCCGTGCCGTCGAAGAAGACTTGCTCGGCGTCACCGAAGACGACGTCGCAGCCAGGTTGGGCAAATGCCGAACGCAGGGCGGCAAAAGTTCCAAGTGGATATTGGTCGTCAGAATTCAGCCAGCAGATGATTTCCCCTCGGGCGGCGCGAAGACCTTTGTTTAACGCGTCTGACTGTCCCTGATCGGGAGCGATCACCGTTCGTAAATGGGCATGTTGCGCAAGAATTTCTGGTGTTCTATCGGTTGAACAATTGTCGAAAATGAGGTGCTCGAAGTCCGGGTCATTCTGCGCGAGCACCGACTGGATGGTATCGTTAATGTAGGCACCCTGGTTGAAGGAGGGCGTGATAACGGAAAAAAAGGGGGGAGGCTTTTCGTGGGGATGGGGTGGAGCCATGAGAGTCATTTTGGGCCGCGAAAAAATTGTTCGACTTGAGCTCGCCAGAACCAATATCCGCGAACATTTCGCTGGGTTGCAACCGCTAGGAGTGTGGGCAAAATATCGCGGCGCTTTTCGAAGAGGGCAGACTTGATCGCGTGCTCAATGATTTGAATGGGGGTGGTTTTGAGAAAGGAAGAGTCGATGTTTCGTTCTCCGCACCATCCGAGAAAGGCTTCTTGGGCGCGCATGCCATTGAGGATGCGTTTGGACGCTTGAGTTCCTGCGCTGCTTTCTCTCCAAGTCTTATCGAGGACGCAAGATGCGGAAAATCCGAACGAGGATAGTACACCACATTTCACCCAATAATCCCGATCTTCCATTGGTTCGTAGCCTGAAACAAATCCCCCAATTTCATGGTGGAGCGATCGCTGAACGATGGCGGAACCAGGAGTGATAATTGCTGATCTCCAAAAGTTCCGGAGGGCAGGTATGGGGGCTTCTCCGGTGGCGTAGGGATAGCCATTGAGTCGGCTATCAAAGGGAGTTCTTCCTCGTTGTAGAACATGACCGTAGGCGACCCGACTGGCTGATTGGCGAGCGGTTGCAAGGAGAGTCTCAATCGCGCAAGGGAAGAGGACATCATCGGAGTCGAGAAAGAGTAGCCATTCGCTTTGGCTTTGGTCGGCTCCACGATTGCGGGCAAGAGAAACCCCGGAGTTTTGAATTTTCTCATAGGATATTTTCCCTTCAAAAGAGCGGCAAATTTCCGTGGTTGCATCCGTGCTTCCATCGTCGATCACGAGGATATCCGTTGGAGGAGTCGACTGAGACAAAGCACTCCGAATGGTGGCGGGCAGCCATTCCGCGGAGTTAAATGTGGGAATAATAATGCTGACGCTCAAGGGAAGACGACCGCTGAAGGTTGGCGGGGTGTGGGGGTACTGCTTGGTGACTGATGGTATTGGAAAGCGGACGCTGGGCCAACCGAGCGGGGTGGAGGATTGGTTGCCACTGGATCACCTTTGGCTAGAGGCTTCCTTGCAAGCCTGAAGCAAGGCCTGACCATGAATTTGGGCAAGATTTCGGGCCTCGACTAAGGCTTGGGCTTCCGCGGAGAAATCAGGGCCTGCAGTGAGGTTTGGCCAAATCTGCTCGAGGAGTTCGGCTAGGGATTCGGGAGCGTCGCACGGGAAGAATCCTCGGGCTTGCGGGGCCTGTTCACGAAGGACGGGGATATCGGAACAGAGGAGTGGTCGACCTAGGGCTTTGGCATCTTCGACAGTGGTGTTCCACCCCTCGAAGCGGGAGGGTTGAATGACCAGTGCGGTACTGCGGAGCAGGCTGATAAAGTCAGGTGAGGAAACCATGCCGAGCACAAAAATTTGTCCAGTCAGATTTTCCCTCGCGATCGATTGTAAGATATCGGAGGTGGTTTGATTTCCTCGGTCGAGATAGTTGAGAGGAAGCCCAGTAAAGACGACGGGAAGGCGGAGACCGCGGCGAGCGAGGATCGCGATCGCGAGGATCACTACGGCGTGATTTTTGTGCGGCCAAAATTGATTGGCTACGAGGATGAATTTTTCAGGGAGATGATACTTGGTACGGGTGGCTGCAAGTTGTGCGTTGGGTGGCTCGAAAGCAAAAAGTGAGGGAAAAGGAATGACACGTCCCTTGTAGCCAAAGGCAGGGAACGCGGTTGTGAAGTCACGACCAGCGGCTTGGCTGGAGAGTAAGATCAAGGTGGCAGTTTCGGCGAGTCGCCGGTTGCGGTCTTGGCGTTTTTCAATTTCTGATTTGGTAAAGTACTCTGGACAATGGAGTTGTTGGAAGTCGGGAATCCAGCCGATCAGCGGGCAACTGGGGGTTCCTTCAAAGTCAAAAATTGGCAAGAGGACAGAAACGTTCTGTTGTTGAGCGGTAATGAAGAGGCCGTTTTTGGGAGGAATGCCGAAAATTTTTCGGATAGAATACTCTCCGCGAGAGTATTTTGGAGTTGAGGCGCTGATCAGAGGGACTGGGAACGGTGGAGGGGAGTTGGCACCGACACGATTAGAAATAATCATGGATGTAGTGTTTGATCCCTGAGTTGCCGCAGCCACTGAGTAGGCGATCATTTTGGTAAAGCTCATGCCAGCGCTCCACTGGGGGTCACTTAAATCAACGATCCCAACTTTCAATTGTCTCCTTTCCAAACGCGCAAGCAGTTGTGAAGGCTGATGGAGAGAGGTTGAGGCGTCCACCCTTCGGTCAGTTTATGGAGAAGTGACACATCCGCGACCCAACGAGTGGGGTCGCCCATCCGGGATTGACCACGGCAAGTGATGGTTTTTTCTGGGGCGAGCCAGTCACGGATCTGCGTGGCGAGATCGATGATCGGGGACTCTACGCCGGAGGCGAGGTTGACCGTAACGAGATTGTTTTCTTGGAAAATGGATTTCGGGCGTGTGACCATTTTAAGAACGGCCGCGCTCAGGTCATCGACGGCGAGGTAGTCGCGACTTTCCCGTCCAGTGCCTTGGAGGTTGAGGTTGGAAGCAGTTGATTGGAGTTGCTCGTATATTTCCCAAAGGAGTAACCGGCGCTGATTGGGACCAAATACCGAGAAAATCCTGCAGATGAGAATGGGGAGACCGAAGCATTCGGCGTATTCTCGGCCGATCCACTCGCAAGCCGCCTTGTGAAAACCGTATGGAGAAATGGGGGCGATGGGGGACATTTCGCTAATCGGAAGCGAGTTGGAGTTCCCATAAATAGCGGCGCTAGAGGGAAGGACAATCATTGGACGAACGCCTGAGCGACGGATTCCATCTAAAGTGTTCGCCCAAGTCATCAGCGAGGCTTGGAGATCTTCGAAGGGTTGATTGAGGGAACGGGAGACTGATGCGGAGCCGGCCGCGTGAAAGACGAGCTCTGGTTGGAATCGCTCGATAATTTCGGTTAAATTGAAAGTGGCGACGTCGGAAGCTACGTAGTGGCCAGGCCATCCGTGAGGAGCTTGGCTTGAGCGACTAACGCCTAAAGTTTCGTGTCCAGCGGCGTGGGCGTAGTGGCCGAAACTCGAGCCAATAAAGCCTCGGCAGCCTGTGATGAGAATTTTCATAAGGGCTGAGGATTGATTTGGGAGCTGAGTGCAACCACGCGATTTTCGGGCACGGCTAGGCAAAGGTAGGCCCGCTTTGACTCCGAGGTTTGATCAATCCAAGAAGAGTGTTCGACATCGTAGAGTTGGTATCCCGCGTTGGTTAGTTCTATTCGGGCGGCCCAAGCTTCTGGGTTGTGAAACTCGACAAGAACTAATGGGCGAGATTCTCTGAGAATCCGGTGCATCCCACTGAGGGCGAGTTCTTCTGCCCCTTCGATATCCATCTTAATGAAGTCGATCGCGATACTGGGAGGGAAGTAGATATCGAGAGAAGTGGCGGGGATCTGCAGGACTGCTTCTTTCATTTTTCCAGCGGTATCTCGG
Organism: Verrucomicrobiota bacterium; assembly: GCA_037142835.1. Lineage (GTDB taxonomy): Bacteria > Verrucomicrobiota > Verrucomicrobiia > Chthoniobacterales > Chthoniobacteraceae > Chthoniobacter. The sequence goes on from JBAWZW010000002.1 coordinate 37,010, forward strand.
CCAATAATATTCCATTCACAACTTGAATCATTGCGTCCCTCGAAGAGGCTGACCGTTGAGGTTAGCCCATTGGAAACGGCTTGGTTTTCGATAGTGACGCGACCATCGAGGTGATTGATCTGCAGATGTTTCTTTAGTCTGCGAGCGTTCTCGGGGTGCGCTTCAAAGGCGGTTATCTTTCCGCCTTTGCCGACTTGCTTGGCGAGGAGCAATGAAAAGTAGCCGAGGTGGGCACCGGCATCGACGCAATGCCAGCCCGGTTGGACTAAGTTGGAGATTAACGCACAAACTGGAAGTTCGTAGGAACCGTCTCGATACTGGCGTGGCACGCCACCCTGCATTTTAAATCCTGCCAAGGCGCCCGGAAGGATATGCACTTTGGCGTCAATGGAACGCTTGGTAGACCAGTCGAGGATGGTGCGGGCCGTTCGGCGGATCGGCGAGGGACAGTAAGTTCCGATGGTGACGAGCCATTGATTTAATTTGGATGCTCCCATAATTTTCTTGGTAAACTTTAGTAGCTCGAATCGTGGGTTTGTGAGCTTTCGAGACTGGTTAATGCGTAAGTGAGGAGCTTGGAGAGTCTTCGGGGATCGACTTGTGTAGTATGCGTAGCTCCCATGCTCTTCCCAAAGAGATGCCAGTGACGATGGTTCAGCAGGGTGGCGAGTTTGCGTGGAGCGTGATCCCACCAGTCGCGGTTAAAAATTTCCACAACCGTCGATTCTTGATTGCAGAAAAGATGATTAAAGATTCCCGCGCCGTGAGCGCCCGCGATGACATTGGCTTCGGAAAACAGGCGGATTTGGGATGGGAAGTCGAGGTCTTCACCGAAGACAGAGTCGAAGCCGAAGTCGCGAAGGATTGGCAAGAGTTCTAGTTCGTTGACGATTGCCCTGGCTGAACGGGCGCGAGAGATGTAGAGGCGTTTTGAGGGGGATGGGGAGAAGGTTTGGCCGGTGGCGGATTGGAGCAATCTTTCCCGCAGGGCGAGTAGATGAGGTGCTGAAGGTACGCCACTGCGCTGGGCCGCGTGACTAAAGATGAGTGTTTCTACTCGCAATCCCGTCGCGGGCATTTCGAGGATGCGGTCACTTTCGATTCCGAGAAGGCGGAGGGAATCGATGATGAAACTCGCGGGGTGGGCTGGAATAATCACTTTAAAATTGTGATCTGATGGATCGAGCAAAGACAGTTTCGGCAAGCTGTCCATCAACCAGTGCGCGTAATTGCTTTTGACCGTGAAGAGGCTGAGCAAGGAAAGCCATCGACCGGGGAGATCAAGGGGAGAGGGTGGCAAGATTGCGCGGGAGGCGATCGAACGATCGAAGCTGGATTGGAGCAGAAGCTCGGAATCTGCGGTGAAGATCACTCCGGCGGGTGCGGCTAGAATAGCCTGGGGGACTTCGCAAATAAAAGTCTCCCCAATTGGATAGCGGGTTGAGGCGGAGAGGTGAGAATAATAGAGTTCGGCACGTTCAATCGTTTCGGGGCTACGAGCGTTTGGGGTGGGGCGGAGGTACGCGGGACCAGAGCGAAGTCGATCGAGAGATTCCTCGGCGATCGTCATGGATGGTTGGCATGACTGGATAGAGCTTGGGCGGGCTCTTCGATAATTCCAGCCACGTTCGGCGGCGGTAGATTGGAGATCGGGAATCACCGAGGGGTAGCCATCGGCTGACGGGAGTTTTTCTCGAGGAGAACGGGTTGCCCCTGCAAAGATGGATCGAAATAGATTGCGCATCATTTGCGGTTGAGGATTGGAAGAATCGAGCGAGAGAAGGAGATTGCCGATTGTTTGATCCAAAAAAACTTCCGGAGAATTTTTGCTCTGAGGACTTCGCAAGAACTTCCAGTTTGGTATTGAGGAATCAGTCGTTTGGCAGCTCCTTGAAAGTGGATGGCGTTGAAACGAATGAGTTCGCCTGATGAAGCGTGACGACCATAGGGGAGACCATTTTCCCAGATGATTCCTTTGTGGCCGCTCTCTTCAATAAAAGGATCAGCTACGTTAAAATTGTGATCGATGATGGTTCCACCGATCACTTGGTAGGTATCTCCAATGTCATATCGTTCCTCCTTGGTAAACCGGTTGAGAAGGGTCATGTCACAGATTCCGTCGAATGAGTTAATTAGGTTCATCTCTCGATAGAGTTCTTGGAGGGCATAAAGTTTTTCAGGCTGGCGGTAATTAGTTTCCAAGTATCGACAGAAGTCAGCGATCACTTCTACTCGGTTTACAAACATGCAGTGTGGAGCTGTCTGGCAAGAGAGGGTGAGGCCGTAGTTAGCAAATTTTTTCGCCAGTTCGCTAAAGTCAGCGTAAAGAAGCACGTCGGAATCGATATAAAGGCAATGGGCTAACTGATGGGCCTTGATGAACTCAGATAGGATAAACCACCGATTAAAACAGAAGAGCTCAAACTCGAGTCGATTAGGGCTGAGATGGGTGTATGATGCCGTAAATTCGCTCGCCGATTTATTGTAGTCAGATATTAAATAATGGTCGATTCCGTGGTGCCCCGAATTGGAGTAGTCGCCGATGAGAATCACTTTGGCTTTTGGATTGAAGCGCCGAACTTGGCATAAAGTGTGGATTAAATAGGGACTGTCTCCACGGTGAATGAGGATGATGGCGTGGACGGTTCGATGGTTTTTTTCGTCTGGCTTCACGAAGTTTTTTTAAGAAGAAAGCTGTAGAGGCGTCCTGGAGGGCACTCGCATTTTTCCGCTAGATACATTTTGAATCGCCGAAAAGGGGGGAACCATCCGAGGAGTTGGCCGAGAATTCCCCCACGAGTAATGCGGCGGACTCGGGATACCAGTTCCCCGCCCGTGCCAGGGTGATAGTTGAGGATGCTAGAGAGAGGACTCCAGAGGTGAATGACCTTTAAATGTGCTTTTTTAAATGCTTGGAGATAAGTGCTTTTGGGGTAAGCATTTTCACCTTGGTACAGGGAGTGGAGAGGATGACTTTGCAGGAAATGGTTCCGTTCAGTGTCGTTATCAACGACATGCTCGCGAGTAGCGAGGAGCAGTCCGCCTGGGATTAAGACGCGGGCCATTTCTTTCACTCCCGCGTTTAAGTCGCTGAGGTGGTGGAGTACCTGTCGCACATGCACTGCGGCAAATTCTTGGTCTGGAAAAGGGAGCTGCTCGCCGACTTCGCGAATGACTTCGATGGGATATCCGCTGACCACAGAAAGATGCTTGATGGCTCCGGCGCCGACCTCCTCGCTGGGGTCGGGTTCGAGGGCCGTAACCGTCCAGCCTGCTTTGGCGAGGGCATAGCTTGCGATGCCGTTGCCTGCACCTAAGTCGAGAATTTTTCTGCCCGCTCCGGGCCCAAGGATGCTTTGGATTTTTGTGAACTCTTCGCTAGAAAAATAACGCTCGGCGGCCTGGATCACGGGGAGATCGAAGTAGTTATCGCGGATTGAATTTGCGGAGTTGGGCTGTCGTCTTAGCCATCGAACCGCTTCCTCCCAAGAAACTGGCGGGTTATCGTTCGTCATCTCCTAAGTAGCGGATCACTTTCGCAGGGTTTCCTCCAACGATCGCAAAGGGAGGAACATTTTTTGTGACCACCGCTCCTGCGCCGATGATTGCGCCTTCGCCAATTTCAACCCCTTTCAGAATGATTGATCTGGCTCCGATCCAAACACTTCTTCCGATACGGATCGGTTTTGTAGAAACCGTTGACCAGTCGTGAGACTGATGATTACGCCAGTCAGCAAGGTCTTTTTTGCGAACGCTTGCCCGCAGACTATGGTTGTCGCTGTCGGCGATGGTGCAGTGGTAAGAAATGAGAACATCTGCGCCAATTTCGATATGATTGACGGCGTCAATCACCGTTCCGCTCCCAATGTAGACATTATCGGCAATCGTGATTCTACTTTCGGGGGTTTCGGTGACGAGTAAGCCTTCGATGAGACAATCGCGCCCGATGGTCACGCTTCCGCCTTCCTTGCGAATTTCGATTCTTCCGATGACTTTGGTATTCTGCCCGCAAACCGCTGGGCAGGGTGGTTGGCTGGGGCGGCCCAACATTTTGCGTAGCCAATGCAACAATCTCATAGGCAGGAGGCGTGCAGTCCTAGGGTCTTGCCAAGACGGTTGCGCAACCGATCCGTCCAAGGCGGCTGGAGAAATCTTCGCACGGCCTGGCGGGCGCAGTTCGACTCCTCTAAGACCGCCCGCGCGACCGAGATCCCAGCCGGTGTGGCGGGGGAAAGAAAGCGTGGATCGCGGCGGCAATGGGTGCCGGTGCCGTCGAATCCATGATTCTCGACCAGCGTCTGGCGCGGGTACAAAGCGAGGGCTTCCTGAAGCACGAGGGTGGCATGCCATTGCACAGCCCAGGTCCGTAAGCGCCCGTCGGCATTGGCAGAGAGCTGGGCTGTGTAGTCGTAGGCGCCATCGAGGTTGAACCGCGTGAGCAGACATCGCCGTTCCAGTTCTGCTCGTAAGTGAGCCGCATTGGGTTGGTATTTTTCAAACGCCCGCTTCCAAGTTGCCCAGCCCCAAGAGCTGCCTAGTTGAAGGAAAAATGTCTCTGGCAACTTTGCCCGCACAGGAAACATGTAACCGGAGACATGCATGACTTGCGGTTCATTTTCGTAGCAACGCAAAGCGTCATTCATATAGCGAAGGAACCCCTGTGCGACCTGAAGATCATCCTCTAAGACGATCGCCGTTCCAGCGTGGGCGAGAACCGCGCGGACTCCCTCGACGATAGATGTCGCTAGACCACGATTGCACTCCTCTTCGATGAAGTGAACTCGTCCGCACCAAGCCCGCTCTCGAATGATTTGACGCACTTCATTGATCTTAGCGTGGTCTTCCTTGGTGGCGTCGGGCTTGGGGCCATCGGCGTAAATAAAGAGTTCGGTTTGCGGAGACTCGGGGTTTAAAGTCAAGGCTTCCAGTGTCTTCCGAGTGTGGACTGGGCGGTTATAGACGAAGAGGGCAACAGGCGCGTGCATGAATCGAATTAAGTTGCTACCGGGTGATTCAAATGGCGGGTGGCTTGGTCCAAGTTACCGGGAAGATCATTACCCTCGATCACTGCCGCGTAGATAGCACTTAGCCGCTGTCCTTGTACGGTCGCATTAAATTGACCTTCTACCCGGTCTCTGGCCGCTCTGAGCATCCCATCCCACGCTTGGGGGTTCGCGACCAGCCATTGGAGCGAGGTGCCGAGCGCGTCCACGTCACCCTCTGGGGAAAGCAGGCCAGTCACCCCGTGTTGAATCACGTTGGGAATATCGCAATGGGTGGTGCTTACGCAGAGAATGCCGGCGGCCATCATTTCCACGATCGTCACGGGAGCGCCGCCTTCCGTACTCTTTCCTGCACCAACGCGGCTGGGGGAGAGGAAGATATGATGCTGGGCCGCTTCCTGAAACAGAGCCGCGTGAGGTTGAAATCCAAGCAATTTCACCCTCGGACCCAGCGAGTGTCGGTCGATGGTTTCAAGAATCCGCTGCTTCTCTGCCTGCGACACGGGGTTGTCGTAGGCATCGCCAATGATGGTGATCTGTATCTCTTGCTGGTGCTGCCAGCGGCCTAGGGCCTCTAGGGCATCGGGGATTCCTTTTTTATCGACAAAAGTAGCGGCAATCAAGACTCGCAGGACCTCGCCGGGCTGCCATCGTTTGGGTAGATAGCCAATCTTGCTGATATCCACGCCAAGATGATGCACGCAAACTTTTGCTGGGGGGCAGCCAAGACCAACGATTTCGCGGGCCATGTGCGGACCTTCGCAAAGGACCGCATCCACTCTTTGGAAAAGGTCCCGATACCTTTCCCGCCAGACAGGATCGCTATCCGGTATGTGGGCCACATCATATCCGTAGAAAGTGACCACCTGCTTCAGACCAGCCAGTTTCGCGATCTCAAGGTCGCACCAGCCCACGTCACCGAAATGTGAATGCAACAAACGCGCACCGAGGCGCCGCGCCGTTCTGACAAAAAACTCTTGCCATTGCTCATTCACGGAAAGCCTTTGCAGCCGGTTCCAAAACCGTCGCCACCAAGGCTCTAACTTCATGATATGGATGTAGGGAACAGTGAATTGATCGAGGTTCGTCGTTCGTCGGCAAATCACATGAGACTCCACTGGGGTGCCGATGTTGCGCACTTGGCTGTAAATCCACGTTTGGGTCTGCGGCAACCAGACTTGGTTGCTTTGCACGGCCACAATTGTTTCCAGGCGATTTCGGGGGTCACTCATGATTTGGAAAAACTGGAAAAATCTCTCGGCTGTTCGTGGAGGTACCAGATAATGGATCGATCTTTGAATGCTCAGGCAGGCTTTCAGCATGAGCGACTTCGGCATACGAGAAAATCAAATCAGCTATCATGACATTGTCAGTTTTAATTCCGTAGCCAGTATCCAATCGGGTCGTCTTTGGTGGAGGCTTTGGTCGTTTTGACCAGCGCTCTCTCGTGAGCCATAATAAATCAGGTGAGCGATTCGACCGTGGGCTTGAAGGCAACGCAACTTGCGGTGGCGCTCCAGCGATCAATCGGAAACCGCTTAAACAACCGACGTGACAGCCGTTTTGCCAACCAGTTTTTACCTAGGAAGTCTAAGGGTTGGTTGTTTGAGCTAATTCTGACAAAACCTGCCGTCGCTAATGCACTGCTTAGCTCTGTGGGCGCATAGAGGTGGAGGTGGGTAGGATCGGCAGTGCGTTCGTATTCGTTATATTTTCCTGGGGATTCGATCACCACCAACCCCCCCGGCTTGAGCACACGAAAACACTCGGCGATGACTTTTAAGCCGATTTCGGGTTCTAAGTGTTCGATCACTTGGTTCAGCAAAACTGTTTGCACAGAGGCGTCGGGGTAGGGCAGAGGTTCGCTGAGCGGATGTTGTTGCAGGGCAATCTCGGGTAAGCGCTCGCGAGCCATCGCCACCGCATCGGGTGAGCCTTCAAGGCCCATGCAGGGAAATCCCCAGCGGGTGGCGGCTTCAACGAAGTATCCCAGTCCTGCTCCCAGATCGAGGATCGGTCCCGGCTGAGAAAGACGAAGAATCACCATCAGCAGATAGCGATAAGCCTGCCAATCGCGAGTAAGATAGTGCGTCTCATAATATTGACGATCTCCGATTCCTTGATTGGTCATGACAGTTTTCTCCCGGCGATGATTGAGATGCGTTGGCCAAGGTCGTCATAACTGTGCCCGTCTTGCAAAGTAACCTTGGGAAAGAGGGCGATGTAGTCTTCTGCGCTCCGGAAAGTCCAGTGAGCATGGCCCTTCATCTCACTGGTGTTTTCGATTAGGAATAGCAACCCACCGGGTCTCAGTACTCGTTCGATTTCCAGTACCGCGCTTTCGAGCAAGGCTCCCTGGAGCCCGCCTAAAACTAGGCAAACCCAGACGACATCGACAGCATGGTTGGGCAGGGGAATCCCCGTTTCCTCAGTCACATGATACTCCACCTCCGCCTGCAAGGACCTCGTTCGTGCCTCCTCGATAAATTTTCGGACGGGGTCGATGCCGATGGCTTTTCCGCTAATCATTTGCGCCAAGTCCGCCGTAAAACGTCCTGGACCGCATCCGAAGTCGAGGAGGATGCGTTCGCTGCCGTTCAGAGATTTGGCAAGGAGAGGAAAAATCTCCTCCTTTTGTTTGCGGGTTATGGAATCGTAAGCCTCCGGAGGATGAACAAGATTCAGGACGGCGCGGTTTCCATAGGTCTCGGCACGTTGTTCCCAGTAAGTAGAGGCTGGCACCTTGCGCTTTGGCAGAAGGAAGCCAGTGAGGCGGTTCAGGAAAGAACCGATCATAAAAGCAGTGCGGTTACCGCCGCGATCACGTCATCAAGGTCATCAGGTAGGAGCTTGGCGGAGATCGGCAGGCTAACCGTTTGGCGGCCAACGACCATGGCGTTGGGATAGTCCTCGGGTTTCCATCCGTAGGTGGACTGGTAATAGGGATGCTCTGGGATGCTCATGTAGTGCACGCCGACGCCGATGGCATGCTCCGTCATGCCTTCAAGAAAGGCATCCCGACTGATGCCCGTTACTTTCTGATCGACGAGCACGGTGTAGAGATGGCGGGCGTGGCGGGTCCCGGTTTCTGGAGCGGATGGAAGGGTGAGCGGAAGCCCGGCCAAGGCCTCATCATAACGCGCCCACACGGCTTCTCGGCGGTCGAGATAATTCTCCACTCTTTGTAACTGATGGATGCCAATGGCCGCCTGCACATCCATCATGTTATATTTGAAGCCAGCGGCTACGACTTGGTAGTGCTTGTAGCCTTTGTCGCTGAAGCGCATCCAGGCGTCGCGACTCATCCCATGCAAGGCGAGGATTTTGATGCGTGCGGCCATCTCTTCGTCTTTGGTCAGCACCATTCCGCCCTCGCCAGTGACGATGTTTTTTGTCGAGTAAAAGCTGAAGCAGCCAAAGTCGCCCAGCGTCCCCGCTTTGCTCCCGTGGTATTCCGTTTCAATGGCGTGAGCGCAATCTTCAATGATCTTCAGTCCATGTCGCTGGGCAATGGCTGTTAGGGCGGTCATGTCGCAGGGGCGTCCCGCAAAATGCACTGGCAAAATGGCGCGCGTGCGACCGGTAATCCGCGCCTCCACCTGTTTGGGGTCGATGTTCATCGTCTGCGGATCGATGTCCGCGAGAACCGGCGTGGCCCCCGCGTGGATAATTGCGTTGACCGTGCTGCAAAAGGTCAGGGCAGTGGTGATCACCTCATCGCCTGGGCGGAGATCGAGCGCTAGCAAACAGAGGTGCAGTGCGGCGGTGCAAGAATTTACCGCCACGGCGTGGGGTGATCCTTTGTAGCTTTGGAAGTCGCTCTCAAAGCGAGCGACTTTCGGGCCGGTTCCCAGCCACCCAGAACGCATACTGGCCACCACTTCGGTAATTTCGGCTTCTTCCACTAGTGGAGAACCAAAGACGAGAAACTGTTTTCTGCGACGCATAAATTTTGGATAGGTAGTTTTGACTAAGATGGGCAAGCGGTATTGTGGAGGACGCTCCATTGCACGCCGTGGCAATAGACTTTTCCCCAAGGTCTTTCCGTCCAGTGGGTTACTTGCCCAGTATTGACGACATGGAAGAGTGGAAAATTCTGAATCACATCGGCGGAGGCGGCATTCACCGCCCGGCTGATGCCGACATCGCAGTAATAGTAGCCAGGAGAGAATGGAATGTGGTCCACCTTCATTTCAATGAGATGGATGCCGGGTTGCAGGGTGAGGAGGAAATTTTGGTCCCAGGAAAAGATCGTCGTAATCGGTTCCGCCTTTTGGTCCTTGATCGTGAAGCAGATAAAAGCGGAGCGCAGGGCCTGAAGGACGTTGATTTCGAGATGAATGGTTAGGCTCCCGTGGAGATCGACGGCGGCGTTGCCTGGTTGGCTGCCGTTGACTAGGATACGACTGAGATAAGCGGGAGACTCCGCGATAGATCCGCGCCGATAGAAGCTCAGATCGGTGGATTTTCCCGAGCTATGCTGGGCCGCCGCGGCATTCAGATACCGCTCGACGACCTGGCTGGTCGGGCCTCGATCTTCGAGGTGTCCCTTTTGCAGATGAAGACAGGTCGAGGTCAGGGCGCTGACCGCTCCCATATTGTGGCTGACAAAGATCACTGTCTTCCCCCCGCGCGCGACCTCATTCATTTTCCCGAGGCACTTTTCCTGAAACTCCGCATCACCCACGGCCAGAACTTCATCGACGAGAAGAATTTCGGGGTCGAGATGAGCGGCCACGGCAAAGGCGAGTCGCATATACATACCGCTACTGTAGCGTTTGACTGGAGTATCGATGAACTGCGCCACCTCGGAAAACGCTACGATCTCGTCGAACTTATGGCTGATTTCTTGACGTCTCATGCCAAGGATTGAGCCATTGAGATAGATATTGTCTCGTCCGCTCAGTTCCGGGTGAAACCCCGTGCCGACTTCGAGCAAGCTGGCCACGCGGCCTTTGAGCAAGACCCGTCCGGAGGTCGGAGCCGTGATCTGCGAGAGTATTTTCAGCAGGGTGGACTTACCGGAACCATTCCTCCCGATAATCCCGACGACTTCCCCTTCCGCGATCTCAAAGTCAATGTCCTTGAGAGCCCAGATTTCCCCATTTGTGCTGGCCTGGTTGGATTGCTCGGTGAGTAGCGAGTTAGGATCGGTCTGCCCGCGCCAACGTGCCCAGCGACTTTGCAGATCTTTGTAAAGCATCTGCCTATTGATCATTCCTAAGCGGTAGCGCTTGCTGACATTTTCGACGCGAATGACGGAAGACATCGGAGATTAAACGGTATCGGAGAACGTCTTCTCCACGTGGTTGAAGGTGAGGATTCCGCTAAGGAGGACGAGCAAGCAAACTCCCGCTCCCATAGCGATTTGCCAGATTTCCACCACGCCTGAGCCGAGGAAGGCGAAGCGGAAAGATTCGATGATTGGCACCATCGGATTGAGGACGAGGAGCCAGCGCCATTCGGCGGGAATCTCAGAAAGCGGATAGACGACCGCGCTGGCATACATCCAGAGTTGGACTCCAAATCCCACGGCCACAGCGAGATCGCGGTAGCGAGTGGTAAGTGAGGAGACTAGGCAACCGACGCCGAGTCCTAGTGAGGCCATCATCAAGAGGAGGAACGGAAGGATGATGATACGGTAGTTTGGGTGAACGGGAGCACCTTGAATTTTAAAGAAAATAAGCAACGAGAGAAAAAGGGCGAATTGAATTGCGAAGGTGATCAGGCTGGTGATCACGGTCGAGATGGGTACGACGAGGCGAGGAAAGTAGACTTTGCCAAAAATTCCGGCGTTCGCGGTGAAGGTGCTGGAGGTTTTATTGAGGCAGTCGGCAAAGTACTGCCACATGACTATTCCTGAGAGGTAGAACAGTGGAGGAGGAAGGGCGTCGGTGGAGATTTTGGCGATTTTTCCGAAGACCACAGTGAAGACGATGGTGGTGAAAATCGGCTGGAGAAAAAACCAAATAGGGCCGAGGACGGTTTGTTTATAGGTGCCGACAAAATCGCGACGAACGAAGAGATAAATGAGGTCGCGATATTGCCAGAGTTCGCGCCAGCGGACTTCGAGCCAACCCCGATGAGGGGTGATAATAGTGGACCATTGGCCGAGGTCTTCGGATGGAGTTTTTGGGAGAATCGACTTATTCATTGCTGATGGATCGATGAATTTTTTCCAAGCTACCGCCCTTGGTCATTGGCCGAAAATTCGGTTAGACTGTGGTAAAGTTGCCTGTGCAGTTTTTGATTGATCATTGCTAAGCCAGATTATTTTTCGGCAATGGCTAGGCCGGCGGATCAAGTCCCCGTGGGCTTGGTATGGCGAAAGACGGCTAAGAGCCCGAGTTCAACTTCGCGGGTGTTTCCTAAGAATTCGAGCAGAACACGCACGCGATCTCGGGCGGGGAGAAGTTTTGTAATCACTCCATCTTGGCCAGTGAGCGGCCCGTCGACGATCGAAACGCCGTCCCCTTCGGCGAGTTCAAATTGAAGGGTTTTAATCCCCTCGTCGCCGAGAAATTCGCGTAATTCAAGAATCGATGAAGCGGGAATGGGGGAAATATGCTGACCGAAGCGGACAATCCCACTTATCCCTGGGCTATAGTGGACGATCGTTTGGTTTTCGCTCAGGCTAAAGCGAGCGAAGAGATAGTTTGGGAACATGGCCTCGACGAACCATTTGAGGCCACGGATCGTCTTCCGTTGAATTCGGACTCGAGGACAGAAGACATCCATCCCAGAAAGTTGGCGTAGGTGAGCGGCTGCAATATGTTCGTGCTTGGGATGGGATCGAAGGCAGTACCACTGTGGGTCTGCGGGTTGAGGATGAAGCATCTCGGTGAGCATTGGTGATGGCGAACGAGCTCAGGCAACGAGAAATTTTAAAATCCACGGGAGGATTGCATCTCCTTTTTCTTTCCAATGCTGGAGTTTGGCAATTCGAGAAGCGGCGACTCCTTGTTCGCCTTTGGGAAGTTTCGCGAGATGTTTCTGCATGCGTGAGAGCCGTGCAGAACCGCTATCGAGATGCGGTTGGAGTTCTTCTTTGATAAAGGCGCTGGCGAAGTTGCTGAGTTCGAAGTCAGCCACATAGTGGTCGCGCCGGTCGGTGGCGACATAGATTGTCCGCACAGCGCCAAATGATCGGAGCAGTTTGAGACCTTGGCTTGCGGAGCCTTTACTCATTTGAAGGCGGTCCATCAGGGCATCGAGGGTGAGCGGTTGGGAGGAGGCAAAGAGGAGCCCATAAATTTCTCCCACTGACTTCGGCATTCCAAGAAGTCGAACGAAACTGATGAAGAGATCAATCGCCTCAATCTCTAGCGGAGAAAGTTTGATCGCTAACTTACCGGTCGATGGGATGACGCTTTTATTGGCCATTGGCAACGAGTTTGCCTCGAAGAGTTAATTTGTTCAAATAAAAATGAACAGGTTGTGCCCAAGAAAATCTGCGCTTCGGTTTGCGCGGATTTTTCATCAGTGGCGGGGGGCGGATCGTGGTTCCCTCTTGCCCGCCACCCACCCGATAGACTCTAATGCCCCCCCGTCAACCTCATGATCTCGATCACCGTCCCAGTTTATAATGAAGCCGAGTCTCTTCCCATACTTTATGGGCGAATTGCCGAGGTCATGCGCGGAATTGGGCGCCCGTGGGAGTTGATTTTCGTCAACGATGGAAGCGGCGACGCTAGTGCCAAGGTTCTCGACGAAATTGCCAAGGAGCATCCCGTGGTGAAAGTCGTCCACTTTCGCCGTAATTACGGGCAAACGGCGGCGATGATGGCAGGATTCGATTTCGCTAGCGGTGATGTGATCATCCCGCTGGATGGCGATTTACAAAATGATCCCGCCGACATTCCTAAACTTCTGGCCAAACTGGATGAGGGATTTGACGTGTGTTCAGGTTGGCGAAAGGATCGTCAGGACGATGCGCTCCAGCGTAATTTTCCAAGTATCCTCGCCAATCAATTAATATCTTGGGTTTCGGGAGTCCGACTGCACGACTTTGGTTGCTCATTAAAAGCGTACCGAAGTGAAGTCATTAAAGGCGTCAGGCTGTATGGTGAGATGCATCGGTTTCTGCCGATTTACGCGGGTTGGCATGGGGCGAAGATCACCGAGGTCACCGTGAATCATTACGCGCGAACCAGTGGGAAGTCGAAATACGGTCTAGAGCGCGTGGCCAAGGTGCTTTGTGATCTGGTGGTCGTGAAATTTTTAGACAGTTACGCGGAGAAACCGATGTATGTATTTGGCGGAGTTGGGGCGATCTCGTTGTTGGTCAGTCTGATCGCAGGTGGATCGGCTCTCTATTTAAAAGTGTTTGAAAATAAGTCATTTATCGTCACGCCACTCCCGCTTCTTTTTGTGATGGCGGCCATCACAGGGGTAATGTGTATCCTCATGGGACTACTGGCAGAGATGATTATGCGGACTTTTTATGAGAGCCAAGGGAAGCGGGTTTATCTCGTTCGTGCGACGCGGAATCTTCCGATACTGAGCGACGGCCCGGCTATTTTGGGATAATCAAGACCATTCCTGGTTTGATTTTTGCGGTTCCGGAAGACTGGTTAAAGTTGGCTGCTTGGATGTCCGCAGCCCGGGTGGAGTTTTTGTAAAATAATCGACTAATCTTGGCCAAAGTATCGCCTGCTTTGACGGTATAGGTTCGAGCGTTTGCGGGAATCGGTTTCTTTGCTCCGGGTGCAGACTTGGAGGTCGCAACTTCTGGCGGGGGTTTTTGGGCCAACTTATTTAAGAGGGCTTGATTTTCATTGCGAAGGCGAACCATCTCTGCCTGGGTGGCAGGAGATCCCCCATTGAGTCCGACGATCATCTGTGCCAAAGCGGTCTTTTGTAAGGCTTGGGCGTCTTTTGCGCGGGTGCCATTGGGAGCCAGTTCGAGGTAACGGTTTAAGTGGTGAACGGCGTCGAGTGGTTTTTTTAGTTTGTCGGCGTAGATCAGGGCGAGTTTGTAGTGGGTCTCGGCGGATTTTACCGTGCCATCGAGCGCGGCCTCGTAAAGTTGGGCGGCGGCGGGGAAGTCTCCGACCATCGCCTTCTTCTCCGCTTTGGCAATATTCTCCTTCGACCCTTTGTCAAAAATGCGTTCACAGCTGGTGGCGGTCAGCACAATAATTAGGAGTGCCATCCACCGAGAGAATCGGGCCAGATTGATCATCAGGCGGAGTGCCGTAAGCTGGCGCGTTCGAGGGTTTCGACCAAAGTTTTTGCGACTTTGACGCGGGCGTACCACTTGTAGTTTGCGGGGACGACCGTCCATGGGGCGACTTCGGTGCTCGTTCGTTCTAAGGCAACCTCGGCGGCGAGATTGTGCTCGTCCCATTTCCGGCGATTCCGCCAGTCCTCATCATTAATTTTCCAATGTTTGTAGGGGTCCGCTTCCCGTCGTTTAAACCTTAGAAGTTGTTCTTCTTTAGAGATATGCAGGTAAATTTTCGCGAAAATCGCCCCGTCTTCGGCGAGCAGTCGCTCAAAGTCGTTGATTTCCTCGTAGGCGCGGGGCCACTCTTTATCGCTGGCAAAGCCTTCGACGCGTTCGACGAGAACGCGACCATACCAAGATCGATCAAAAATAACCGTCTGCCCATAGGGTGGAAGTTTGGTCCAGAATCGCCAGAGATAGTGGCGCTGATGCTCTTCGGCGGTTGGCTTGACGACCGAATGGACGCGAAGCAAACGAGGGTCGAGGCGTTCGACTAGGCGCTTAATTGCCCCGCCTTTGCCCGCGGCATCTGGGCCCTCGAAGACCACGATCAGCGACCGCTGTGTCTCACTTAATTCTCGGGTCAGTTCGAGAAGTTTGAGTTGGAGTTCTTTGAGGCGAGGCTTGTATTCGACTTCATCAAGCGATTTGTGGTCGAGATCATCGAGATGGCGACCTTTTTTGAGCCCGTTTGGTTCGCGGAGAATTGGCATAGAATGGGTTATAGTGGAGCCCATTGGAAAGACAATGACTGCTCAACTTCAGGGTGAAGGCTGAGGTGGACCGGGCACGCGCGGGCGGCGTTCTCTAGTCGTTCGCGGTGCGGGTGGCTCACTGAAATTGGAATAAAAATCGCTAAAGTGAGCTGGGAGATCCGTCTTGGGGCGGTGGAATTCATCTCTTTCCCAATGGTGATTTTTGCACCGATGAGGTCGATATCGAGGCGTTGGGCGATGATGCCAAGGGTGGTGAGGATGCAGGTGGCGAGGGCGGTTGCGACGAGATCAGTCGGAGAAAAAGTCGCGCCTTGGCCATGATTATCGATTGGGGCATCGGTTAGGAGGCTAGACTGGGAGGGACCGTGAGTCGCTTGGCAACGCAGTCCGCCTAAGTATTCAGTTTGGATGTGGACCATAGTTTTGATGGTAGAAATTTGGAGAGGCGAAGTCGGCGGAGGATGACACACGAGAGGCGTTCATCCAAGAAAAGATCGGGTAACAGTCAGTGAGGCGTTTGATGCGTGGATCCCGTCTTGGGATGATTGGTGATTCCCTTAAAGGCTTCGGTTTCGGGAGGGGCGTTTAGTGTAGTGAATGAATGGGAATGGGTTGTGGAGAGGGAACGAATTTTTGGGAGAATAGCGTCACCGTCGCTGTTTTTGTTTCCAAAACTGACCGAGAAAAGTAGCCTGCGTCAGTGGGCAGAAATCGTCCCCATAGCTCAACCGGATAGAGCACGCGTTTCCTAAACGTGTTATCCCCGTTCAAGTCGGGGTGGGGATAATTTTTGGAGAAGTCTTTCGCCGAATAGGTCCGACTCGTTCTTAGTCTTTGACTCGTTCGATGTGTGCTCCAAGGCCGTTGAGTTTTTCGTCGATTCGCTCGTAGCCCCGGTCGATATGATAGACGCGATTGACCTCGGTGATGCCATCGGCTTGGAGCCCAGCAAGGACAAGAGCTGCTGAAGCTCGCAGATCGCTCGCCATCACGGGAGCGGCACTTAATCGTTCCACACCGTTGATGATGGCTGTCGGGCCAGTGAGGGTAATGTCTGCCCCCATTCGTTTCATTTCGGAGACATGCATATAGCGTTGAGGAAAAACGGTTTCCGTGATCACGGATATCCCTGCCGCGTTGGCGAGGAGAGCACACATCTGAGCCTGCATATCGGTGGGAAACCCGGGGTAGGGCTCGGTAGTAATCTGCAAGGCACTCGGCTTGCCTTGGGTGGTGATGGAAAGGGTATCGCCTTCAGCCTTCAATACGAAACCAGAGCGGGTGAGGGCATCGATGACTGAGGTAAGGTGGGAGGCATTGACGCGGCGAAGGGTGATCTTCTGGCCAGCGATCGCTCCCGCGATTAAGAAAGTCCCCGCTTCGATGCGATCGGGAATGACCGAGTGTTCGGCGCCGTGGAGTTCTTTAACGCCATCGATGACGATTCTCCGGGTGCCAGCGCCTTCGATTTTTGCCCCCATTTTGGTGAGGAAATCGGCAAGGTCGACGACCTCGGGTTCGGTGGCGGCACTTTCGATCACGGTGGTGCCTTGGGCGAGAACCGCCGCCATCATGACATTGCCCGTGCCAAGAACCGTCGGGCCTTGTTTGCCACGGAGATTGACCACCGCTCCGATGAGCTCACTGGCAAAGATTTTCACATTTCCGCCCACGATCCTGTGGACGGCTCCGAGACATTCGAAGCCTTTGAGATGGAGATCGATTGGTCGGTCGCCAATCACGCAACCACCTGGCAGGGAAACAGTTGCTTCTTTTTCTCGTCCGAGTAATGGGCCGAGCACGCAGACCGAAGCGCGCATTTTTCGAACGATATCGTAGGGTGCCTCAGTAATAATTTTCGTCGCTTGGACGGTGACGACCCCACTGGCTCGTTCGACCTCTGCTCCGAGGTGGGAGAGGATTTGGAGCATATAGTGGATGTCGCTCAAGTCGGGAACCTGATGAATGACGCAGCGTTCTTTGGTGAGAAGCGTGGCGGCGAGGATGGGGAGGGCGGAGTTTTTTGATCCGCTAATTTTGACTGATCCAGAAAGCGGATGACCGCCGTGAACGAGAATTTTATCCATGATTTGCGAAGAGAAAGCGGCCGTGGCCTTGGTAATCCGTTTGGGCGTGGATGCTGTGAAAGTGGTGGGCGGTGAGAAGAGCGATTAAGGTGGGAGATTGATCGTGCCCGATTTCTAAAGCGAGTCGTCCGTGAAGATAGTTGGTCGCTTGGGCAATAAATCGCTCGTAGATTTCGAATCCAAGTGGTCCGCCGTCGAGTGCGTTGAGCGGATCGTAGCGGAGTTCGCGGGCGAGTTGGGGAATTTCACCGCTAGGAATATAGGGAAGATTGGCGACGATTAAGTCGAAAGTTTCGGTGGTTGGGGAAATTTTTTCCAAGAGGTCGCTTTCTACCCAGCGAACCCGATCGGTGAGGCCAAGTCTGGTGGCATTTTCTTGGGCGAGAGCGAGGGCATGCGGGGAGATGTCGACCGCGGTAACGGTGGCATCTGGCCAAGCGGCGGCGAGGGTGAGGGCGATCACCCCGCTGCCGGTGCCGATATCGAGAATCCGCGTGGCAGGACCTTGTGCGAGAATGAGTTCGCAGAGTTGTTCGGTCTCGGGTCTGGGGATCAGTGCTCGGGAGTCGCAGGTGAAAGTGCGACCATGAAACTCCGCGGTTCCGAGCAGATGTTGGAGGGGTTCACCGGCGGCCCGACGTCGGACGAGATTTCGAAGGGGCTCAAGTTCATGATCTCCGAGAGGGCGATCAAATTCGAGATAGATTTCCATGCGCTTTTTCTTCAGGCAATGGGCGAGAAGATACTCGATATTTAGTCGGGGACTTTCGACCTGATTCTTTTGAAAATAGAGGGTAGAAGATTGGATGACATCGAGCACAGTGCGCATGGCTGGCGATTTTGTAGGGCGGGTCGGTCGAGGCGGGAAGCGCCTAATTTTCTTTGGGGAGTGCTGGTGAGGATTGGCGGGAGATCCAGCGGTGGAGGTCTGGGAGTGTGCGGATGCGGAAGTTGGCTTGAAAGCGGATTTCGTCGGCGGCCTTCGCGACATTGGGTGAGGCGGTTTCGGGGAGATTCTTGATGGCCCAAGCTTCCAGTTCTTCGGCGAGTTCGGCGGTCGCGGGTAATGTGGACCAAAGGTTAGGGAGATAATCGTTCGCCTGATGAGCGGCCAGTTTAGAGAGAAGGGGGCGGAGATTTTTCTGAGCAAAGCTGAGGGCTTGATGGGGTTGCTCACCAGCGATGGCCACCCGAGAGACGAGTCCCGCGGCGTCGTGTGGCGGAAGTTCCGAACCGAGAGCGAGGGTGAGAGTTTTGGCGGCGAGAGCAGGGTCATGGGCGGAGGCGAGGGCGTTATAAAATTCGCGGCGGTGTTCAGCGGAAGTGGTCTTGAGAGCGAGCTGGTGGAAGCGCGTCCAAGTTTCGTCGTTGGCGGTGCGACCGATGAGGTTGAGGACCGTGGAGCGGAGATTAGGATCGAGAGCCGAAGGATTTTGGAGAAAGTCGGTGAACCGCGAATGGGCGATTTTGAGGGTTTCTGGGTCAGCGAAAGTCCCTGCGAGAGAGAGGATTCGCGGGCGAAGCTGAGAGAGGAGCGGGGGCTCGTGGTCGGCGGGATCCCAGCCAAGGGAAAGCATGGTGGGGCGCAAGTAAGCGAGTGCCCATTCGCGGAAGCGTTGTTGGTCTGGGCTGATGGATGGGGGTGGATTGGGGGTTGCGGGGTAAAGTTTGAGACGATTTTCTGTTCCCATCATGCGGTCGATTTGTCCGAAAGCGCCGAGGATTTGTTCGAGTTCGGTGGGGGAAGGATGGGGGGCAAGCTTTTCGACGAGGTCGAGGTAATCGGTGATGGGTTGCCGATCCGCTTGGGCGAGAGCCCAAGTATCGTAGAGGAGGTTTAGTCGATCGGCTTCTGCAAGGTGAGGAAGCGTGTGGAGAAGTTTTTCAAAGAGTGGCTTCTCGTATTGGATGCGGAAGTATCCTCCGCCCCCGATGTTTAGTTTGGTCGTGGCGTCGATGAAAGGGAGGAGGAGAGGGTTTTCGAGATCGATGACCTGCCAGGTAGCGAGTTGAGGATTGCCAGCGGGTCCATAGCGGATGGGGATTTTCCAAAAAAGAGGGGGCGGATTTTTTTGTTGGATGGTGAATCGGACTTGGTTGCAGGTGATGGTGGGTGGGGAAGTCGCAGGGTTGAGAGTGGATTGAACGAGTGGGAATCCTGGTTGCTCGGTCCACCCTTTGGCGAACGTGGGGACATCTTTGCCGCTGGCTTTGGCGAGGGCGTTCCAGAGGTCTGCGGTGGTGGTATTCGAGAAGGCGTGGGCTTTAATGTAACGCTGAATTCCTGTGCGAAAGGAATCTTCGCCGAGCCACTCCTCGAGCATTCGGATGACGGCCTGTCCTTTCTGATAAGTGATGACATCGAAGGCGTCGCCAGCTTCAGATTCCGAACGGATGACTTGCTGAATCGGGTGGGTGGTTGATCGGGCATCAAGGCGCATCGCGGATTCTTGGCCGCCGGTGGCCCTTAGCCAGGGTTTCCATTCTGGGTGGCGTCGGGCGACTTGTTTAGTGGCGAGCCAGCTGGCGAAACCTTCATTGAGCCACAGATTATCCCACCAAGCCATGGTCACGAGATTACCAAACCACTGGTGGGCGATCTCATGAGCGACGATCCCGTAGACATGTTCGCGCTGGGATTGGCTACTGGTTGCGGGGTCGAAGAGGAGGGCGTCTTCTTTGTAGACGATGCAGCCCCAATTTTCCATTCCGCCTGCTCCCGTGTTGGGCAAGGCGATCTGGTCGAGCTTAGGAAGTGGATACTTTGTGCCGAAGTATTCGGCGAAGTCTTCGAGGACTTCCTTGGTGACTTCGAGGGCGTAGCGGCCAGCAGTTTTTTTTCCGGGGGTGGTGTAAATGCGCAGTTGGACTCCTGCGGATTGGTCTTCGATCTTTTCCCAATCGCCAGCGAAAAGGGCGAGGAGATAGGTCGGCATCGGTGGGGTTTTTTCAAAGAGGACGGTCTTTTTTCCTGGGGGTTCGCGTTTCGTCTTTTTTACGGGTTGGTTGGAGATAACCACCATCGATTCTGGGAGAGTGACGGAGAGACTGAAGGTGGCTCGGAAAGCTGGTTCATCCCAGCATGGGAACATTCGCCGGGCATCGGTGGCTTCAAATTGAGTGGCTAATCCAATCCGTTCCTCGTTCGCCTTGTCATAGCGAACGAGATAGAGGCCTTGGGGTTTTTCCTCTAATTTTCCCGTGAATTCGAGGAGAAGCTCATGGCGACCGATCGCTGGTGGTCGGAGGAGTGGAAGGGTGAGGGTTTGTTGCTCGGGATTGAGTTGCGGAGTGCCTACCGTTTGGGGGTCACCATCAAAGAGTGCCTTGGTGATAGTGAGCCCGAGTGCATTGAGGACGATTTGGGAATCGGCTTGGTGAAAGTTTAAAGTGACGCGAACTACGCCACGAAAACTCGCGGTAGCAATTTCCGGAACCATCTCCACCACATAGGTTAAGGGAACGACGGACTTGGGAAGTTTTCCGGGGGTGCGATCGAATTGAAAGGGTTCTTCCGCAGAAAGACCCCCCGAGAGGATCAGTGAGAAAGCGGTGATCGCGAGGAGGAAGTTTGATCGCTGGTGGCGAGGCGAGTTGGGGAGAGAAACAAGAAAAGCGAAGAGCGTTTTAATGGGAGAGGATGAGTTAGTTTGCGAAGGAGATTGGCGGTGAGATTACGGGTCAGGCTAGAAAAAAGTCTCCCGAGAGTGGCCTCGTAAATTGGGTGGTGAAGTTTTCGTTGACGTGATCACCCGATAACGCATCATCCCATCAAGATATGAAGATGCGTCCGAGGTTGATTTTCGGGCGTTTCTAGTTCACATTCTAGCCTATTCAAAACTATGAGCACTACCACACTAACTAAATTCAATGACTACAAAGTAGCCGACATCGGTCTCGCCGAATGGGGCCGCAAAGAGATGGTGATCGCTGAGCAGGAAATGCCCGGCTTGATCTCTATCCGCGAACAATACGCTCCGAGTCTCCCGCTGAAGGGCGTGCGCATCACGGGGTCGTTGCACATGACCATTCAGACGGCTGTTTTGATCGAGACCTTGGTCGCCCTCGGTGCGGACGTCCGCTGGGCTTCATGCAACATTTTTTCCACTCAAGACCACGCGGCGGCGGCGATCGCGGCGGTCAACGTTCCTGTCTTTGCTTGGAAGGGTGAATCCCTCGAAGAATACTGGGATTGTACTTGGAAGGCGATCGTGAACAGCGAAGGTAAAGGGCCAGAATTGGTGGTCGACGACGGTGGCGACGTGACCTTGTTTATTCACAAGGGCTACGAACTGGAAGAAGGTTCGGACTGGGTGAACAGCGAGTCGGGCTCCCACGAAGAGAAGGTGATTAAAGATCTTTTGAAGAAAGTTCACGCGGAGAACCCCTTCATTTTCCATGAGATGGTCAAGGATTGGCGGGGAGTTTCTGAGGAAACGACCACGGGCGTCCATCGTCTTTATAAGTTGCAAGAACTGGGAAAACTTTTGGTCCCCGCTTTCAATGTCAATGACTCGGTGACGAAGTCGAAATTCGACAACCTTTACGGCTGCCGTCACTCCCTCGTTGATGGTTTGAATCGGGCGCTGGATGTGATGATTTCTGGTAAGGTGGCGGTGGTGATCGGTTATGGCGACGTCGGCAAAGGATGTGCCCAATCCTTGCGTGGGCAAGGTGCGCGGGTGATCGTGACGGAAATTGATCCCATCAACGCATTGCAAGCGGCGATGGAGGGTTACGAGGTGACCACCATCGAAGACACCCTGGGGCGTGGAGACATTTATGTGACGACCACGGGGAATGTGGATGTGATCACTATCGACCACATGACGAAGATGAAGGATCAAGCGGTCATCTGTAACATCGGCCACTTTGACAACGAGATTCAGGTTGAAAGTCTGGTTAATTATCCTGGGATTATTCACACGAATATTAAGCCACAGGTCGACAAGTATACCTTCGCTCCTGGGCAGGAAGTTTTCCTTTTGGCCGAGGGTCGGTTAGTGAACTTGGGTTGCGCAACGGGGCATCCCTCGTTTGTGATGAGCAACAGTTTTTCCAACCAGACCTTGGCGCAGATCGATCTCTGGAAGAACCGAGATCTTTACAAGCCAGCGGTTTATGTCTTGCCGAAGAAGTTGGATGAGGAAGTGGCGCGTCTCCATTTGGCGAAGATTGGGGTCAAGTTGACGGTGCTCACGGAGAAGCAAGCTGCCTATCTCGATGTCCCAGTGGATGGGCCTTACAAGTCCAACCACTACCGATACTAAGAGAACCGGTTCCGAAAATTATTCCGAAAACCGCCACGAGAAATCGTGGCGGTTTTTTGGTTTTCTAGTCGATTGGGGGGGAATCCCCTATCATCCAATGGATAGGGGTTATTTTAGGGGGCGGGCAACCATGATACCCGCTGCTGATTTAAAGTGTTCGAGGTATCCACTAAGTTGTTGGTCGAGAACGACCTTTCCGAAGTTCTGTGGGGCGCTGGCATGGAGAAAGTGGAGAACATTGTCGGGAGTTCGATAAGCGAGGCCGACATGGGAAGTGCCAATCATGTTTCCGTCGTGGGAGCAGATGCAAATAATGTCGCCACTTTGGATTTGGGGTTCGATAGCGGAGACGCGATTTTTTGGGATGTAGTATAGCGGGGTGCTGGCGATGCGGTTTTCCATGGCGGTGATCCCATCGCGGATTTCGGGACTATTTCGCATGTAGCGATAACTTTTCCAGGCGCGTTGCATTTCTTCGGCGGCGTGGGGAGCCCTTACCCCGCCGAGTCGCCGAGTCAGATCTTGGACGAGGTTCCGGCGTTCGTTGTCCTGAAGCCAGTCTTCGAGGTAGTGAAGGCGGGAGAGATATCCTTGGCAGTGTCCACCGCGGTAGCGGTCGAGCTCGAGGTACTTTAAAAGAGTTTGGGGGGTCCAATCGGCCGATGGTTCATTGAGCATGCGGGCGAAGGCGAGGGAGACCTCGAAGAAAGTCCAGCAATCGAGTCCGAGAAAGTTGACCGAAGGGGCCTCGATGGTGTCATCGATTTCGAGGGTGAAGCCACGGTAAGGGGTGCCGACGAGAGATCGTCCGACGGCGGCGACGCGTTCACCGATGGGGAGATTGACCCATGAAGGGGCTTTGGCGATGAGCTGATCAAAGCGATTTTTCCCGACGAAAATGGTTTTAAATGGAAGGACAGCGGAGGTTCCGGCGGACGGTTGGGGATCTGCGGCGGCTGGAGAGGGAGATTGGGAGGCGAGAAAGAGGGCGAGAAAGGGGAGGGATCGGCGAGAAAACATGAAGGAGACGAAGTTAAAAGCGGATGAAGATGTTGGAAGAGTGGCCTTGCGGGGTTAGGGAACGATGGCTTTGAAGTAAAGGGTGGATGCTTCCGTGTCTTTGTCGAATTGGGGAGAAGCGGCGGCGGACTTCACTCGCGT
Source organism: Verrucomicrobiota bacterium (assembly GCA_037142835.1). Classification (GTDB taxonomy): domain Bacteria; phylum Verrucomicrobiota; class Verrucomicrobiia; order Chthoniobacterales; family Chthoniobacteraceae; genus Chthoniobacter. Next base: position 60,476 of record JBAWZW010000002.1, read on the forward strand.
TTCGTTGCCCATTTGGCGGTAGATTGATTTGATTTTGGGAAGGCGGAATTCCCTGATCAGTCGGGAGACTTTCCAGGAAGGGGTTTCGAGGGTGGTGTAGCGAAGGTCTGAGGCATCGAGAATCGTTCTGCCCTCGCGGACGATGCGGAGGGCGATAGAGGGTGGTTTTCCGCTGGTGTCTTCGACGATCGCGCTGATCACGTCCCCTTTAATGATGGGGAAGAACCCTGATTGAACCGAGTAAGAATCGGCCCCGGTAAGGATCTCCCGACCATTGACATAGAGAGTGTATTGGTCGCTGGCGGAGGCGAAGACTTGAATGGTTTTGGCCGCCGCGGGATTTTGGTTGTCGTCGGGGGAGGCGGGGCGAATTAGGGGGTCATTGACATCCGTCGGTCCGCTGTTGGAGGGTGGACGGGTGATGGGCACAGGGGGTGGGGT
>JBAWZW010000003.1:0-60675 GCA_037142835.1 Verrucomicrobiota bacterium
AAAGCCGCGGATGGGGTGGGATTCGAACCCACGGAACCTTTCGGTTCTCCGGTTTTCAAGACCGGCGCATTAGACCACTCTACCACCCATCCAGATTATTGAGGCTTTGACGATCTTAACTTTACCGAATTTATTTAAAATGAGCAAACGGATTGCCTAGGAAAACATTATGCCCTTCGGACTGATTCTGGTCGACATTTATTGCAGCAAATTCATGGGGTGGAAGAGTCTTTCTGTCAACGAGTTGGCAAGTACGCGCGCCGAATTTTCGTCGGGAGGGTCGCGAGAGAGTAACTAATTTATCGGCACGCCGCCGACTTCCGTGAGAAACGTGGTGGTGTTGAGGTTTGGCCGATGTTTGGTCTAGGCTAGGCAACATGGGTTTGGGTCGAGGTGTCACCAAGCATCCATCTCGCGTCCGCCAATCGCCCACTCTGCGTATTCTAAACTCTTGAAACTCTGTCCCCCAACTTTCTCCGATGGTGGATCCGATGCCCTTGCTGATTTTTTGCATCCTCGTCAACGCCGTTAGGTTGATTGACCGCACCGCCAGCGGAGCGCTTGAGACTCGCAGGCCCAGTTCGATGGGTTCAAAGCAAAAATTTTTCTGCCCCACTTGGGCGGTTCACTTGTGCCGTTCCGGAGGTATACGCCATGATCGATTTGTATTCCTCCGCTGGGACTCGGGGGTTTGGTCGCGAACAGATATCACTTTTCCATTGGTCGAGAGGCACTTGCATGGGGTTATCATCGCAATGGTTCCGCCGTTTGGAGGTAATTAGTGGCATCTCCGTTAGTTCCCTCAACTTAGTCAGTGGGCGGGTTAACTCCACACCACCTCGCGAAAGTCGCGATTGGCAATCTGGCTCGATGGGCATTCTGGCCTGCGTCATCCTCCAAGTCCTTTACGAGAAAGTCTGTGAAGGTAGGCGCGGGCTCTACTGCGCCGGCATCTTCACCCTCTATCATGGTCCGAGAAGAAATGCCAGAATGTCGGGTTCAGCGTTGCCCTCGGCGAGACCTAAATCTAATGAGGCACCTTTGTCGAAAGACTGAACCGAGCGGGCCTTCATCGTCTTCCGCCATCGGGACGACTCATCTTCGCCGCTTTCAAGTAAACCATCGGCGATTGAGACTTAGGAAACCCTCCGGAACGCCAATGGCCTGATTTTTGATTCTCTTAGGGAAAGCATCTGATCAAGCCTTGGGATTGGGCGACTGGTATTAAAAAAGACATTGGAAGTGAGCAAAAGTTTGGAGCTTTTGGGTCAAACATCCGGGGAATTCGGTGATCCTTGGATTGTTTTGTGGAGTAGCAAAAAAGGACGGAGAAAGCTGGTGGCGTTTCTTAATGGGGGCGGACAGAGGATTAGGAGTGAGTCGGGGAATTTCACGAATGGATGTTCAAAGGGTGGACGGTTGACCGTGTGGGACGGTTTGTTTAAGAAGTCGGGTGTGGAATATATTGATCAATTTTGGGTGTGGAGAGTTGGGGTTTTGAGAAGGATGGTCTGTGGAAGGGGGGATTTTTTTGGAAAACACGGGATCAATGAGCCGGGTTTATAACGATGGATTGGTGCGGTATTGGTTGGCCGAAAGTTGGAATTTGACATCGAGCGAGACGGATGAGGATGCGGTGATTCGAGTTTTTCAGCATGCCGTCACTGGGCATACTTTGATGGTGGTCAGGCAGTCGCGGTTTCTGGAAGATTCTGAGGGAGAGATTATTGGCGAAGAGGCTGAGGTGGACATTGGAGAAGTGGGGCAGAGAATATTTTTGGAGGAGGAGCGATCAAAGTCGGTTGAATTGCTGAGTGGATTTTGGATGAGTTCGACAAAGACGCTGGACCAGTCGGAGGTTACGGTGACGCTGGAACTGACTGCCTTTGATCCACCGAGCGAGCAACTGATTCGGTTTGTTTTGACGATGAGCGAAGCGGATTGGGGAAATATCGTGGGGCGTCAGCTTTGGCATGAAGTTCGGAAGAGTGCCCGACGGACGGAGTGTTCTCGGGGGCAGTTGCAAGACGACAGTTCGGAAGAGTGGCTTTCGGTTGAGCCTTTAGGGATGATTTTGCCGGTGGAGTTTGGGGGATTAGTTTATCGATTTGCGACGATCTACGAGGGAGAGACACCAGGGTTAGGGTTGAGTTTTCGGTACACGGATGGGGAAACGATTCGGCTCGATCTTTACATTTACGACCTAAATTTGGATTACCTTGAAGATGGTATAACCTCCGAGGAAGTGCTTGAGCAGTTCGAAGCGGTTCAGACTGGTTTGGATGATTTGGAAACCTACAGCGAGGTTGAGAAGCAGCGAACCGAGACATTAACGATTGGTGGTCGGGGGGAAGATCGAGAGTTTCTTTACGCACTGTATCACTACCAGGATGCGAGTGAGCCTGAAGGAAAGCGACTCGTGCACTCGCATATTATTTTGACCGCATATCGCGGAAAATTCCTGAAGATTCGGGCGAGTTACGGTGAGGAGTGGAGTCAGATTGGGCAGGCAAAGGTCGCAGGATTTCTCCGAGAATTGGCTGAGCAGATGGACCGTTGAACATTCCAAGATCGTCGTGAGTCTGGAAAAATCGAGCTTCCTGAATTTCGGTGAACGATCGTAGAATGCAAAGCATATGAGTGATCACTTGAAGCGAATTGAGCAAGCCGTTGAAAAGGGTGAATTGCGGGAAAGTAGTGCACGAAATATGGTGGAGATGCTCGTGAACACGCGCTCGGGAGTTGAAGTGGCGAGTGTTGGCGAGTTGATGGCGTTGGGAGCTTGGGAGGAGTTGAATGATCGTTTTTATAAGACGCTGACCTTTGGCACTGGGGGTTTGCGCGGGCGAACGATTGGTCGCATCGTGACCAAGGCGGAGCAGGGAAATCCACGAGCCTTGGGGCGTCCCGAGTTTCCCTGTGTGGGGACGAACGCGATGAACTTTTACAACATCAGCCGAGCGACTCAGGGACTGGTGAAGTATCTTCACGAGTGGTCTGCGAAAGGCGGTTTTTCTGGGCGACCGAAGATCGTCGTGGCGCACGATACGCGTCACTTCTCTGAGGACTTCACGGCGCTGGTTGCACGAGTTGCGACCGAACTGGGGTGTGACGTTTGTGTTTTTAATGGGCCGCGTTCCACTCCACAACTTTCTTTTAGTGTGAGGGCTGAAAACGCCTCAGCGGGGATCGTCATTACTGCGAGTCACAATCCTTTCCACGACAACGGTTTCAAGGTATACTTTAGTGATGGAGCGCAGGTTGTTGAGCCGCATGCGAGTGGAATTATTGCTCAGGTGGAGGCGAGTCACTCGGAGATTTATCTCCCTCTGCCTGAAGAGGATCGAGGATTGATTACGATCCTTGGGGAGGCGAACGATGAGGCTTATATGGTTCGATTGGAGACATTGATTTTGGATAGGAGCTTGATTGCGGCGATGGTGGCGAGTGGTGGAGGGTTAGTTTACACCTCGATTCATGGGGTAGGGGGGCAGATTATCAAGCCGATGCTGGATCGCTTGGGGTTTCGCTATGCTTGCGTGCCAGCCCAAGAGGTGTGTGATGGTCGATTTCCGACGGTTAAGTCTCCGAATCCCGAGAATGCAGAGGCCCTGACGATGGCGCTGGCGCTAGCGGATGAAGAGGGTGCCGATTTGGTGATGGCGACTGATCCTGATGCTGATCGGATGGGGGCGGCGGTGCGGAATAGGTTGGGACAGATGGAGTTGCTGACTGGCAATCAAATTGGATCGTTGATGGCATACTATCGGGTGAATCAGTTGATCGCGCAGGGGGTGATCACTCCAGAGAATGCGAATCGAGCGGTGATCGTGAAGACTTTTTTGACTACCGATCTACAGAAAGCCATCGCTGATGATCACGGGATGCGCTGTGTAGAAACTTTGACGGGATTCAAGTATATTGGAGAAAAGCTTGGTCAATATGAGGGTGCTCTTCCTGAAACGGTTCGCGAAGGATATCGGGAGCGCTCGGAGTTGGAAACGCGGACGGCGCGATTGGCAGGTTCGAGTTACTATGTGTGTGGTGGGGAGGAAAGTTACGGTTATAGCGCGGCCGATTTTGTTCGGGACAAGGATGCGAATGGTTCGGTGGTGGTATTTTCAGAAGTGGCGGCGTATGCACAATCTCGAGGAATGACCCTCTTGGAGTTGCTTGACGAAGTTTATATTCGCCATGGATTTTATGCGGAGAAAAACGGGGCAGTGACTTTGGAAGGTGCGGATGGATCGGCAAAAATCCAGAAGTTGGTGGAGTCCTATGCGGGGAGATCACCGGAATCGGTATTGGGTAGTTTGGTGACGAAGGTGAGAAACTTTGCTACGGAAAAAATCACTGACTCGGAGGGTTGGGCGATTCCTGCCGAGAAGATGTTGATGTTTGACTTGGCAGACGGTCGCCGAGTGGCGGTTCGTCCATCGGGGACGGAACCGAAGATTAAATTTTACCTCTTTGCAAGGAGGTCGCCCGAGGTTGCAAAGTCTTGGAGTGGGGAAGATTTGGTTGTGATCAAACGGGAAGTTTTGGCTGGATTGGATGCCCTTTGGGATTGGGTGCAAAAAGATGTGGATGAGCGACTTGGCGAGTGATGGGGAGAATTTTGATTAGAAAATGAATGATGAGTAAGCGCGCGATTCGCCTAGATGGAACAGAGACCTCAGTGATTAAGGCTTTGGGTTTTGGGAGCGGGGAAATTTCAGGTAAACAGTTGATTGAGAACTGTGCTGATTTGGCGATTGCTGAGCTGATTGAGTGTCTTGATGGACTAATCGGCGTGGGTTATGTGGTCTCTGATCGGAATAATTTTTATAAAAAAGAAGAGGTTGAATCTGCTTATTTTCGGGTGAATTCAGGCTATTTAAAGGATTTGCGGGAGTCGCTGGATCCGAAGCCGGAGATAAAGAAGAGTCGCCGGGTGCGGCGAGAGTAAGTCCATTGGGTTGGTTTTCTGGATCATTGACGGCACCCTGAGTTCGTATGCCCACGTTACCATCTGAGCCCTCACCCATCCTGATACTTCGACGAATCTGGCCTTGGATGGCTGCCATACTCAGCGGGGTGGCCCTGACAGCTTGCTTTCCGCCATGGAATCAAGGGTGGTTGGTTTGGTTTGCATTGACGCCATTGATGGCGGCGATTTTTGCTCGCTCGCCCATGGAGCGGGGAGCGGGTTGGAGGGTAACAGCTTTGGGATTTGTGTCGGGAATGATTTTTTTTACGTGCACATTTTTTTGGCTAAGTACCACTCTGGCGGCGCTTTATGAGAATCGGTGGTTGTTGGCGATTGCGCCACTAGTGGCGTTGGTTTTTAGTTTTTACTGGGCTGGCTGGTCGTGGTTCGTTGGAACGATTCTGGTTCGTCGGGATCCTGATCGTCGGTTTGCGACGTCCGTCGGAAACCTGCTGACGGCGATTCTTGGATCTGGGGCATGGGTCACCCATGAGTGGGTGCGCGAGCGACTTTTTGGTGGATTTGGGTGGAACAATCTGGGGATCGCTTTGCACGTAAATTTACCAATGATCCAGATCGCGGAATTTACTGGGGTGCCGGGAGTTTCCTTTCTGGTAGTCTTTGTGAATTTGATGGCGGTGATCTTGGTTCGTCGGATGTCTGGGGAGATTGGGGCAAATTTTTTGAAGCATTTTCGTTGGGAGTTTAGTTTGACGGTTGGGGTGATTGCGGTGGTTTTTGGGTTTGGCGTCCGCTCGTTATTGCGGCCTGAAATGGGAGAGACCGTGCCTCTTCAAGTCGCGGTGGTGCAGCCTAACATTCCACAAACGGAAAAATTTAACCCTGAAATGGTGGAGAAAGTAGCGGCGCAACTGACGCGGCTTACTGGCTTGGCGGGGTTGGGGCACCCGAAGCCACAGTTAGTGCTTTGGCCGGAGTCATCAACACCCCGGAGTATTTTTGCGGATGAGGAGAGTTATCGATTTGTGATTGATCAGGCGAGGTTGAGTTCTGGGGCATTATTATTAGGGACAACGGAATTTGATCCAGCGACCGACGCTGACTATAACATCGCGGTTTTGATCAACGGGGAGCGGGCTCCGTTGCAGACATATCGGAAAATTCACCTTGTTCCTTTTGGTGAGTACCTACCACTTCGGCCGATTTTTAGTGGGTTCGTCGGGCAACTGGTTCCGTCTGATTTTACTCCTGGGACGGAGTGTAACGTGTTGCGCTTGAGTGATCCGAAGGTGCGAATTGGATCTTTGCTGTGCTTTGAAGATACATTGGGGGACTTGACGAGAAGGTTTGTGGTCAATGGGGCGGACGTCTTGGTTAATTTAGCGAATGATGGGTGGTTTGGGCAATCGCCAGCGGCTGAGCAGCATCTTGCGAACGCGGTGTTTCGTGCGGTGGAGAACCGGCGTCCATTGGTACGCTGTGGAAATACGGGGGTGAGTGGTTCGGTGGACATCAAGGGGCGAGTGGAGCGTTGGCTTCCGCCATTTCGGGATGGATTTGCCTCTCGGGAAGTTCGGGTTCCGCTGCAGGGACGGCAGACATTTTACACGGGACACGGGGACTGGTTTTCGCATGGGTGTATTTTTTTGACGCTGACCTGGTTGATTCGGGGGCTGGTGTCGCGGTTTCGTCTTGGGAGAAAAATGGGGAGCGTTGAGTGAGCACTGTGGATAATCGGCTTGTTGTTGGGCTGAGAATATGGAGGCTGTTCGGCTAATTATTTATGACCCATCGAACAGGAATTCTCGCCGGCGGCAACTGGATCATTGACCATGTGAAGATCATCGACACTTGGCCTGCGCAGGATGCTCTGGCCAACATTGTTGGGGGTTCGGATGGTTCGGGAGGGTCTCCTTATAATGTCCTTGTGGATCTGGCGAAGTTGGGAGTTCCTTTGCCTTTGGCAGGGGTGGGACTGGTGGGGGAGGATGCGGATGGGCGAAAGATTTTGGACGATTGTGCGAGGTATACAATCGATGCGGAAGGGATTCAGCGGACATCGGCGGCACCGACTTCCTTTACGGATGTGATGACCGTGCAGGGATCAGGTCGTCGGACATTTTTTCATGCCCGAGGGGCGAATGCCTTGCTGAATGGAGGACATTTTGATTTTACGAAATCGCGGGCGAGGATTTTTCATCTGGGTTATTTGCTTTTGTTGGATGGTTTGGACGCGCCGAGCACAACGCATGGAACAATAGCGGCGGAAGTTTTGGCGAGGGCCCAGGAGGCGGGGCTGAAGACCTCGATTGATGTGGTGAGTGAGGATAGTGATCGGTTTCCAAAAATTGTTTTGCCAGCACTGCCTTATGTGGATGTTTGTGTGATGAACGAGTTTGAGGCGGGTCGGGTGACGGGGCGAAAGATTCGGGTTGGAGAGATTTTGGATTATGGGGAGTTGCGGCTAGCGATGCAGGCGTTGTTGGACGCTGGGGTGAAGGAGCGGGTGGTGGTACATTATCCTGAAGGGGGTTGTGCATTGGGGAAGGGTGGGGATTGGGACGAGCATGGGAGTGTGTGTTTGCCAGCGGATTATATTGTGGGAGCTGCGGGTGCGGGAGACGCTTTCACTGCGGGGACTTTGTTGGGGTGGCATGAAGGTTTGCCAGTGCGCGAGTGGTTGAGACAAGGGGTCTGTGCAGCGGCGGCGAATTTGAGCGACGAGACCTGCACTGGCGGAGTGGGGACGTTAGCGGAGTGTTTTGGATTGGGGACGCGCTACGGGTTTCGCAGTTAAATTTGGCAAACTGAAGTGAGCTTGCTAAATAATTTCTAAGCCTTGCGAGTGGGAAAGATTCCCCCTATGCCCCTGTTCTTACAGGCCGTTTCGGCATCTTAAAAAACCTTTTATAACCTATGAAAATCATCTTGAAACCATTGTTGCTGTTAACGCTTCTTTTGCCGCCGGCGCTGACTTTGGAGGCTGCTGAGCCGAAGCGGGTGATTGTCTGCACGGTGACCACGGGGTTTCGGCACGGCTCGATTCCCTTTGCGGAGAAAACTTTACAAAAGCTTGGCGAGGAATCAAAGGCATACACAGTGGTGGATTGGGTGAGGCAACCGAATGAGCAACCCCGAAAGCCGAACAAGCCGGGAGATTTGAAGCCAGATGCGGATGAGAAGGCGAAAGCGAAGTATGAGGAGGAGATGAAGAAGTTTGACGGTGCGATGATTAAATATATGGCGGAAGTGGAGAAGCGCTCGAAGGAGACGCCGCTGAGTCCAGCGGAACAGATGAAGGCGGCGATGGAGAAGTTGAGTCCGGCAAATCTGGTGGCGAACAAGATTGACGCGGTGATTTTTGCGAACACCACTGGTGACTTGCCGTTACCGGATCGCGAGGGATTTATTAAGTGGGTTGAGGATGGTCATGGCTTTTGTGGGATGCACAGTGCCGGGGATACTTTTCACGGGTTTCCTGGATACCTGGGGATGATTCAGGCGGAGTTTAAGGGGCATGGTCGGCAGGTTCCTGCGGATTTGGTTACTGGGGACAAGGAGCACCCAGCGAATGGGGGAATTGGGGAGACTTGGAATTTGACTCAGGAGGAGATGTATGAGTTTAAGGATGGGAGCCATGATCGGGCGAAGTTACGGGCATTGTGGTTTCTTCGTCACCATCCGCAGGATGTGAATAAGGTAGGATACGCGCCGGTTTCGTGGTGTTTGATGTCGGGGAAGGGTCGGGTCTTTTACACTTCGTTGGGGCATCGGGAAGATTTGTGGGATGAAACGGATGCGGTAAAGGATCGGAAGAATTCCGTGGAGTTGAGCAAGCAATATCAGGCGCATATTCTTGGGGGAATCAAGTGGGCGCTTGGTTTGGAGTCTGGGAGTGCGACGCCGAATCCTGAGGTGAAGTAGTAGTCTACATATCAACTATCGATGAAACTTTTTACTGGATTGGTCGCGATTTTGTTGGCGGGAACGGCATGGGCTGACGACGGGGGATTTACGCGTTTATTTAATGGGAAAGATTTGAGTGGCTGGCACTTACGGAGGCCCGACGCGTTGAGCAGTTGGAGCGTAGTGGATGGGGTCTTGAAGAATACTGTGGAGAAAGGTCAGCACGGGGTGGACTTGGTGAGTGATGGGAAGTTTTGGAACTTTACGGTGAAGTATGAGTACATGGTTCCGGACGGTTCGAATTCGGGGTTTTATCTTCGGGGAAGGCACGAGTTGCAAATTCTTGGTGACTTCGCTGGCGGGGTGGTTTCCAAGACGGGGAATGGGGCAATTTACAATCTGAAAGCTCCGAGTGAGTTTGCGAGTAAGGCAGCGGGGGAGTGGCAGACGGTGGAGGCGACGATCATTGGGAATAAGATTACGGTGATTTTGAATGGGAAGAAAATCCACGATGGCGTGCAGTGTGATCGGCCGACGGGGAGTGAATTAGACAACAAGGTTTTGGAGCCTGGTTCGTTCTTTTTGCAGGGAGATCATGGAACGGTGAGTTTCCGAAATATTCTGGTGAAAGAGCTTGCGAAAGAGTGACGGGCGGTTTTCGTGGAAGGTATTTGATGATTTCTTGATTGCATGAAGCGCTTTCGTCTGAACCGTCTGTTTAATGCGAAGTCGGGTCGTTGTTTTGATGTGGCAGTGGATCACGGATTTTTCAATGAGCGGGGATTTCTTTCCGGAATTGAAAATTTGGATCGCTGCGTGCGGACGTTGGTGGAGGCGGGGCCGGATGCTATTCAGTTGACGATTGGTCAGGCGGAGCTTTTGCAGTCCATTGAGGGCAAGCAAAAGCCTGCGTTGGTGTTGCGCACGGATGTGGCGAATGTCTATGGGGCGGATTTGCCGCGAGCGTTGTTTAGCCGAATGATTGGCAACGCGGTTGAGCAAGCGATTCGTCTGGATGCGACTTGTGTGGTGGTGAATCTTTTTCGGATTCCTGGTCAGCCTGAGGTCATGGATCAGTGTATTGAGAATATTCTCCGGCTGAAACCTGACTGTGAACGCTACGCGATGCCGCTGATGATCGAGCCGCTGGTGTTTCGGGAGAATGCACAGGCTGGTGGATACATGGTTGACGGCGATTTGGAGAAAATTCTGCCGTTGGTGCGGCAAGCTTGCGAGCTAGGGGCGGACATTATCAAGGCGGATCCCACGGATGATGTGAGGGTTTATCATCAGGTGATCGAAATTGCGGGTCGAATTCCTGTGCTCGTTCGGGGTGGAGGGAAAGCGCCGGATGCGGAAATTTTGGAGAGAACCGAGGCGCTGATTGGGCAAGGGGCGGCGGGGATTGTTTATGGGAGGAATATTATTCAGCACGCGGATCCTGCGGGAATGACGCGGGCGTTGATGGCGATTGTGCATGAGGGGGCGACGGCATTGGAGGCGTCGCGATTGTTGGGGGCGAGGGCGTAGCAGAGATAAGAGATAAGAGAAAGGGGGCGATTATTCGCGAGCGAGTCGTCGTTGGAGGGCGAGGAGTTGGTTTTGGAGGGAGGGAAATCGGCGATTGATTAGCCACTCATGGAGAGCGGCGAGGATGGCGTGTTCGCGTTGGGCCTCATCGATTTCGGGGGGGGAGTCGGTGAGGAGATTATCGGAAACGAAGCTTGCGGGGGTGGCGAGGGCTTTGAGGAGTTTGTCTTTTTCTTCGAGGGTGGTATCAGGGCGACCGAGGTAGAATTCGAGAGCGGTTTTTTGGCCAGGTTGCGTGAGATCCGCTTTGGCAAAGTAATCGGCGCGAATGAGGGGGCGGTCGCCGAGGAGTGAAGGGTGGGCGTTCAGGTAACCCATGATTTCGAGAGGGTTGGCGGCGGCGAGACGATCGAGGGCGACATCGGCGGCCCTGCGGATTTCGGGGAGGGGATCGTCTTGGAGGGCGACGAGGTCGGTGGTTAGGGTGGGGTCTTTGGTGAAAACGAAGAGATCAAAGGCTTCGAGGAGGCCACTGGTGGGAGCGGATCGCCAAGGGGGATAGTTGAGCATTTCGCGAATTTTTCCGGCAAGATAAACGGTTGATTGGGGTTCTTGCCAGGCGAGGTTGCGGAGGGCGATGGTCCATTCGTCGGCGGAGTCTTTCTTTTCGAGAGTGGCGCGGGCGATTTGGGCGGCCGGTCCCGAGCCGTCGCGTTTGGTGATGCGTCCGAGGGTATCGAGGAGGAGGATACGGAGGGTTGGGGAGCTGAGAGAACCACCGGGGCGAATGGCAAATTCGAGGCCGGTGGAGGCGTCGCGGCCCGATTCGAGGAACTCGAGAATGGCGTTGGTGGCGAGGGTGGAAGGGGAGTCGAGGAGGAAGCGTTGGAGAGCATCGAGGTCGGCTTCGGTGGCGGAACCTGTTTTGAGGTGGGAGAGAAGGAGTTCGATGGGGTTAGTGGAGGGATGGCTGCTGGGGGAAGAGGGTCGAGGAATAATGGGAAAGGGAGCGGAAAATTCTGGGGATATTTGGAGCGGGCGATTGGGAGAGGCGAGTGGATTTTCGGTGGGGGGACGATTATTTTGGAGGAACCCGATGAGGGCGAGGAGGATGAGGAGTAGCCCCGTGATGAGGCTGAGGAGGATGCGTGGGCGAATGGTCACGCGCGGGAATTATTTTAAGTAGCGTTGAATGAAGTCTACGCTGGCTGGGTCGAGGATCCGGATGCCAGTGGAGACAGGGGTGGAGGAGCCAGCGACGACCACTCCAGTGAGGTAGAACTTGCCATCTGGGGTCTGAGCGAGAGCTGGGCCACCGCTCATTCCGGGTTCGCAGAGGAGGGAGAGATTATCCCAGAAGGCACCGAATACTGGTTTGAACGGAGCGGTGGAGGTGGCAGAGAGGAGATCGTTGCCTGTGTGGGTTTCTCCGCCGTAACCGAGGCATTGAACTGGGTTGGAGCCATTTAGCAGTTTGGAGTTGGATGACCAACCGATGGCGGCACCACCGGCGAGGGTATTGCGGAAGACCAATCCACCAGTATCGAAGGCGAAGGAGCGAGGGTCGGTGTTTTGGTATTGGCGAACGCCTTCACGATAGCCAGCGAGGACATAGAGGCGACTGGCGTAATGGGAGGAGAGAAAAGTGGAACCGGAGAGAGCTCGGCGGAAAAGGATATCGGTGGAGAAGCCGTTAGTATTATCCCAGAGATTGTGAGCGGCGGTGAGAACTGAGGATGGGCGGATCACCGTTGCTGAGCCGATGTAGTGGGATCGACCATTGGTAAAGTTGAGTTGACCGATGAGAGAGTATGGGAGGGTTTTGGTTGGGATGGGGCCGATGGGTTCAGGGGTGGATATAGGGGCAGCGAAGGCGACGGATGCATTGACGAGGAGGGCGAGGAGTCGGAACACGCGTTTCATAGTTTAGAAAAGTAGCGAAGTTTTTTTAAAAGGCAAAAGGCATTGATACGGACTTTCAAGGTCAACAGCGGATGACGATTCATTTGAGCAAGATGTATTCCTTGGGGGGTGAAGGATTTTTGGATGGAAGAAATTTTCTGGGGAGAGTTTTGGTCAGTGGTTTTTTTGCTCGCGTTCGCTCGGGTGTCCGCCTTCTCTGGTGGCTGAAGCTTATTCAATGGAAACCAATCAACCTGAGGATCCGACCTCGACCGAACTCACCCCCGAAACTTTCTCTGCAAATTTCGAGGGAACACCAAAATTAATCATTGAAGAGGCGTCGCCCGGATTGAATGGGGATGAGACCCCAACCTTGGGGGAAGTTTTTGAGGTTCCGCCGCCGGCGCCTGTAGTTGAGGTGATGGAGGCGCAGACTTCCGGCGGAGATTCTTTGAATAAGGAGGCTGCTCCAGTGGATGAGATTGGGCAGTTGGCGGAGGCGTCGGCACGGGCGCGGCTGCTTCCTGCGGAAGAAGAGAGACTGACTATCCTGCTCAAGGAGGCAATTTTGGGGGGGCGAGCTGGGGTGAGTCGGGCGGTGGAGATGTTGCCAAAGGTGCCATGGATTGTGGGGGTGCGGGCGATAGAACAAGTCTGGGTTGATTTGACGTCGGGGTTTAGGACGCAACTGCTTTCTGGTCTGGGTAAAGAGGATAGCGATGCGGCTCGCCGGATGCGTTTGAGCGTGGCGCGGGCTTTATTTAAAATCGATCCCGCGGTCACGATTCGGCTTATTGGATTGGTGCTGAGGGAGATGCGAGATAAGGACAAGAGTGAGGATAAGGTGGCGGGAATGCTAACGCTTCGCCATGCGCAGACATTTTCGAATGTGTTGATTGGCCGAGGCAAACCATGGGTGGCGTTGTTGCCATTGGGAGATTTTAAGCCCGGTGATGCCGATTTAATTGTGCACTGTGCGTTAAGTGCTGTTTTCACGGTGCCCCATCCTCCATTAGCGCAGACGGGTATTTTGCAGTGGGCTAGTCAATCGGGGCGGTTGGGTAAACTTCCAACGGAGTCGATGGAGTTGGTTAAAAAAGGAATCTCTCGGTGGAGTGGAAAGTGGAGAAATTCCCTACGGAAAGACGTGCCAGAATTACCTGCGGTGCTTTTGGAGATGCTGCCTGCGGAGGGTGGGGGAGAATTGGAAGCGAGTCCTGCGATCGTGGTGGCAGAAGAAATAGTGGTGGGAGATTCGGCCGTGGAAGTTGGGGAGGGAGTGAAGGAGGAAGGAAATGGGAGTGTGGAAGGGCGTCGCGAGGAGGTTGCGGTGGTACCAAAGAAGGAGCGACCGGTGTACGAGCCTCGGGCGCAGAAAGGTCCACGGATGGAAGAGCCTCGTCGGGAACGCGAAGGGGGTCGGGAGCGCGAAGGGGGGCGGGAGCGTGCGCCGTATGAGCCACGAAATTCTGGGGGAGGAAATAATGGGGGGAGGTTCGATTTAACGACGGCGTTGCGGCAAATTGAGCAACATGTCCAAGGATTGCGCAGTGAACTGGTGGCGGCACAAAGCAAGCCACGGGTGCGCGATGAAGAGCGACGGTCGTCGCGTTTGGATAAAGTGGGACCACTTATTGAAGGGGCGCCGACGCCGGAGGAATTGGCGCGATTGAATTTGCAATTGGAAGCCCGGAATCTTGAATTACAGAGTCAGATTACGGAGTTGCGTCAGCACAGCGAGGATTTAGCGGCGAGTAGTGGGGCAATTTCTGGGCAACCGGTGGACGACCTTGCGGTGCAGCTTCGTGCGTTGCTTGGTTTGAAGTTGCAGGAAGATTATGCGGACTTTCTCGCCTTGGAAAAAGAGTCGAATGATCTAGTGGTTCAGCAGCATTACAAAGGGCTGATCCGGCATGTCTTTGAGATGCTTGTGCAGCTTGGGGTGCCCTTGGTGGCGGAGTAGATTCGTCGAATAGACGGCGCTGTTTAGTTGGTGGTTGGTGGGCGATCGGGGAGACGACGAAAGTTCGTCGTGTTGAGCCAAGAGGCAACAGCGGGCCAGTTATTTGGTCCGAAGTTGCTTTGGAAATACCGATAGCCGTGGCCGTAAGTTTCGTCGGACATTTCTTCGATGGCACGCAAACTGGCTTCTGCTCGATAACGACGGAGGACGCAGGCGGCGGCATATTGGCTGACGCCCTCTTTGACCCAGAGGGGGGCGAACTCGGTCTTGGGGTATTTGTCCATGAGTAATCCATGAGTGAGTTCATGGGTAGCGACGGCGAGGAAATCGGGTGGATTGAGTCCGCTGAGGAGGAAAATATTTTCGGTGACTTCGGTGGTGACTTTATTGGTCTGGCGTTCGGAGCGGTGGTAGACGCCTTGTTGGATGGCAGCGCCTCCGCTTTTGGGGGCGATTAAATTAGGGCTGATTTTTTTTAAGCGGTTGGAGTCAACGAGTTCGAAGATCGGAGGGGTGGAGGATTGATAACCGGTGAGGCTTTTTAATTCGGCGAGTGCGCGTTGATAAATTGGGGTGGCGGCGTCGGTGGTGAGAATCGCATTGGGCCAGCACTGATGGCAAAGCATTCGACCGTCTTCGAGGTGATGTTGTTGGAGTGACGGCAGGCCACAACTGGCGCACCGCGGTCCTTTGGCGTGGAGAGCGCAGAAGAAGTGACCATCGATGGTCATCGCCTTGGTGAGGGGGGTTCGGCAAAGTTCACAAATGGGGAGAGTTTTTTCAAAGCAGGCTTGGCTACAGAAAGTTTTGTTTTCTGAGGTGATGTGTTCTCCGGTAATTTTATGGCCACAGGTGGCGCAGATTGGCAGATGCTTTTCCCAGCAAGATTTGCAGTAGGGTTGCTGGTCGGAAAGGATATAGGGGCCAGTTATCGGGGTTCGGCAATCGATGCAAACGATTCCGGAGGAGCGATTTGAGCGTTTTGGGCGCTCGTCGGATGAGATTTGGGCTTGGGTGATGGTTTGGGTGATGGTGGTAAGGAAAAGGAAAAGAAAGACGGATCGGAGGTATGAGATCAATACGGGCATAGTCGAGCGAAGAGAGGAGATCGTTGAGTGGAAGTGTGGAAAATTAGAACGCGTTGGGAGATGGTGCAACTTGTTGCCCGCATTCACGGGGAGATTTGAGCGGGGTGGCGATGCCGGGCAGGGATGCGGACAAGTTTTTGGCACTATGCTCTAGTAAGCGCTTTTGGTGGCGAGGTTTGGGGGATGAAGTGTGGAGGGAGAATCGCTAATCACTGTGCTATGAGTGGTGAGATATTCGTGAAGAATTTCAGCGGTGGCACTGGTTCCGCAGCGGGTGGCGCCGAGTTCGCGAAAGGCAATGAGAGAGGCGAGATTGCGAATTCCACCGGAGGCTTTTACTTGGACATTGGATGGGGAGTGATTGCGCATCAGAATAATGTCGTGAGGGGTGGCCCCACGACTGGTGGGTGAAGCATTTGCTAGGGGGATGGAAGCGAATCCCGTCGAAGTTTTGACGAAGTCGGCGCCAGCTTGTCCGGAGATTTGGCAGAGTCGAATTTTGAGATGATCGTTGGGCAGGTAATCATTTTCGAAGATCACCTTCACGATGGCGCCACTGCGGTGGGCTTCTGTGCAGACCGCGCGGATGTCGGCTTCGACGTAGGCGAAGTCACCGGCGAGGGATTTGCCGATATTGATCACCATATCGAGTTCGGTGGCGCCGTCGGCGCAAGCGGAAGCGGCTTCGAGTCGTTTGACTTCGGTGGAATTCGATCCATGAGGAAAGCCGATGACTGTGCCTACAGCCACGGTGGAGTCTTGGAGGGCGAGGGTGGCGATGGAGACAGCGGAAGGTTTTACGCAGACGCTGGCGACGGAGAAGTGGTGGGCTAGACGGCATCCGTCGATGATTTCGGCGTCAGTGAGAGTGGGGTGAAGCAAGGCGTGATCGATCATTCCTGCTAATTCGGCGTAGGAGTATTTCATGAGGTTTTGGGGAGGGATTGAGTTACTGGACCACGAGTGGGCTGAGGATATTTCTGGCGACTTTGAGGGCCCGGATTCGGCCAGCGAGGGTTTGCCCGAAGGAATCGTCTTCGACCTCGATGCATACGGGGCCATCGTAGCCGATCGCGATGAGAGAGGCGATAAAGTGGGGCCAAGAGATTTCACCGAAGCCAGGAATGCGAGGTTGATGCCATTCGGCAGGGTGGGCGAAGCGCCCGACTTGGTTGACCTTGTCGAGTTGGATGGAAAGATCTTTGGCGTGAATGTGAAAGAGTTTCTCGCGGAATTCCCGCAGTGGGGAAGTGGGGTCCATGCCTTGGAGGACAAAGTGGGAGGGATCGTAGTTTAGGCCAAAATTTTTTGAGGGGATATCGTGGAACATTCGCCGCCAAATCGCTGGGGTCGTGGCGAGATTTTTTCCACCAGGCCACTCATCTCGAGTGAAGGACATTGGGCAATTTTCAATGCCGATCTGGACGCCGTGATCTTCGGCGAAAGCGATCAGTGGTCGCCAAGTTTTGAGAAAGCGTGGCCAGTTTTCATCGACGGATTGAGTCTGATCGCGTCCGACGAAAGTGTTGACCGTATTGATACCGAGGAGAGACGCGGCGAGGATTACGCGGCGGAGGTGGTCAGTGGAAGCGCTGGCGATTTTGGGGTTGTGATCGAGGGGATTAGGGTAGTAGCCGAGGGCGGAGATGGTAACGGAGTGATGGGCGGCGAATTGGAGGGTGTCGGCGGCTTTAGACGGGGAGAAATGGGAGACATCAAGGTGAGTGACGCCTGCGAACCGCCGGAGGGCTTTCCCCTTTGGCCAACAGATGAGTTCGACGCAGGCGAAGCTTTCCGTTTTGGCGAAGGCGAGAATTTCTTGGAGAGTGAGTTCTGGGAGAATTGCCGATACAAAGCCTAGTTGCATAGATGGTTACCTGCCTTTGGTGCGGAGTTGGCGCCGGAGAACGCCGTAGACGCAGACGAGGAGAAAGAGGGAACTGCTGATGAGAATAGATGTCGCGTAGGTGAAGACGGAAATGTGGATGCGGATGGGTTTGAGGGTAAAGTGGGGGCTAGAGAGGTGAATGGTCGGGCAGGAGATGGTCCATGATTTTTCAGGGCTGAAAAAGACATTGATAGGTTGGAGTCGGCCTCTGGAATCGGTCCGTCGAATATCGCTCTGGATGGTTTCGGCATTGGTCACGAGATCGGTGACTTTTTGGTTGGTGTAAATGCGTTCGGCGGTGGCGGATCCCTTTCCTTGGAGGGAGGCAAGATCAAGAGGTTTTCCGGCGATGATGGCATCGACAAAAACGAAGCGGCGCTCTAATTCGGCGCGGCTTTTTCCTTCCATTCCGCTGAGGAGTGCGAGGGTATCTTTGAGATTTTCGAGGCGAAGATTTTCGGCGTCGGAGCGTTGCCGATGTTTGATGATCGCGTCCATTTGTCGCTGGATGAGTTCTTGGCGAAAGGAGAGAGGATTGAGCTTAGCTTGGGCAACGATGAGTGCCTCGTAGCTGTAGTGGGTGGCGACGAAGTGGCTGATTACGGGGATACGGAGGGAGGCATCATCGCGGCCTCCGGGGGCAGATTCTTCGGGGTGGCGTTTCAGCCAGCGTTGGAAGGTATAAATCATATCGAGATCTTTATTCATGTCCTCGTATTTGATGAGTGCCCCGCCAAAGATGAGTTGGGGGATGAGGACGAGGGGAACGAAGTTTGCGGCCGCTTTGCCATCGCTAGCGAGGGAGGAGATGACTAATCCGAGGGAGGTTCCGCTGGCGGCGGTGATGAACATGTAGTTGAAATATTCCCAG
The DNA here is from genome assembly GCA_037142835.1 of Verrucomicrobiota bacterium. Lineage (GTDB taxonomy): Bacteria > Verrucomicrobiota > Verrucomicrobiia > Chthoniobacterales > Chthoniobacteraceae > Chthoniobacter. The sequence goes on from JBAWZW010000003.1 coordinate 18,079, forward strand.
AACATTCCGCGGATTTCTAAGATTTTGTTTCCGATGATGACGAAGAGAGCGCATTGGATGGCGGAGAAGAGAGCGAGGGTGGCGAATTTAGAGAAGACATAGTAGGGGAGACGGACATCGAGATTGCGCTCGCGGTGGAGGGTGACGCGGTCGCGAATGATGTCATCGACGCTATTCATTAAAGCGAGAAACATGGCCACGAGCAGACTGATGAAGATGTAGGTGGGAATATGGAAAGCGCTGGCGAAGTCATACTTTCCTGAGGCGTCGTCGGTAAAATAAAGCGCCCAGCCGATGAGGGCGGCGAGAGAAGGAGCGACGAGGAGCGTGATGAAAAGGTTGCCGCGGTTGCGGACTTTGGACATGAAGGCGCGACGGAGGAGGGTTCGGAATTGGGTCCATTCGTCATGCCAACGAATCGAGGTATGAGAGCGAAGGGCAGGGTTATCAGTGAGGGGCGGATCTAGAGTGGGGGGTGATTTGCTGAGGTTGACCTGTTTGACATCTTGGACTAGGCGAAAACTTTCGTATTTATCCCGCCAATAGTCTGGGGAGAAGCGTCGGGCGGGAACGAGTTGGCCTTGAAAGTTGTCTTCGTAAATCACCTCGCCAGTGAGATCGCGGAGGGGACTTTCGAGGACATCAAAGATGAATTCGGGGCGAGTGGTTCCACATGCTGGGCAACCGCCGAGTTCGGGACCAAAGTGTTGATCATGTTCCGACGCGGCAAAGTAGTTGAGCATTTCCGTGGGTGTGCCGTAAAAAACCATTCGTCCGCCTTTGTCGAGGAGGAGGGCTTTGGAAAACATCTGAAAGAGTTTTGAGGTGGGCTGATGGAGGGTAACGAGAACGATTTTGTTGTGGGAGATGGAGCGGATAATTTCGACGACATGTTCGCTATCCTTTGAGCTGAGGCCACTGGTGGGTTCATCGAACAAAAAAACATCGGCACTGGAGATCATATCGAGGCCGATGTTCAGTCGTTTGCGTTCGCCGCCTGAGAGGGTTTTTTTGAGAGGAGATCCGACGATATTTGAGCGGCGCTCGCTGAGCCCGAGTTCAGAGAGTTTGCCCTCGATGCGGCGTGACCGGTCGCGTCTGGAAAGGTGAGGAGAGCGAATGGCGGCGGCGAAACTGATATTTTCTTCGATGGTGAGATGGTCATCGAAGGCATCGTCTTGGGGGATGTAGCTGATGAAATGTTTGAGTCGGTCTAGGTTGGGGTAAAGGGACTGGGCATTGAGGAGGACCTCGCCTTGGTTTGGCGGGAGTTGACCAGAGAGGCAACGGAGAAGGGTGGATTTTCCAGAGCCACTAGCCCCCATCACGCAGACCATCTCGCCTCGATTGATGGTGAAGGAAATGCTATCCATGGCAATTTGGGCACGACGGAATTGGTGAGAGACATCGCGAACTTCGAGTGAGGAGATGATGTTCCGCTCTTCCTCGATGATGCGATTGGAGAAGTCACAACGGAGAATCTGTCCCGTATCGATGTGGATGGTATCTCCGTCGTGAAGATCGGCAGTTCCCTTGACGGGGAGATCGCCGACGAGGATCGGACGGTCGGCGCGAAGGACTTCGAGTTTGCCGACTCGGTTGGCGTAATCGCAAAGGATTTTCAGGAGAACTTCGCCACTCGTGCCTGGGGAAAGAAGGATGTCGTCGGTGTCAAGAAGGTTGGAATTATTGGAGACGAGATAGCTTGTTTTGTAGGCTTTGAGTTGGAAACGGCCGCCGAGGGCTCGGGCTCGCCGGCGGAGATCGTTGAGCGGGAGTTCGGAGTTATTGTGAAAGATGACTTTGTCGTCGAGCGTTGCATCGAGGGTGGTTCCTGCGCGGAGGGCAATGCCGTTGAGCAGAGCGTCCATATTTTTGAGAGCGCGGACGCGAACCTTGAGCCCGAACCGAACTTCCAAAGAGGAATCGCGGGTTTTTTCTTTGGAGAGTTGGACTTCTTCGTCGTGGTCGATGGTCAGGTAAATTTGGGTAAGTGAGAGATTTTTTTTGGCATTAAAATAGTAGACAAGATCCTCGTAGGTAAGAACTTGCTCGCCGAGAACGATCCGCTGGCCCATGTAAACGCGGCAGAAGGAGCCTGGGCCGAGGGGGCGTCCGCGAACGACGATTCCTTTGGTGCTTTGATTTTTGAGGAGGATGAGATCGAGGTAGCGAAAGGCGACGAGTCGTTCTGGTGCGGTGAGGCCTTGATGTTTGACATCAGCGGCTCCATTGGCGCCAAAGGTCAATGATTCGAGGGGAGATTGGCCGTGTTGATAAACTGTGCGGTCGGAGTCCTCGGCGGCGTTGAGTTGGTAAACGATATCGATCGCTTGGGTGGCCATGCCGAGTTGGGTCATGAACGCGTAAAAGTTGACGACTTGCTGTTGTTCCATTCCCGCCTTGGAGATCAAGTCGTAGAGTTGAACGCCGAGCATTACCTTGCGCTCGGGGCCGAGTTCCGTGGCCAGTTTTTGAGCCATGGCAGCAAGGTCTTGGTTTTCATTCAAGGCCTGCCGAAAAAGTTTGCGAAGCTCGGAGTAGACCGCCTCGGGATAATCGTAGCGGAGAAATCCGAGGGATGAATCAATCTCTCCTTCAAGGAGTTGCCCATCGGCTTTGGAAAAAGCGGCGAGAACCTGGATGAGCAGGGGAAGTAAGTTCGGGCTTTCGGTGACCGTCCGTGGACGACCGCTCAGTCTGCGGATGAGGGACTCGGCAAGTCGCCCGAGTCTCCATATGACTGGCATAGTGAGGAGGCGATTCCGAAGTGCTTTGATCAAATCGTTTTTGAGAGGATGCATGAATAGACCGGCGTGATTAGGGATCGGTATCTCGGATGAGAAGCTTATGGGTTGTGGTTTGTTTGTCGATGCTTCGACTTCGGAGGAGGGTTTGTGATGGGGGCTTTTGTGGGTTGAGTCGTGCGTTGCGGAGGAAAATCTTTTCTGGTCCATTGGGGCGCTTATGTCTTTCGCTGTTCTTAATCCTCGGGGAAGTGATCCTGATCAAATTTTTCTTGATCGTGCTGGAGTGCCTAACGACGCGGTGCATCCGCCAGTGAATTACCATGCTTTCGCCGCTTGCACAGCGGGGGGATTTTATCGAAAAGACCAGTCGATTCCCGAGGAGACGAAAAGGGTGATGCTCTTATTGCGGAGTGATTTAAAGGATTCTAGAAATGCTCTTAATGAATTGCGGCGTGCGGGCAAGACGGTTTTTGTGGCATTGAAGGAGGCTGGGGCGTTTCAGGTAGCTGAGACATTAAGGCGGGCTGGGCCGTTGCGGATTTTTCAGGAGATTTGTGAGCGGGCGGATGGGGCGATCGCGACCACTCCAGACCTCGTTGCTCTTTTCAATGGCGCGGGGGCTCGTGCCGTGGAGTTTCTTCCCACGCCGTATCCAATTGAAGATTTTCGTTGGGATTTTTCTCTGCCTGTGGAGGAGCGACGGGGGATTTTTTTGGGGACGCGGGAGTTTGCGACGCCTTCGAGGAATCATCTTGCAGCGCTCTTAGCGATTCGGCCATTGGCGGAAGCGATGCAAGAGCCGGTGACAGTATTTAATGGGGACGGTTGGCGTGGTCGGGGGACGCTGGATCGTTTGCGGTTTCCCGAGGGATTGTTGCGAGTGATTGAAGGGCGCTTGCCCTATGCTGGATATCTTCGGCTGATGGCTAGGCATCGGCTGGTTTGGCAACTTGATGCGAGCGCCGTGCCTGGGCAAGTGGCTGGCGATGCGCTACTTTGCCGGGTTCCTTGTGTGGGAGGGAACGGCACAACCGAGCGCTTGGTCTTTCCTGATCTTTGCGGCCACGGGCGAAGTTGTGAGGAGTTGTTTGATCTGGCGGCCCGTTTGCTGGATCACCCGCACGATGTGCAATCGGTGATGGAGCGAACCATGGAGCTCGCTGGTCAGACGATTTCTTTTACGGCGATCGAGAAGCGCTTGGAATCCCTTTACGGGCGCTACGGACGGTGATCGCCGTGGAGCCTCGCTAGGGGTTAAGCGGCGTCCTTGTCTTGCTTTTTGCGAATGACTGGAGGCTTTTTCCCTTCGACGACTGCTCGGTTGATGGTGACATCGGCGATGTCTGTCCGGCTGGGGATCTCGTACATCAGATCGAGCATGATTCTTTCGATCATGGAGCGGAGAGCGCGGGCACCGGTTCCCTTGCTGGCGGCTTGCTCGGCGAGGGCTCGCAAGGCGTCTTTGGTGACGTTGAGATTGACGCCATCGAGAGAGAGCAGTTTAGTAAATTGCTTGATGACGGCGTTCTTCGTGTCAGTGAGGATCATCACTAATTCGTCTTCAGTGAGCTGATCCAGTGCCGTGACAACGGGGAGTCGGCCGACGAACTCGGGAATCATCCCGAAGGAGAGAAGGTCTTCTGGTTCGGTGAAGCGGATGGCCTCGCTGGCAGGGATTTCTACGTTGTTGGCGTCCATCGAGGCCACGCCGAAGCCGAGGGCTTTCTTTCCGAGGCGCTTTTGAATCATTTTGTCGAGCCCGACAAATGCACCTCCACAGATGAAAAGAATTTTTTCTGTGCTGACTTGAATGTATTCTTGTTGGGGGTGTTTCCGGCCGCCTTGGGGGGGGACATTGCAGACCGTTCCTTCGAGAATTTTCAGGAGAGCTTGTTGGACGCCTTCCCCGCTAACGTCGCGAGTGATGGAGACGTTGTCGGTTTTTCGACCGATCTTATCAATTTCGTCGATATAAATGATGCCGATTTCGGCACGTTTGACATCATACTCAGCGGCTTGGAGGAGGCGGAGGACGATGTTTTCGACATCTTCGCCAACGTAGCCAGCTTCCGTAAGGGTGGTGGCATCGGCGATGGTGAATGGGACATCAATGATTCGGGCTAAAGTTCTGGCGAGGAGGGTTTTTCCGCTTCCCGTGGGGCCGATGAGTAAAATGTTGCTTTTCTCGATTTCGACATCGGCTAGCGGGTCGATGGAAACGGTTCCATTGGTGGGCGCCGCTCCGTTGTGGATGATCCGCTTGTAATGGTTGTGAACGGCGACGCTGAGAGTTTTTTTTGCTTGATCTTGGCCGATGACAAACTGGTCAAGTTTTTCGCGAATCTCCTTGGGCTTGGGAACTTGAAGAGTGGAGGGTTGGCGTCGGGCGTCGTCGGTTAACTCCTTGTCGAGGATGCCTTTGCAAACCTTGATACAACTATCGCAGATGTAGACACCTGGGCCGGCAATCAACTTTCGAACTTCGGCGTGGCTCTTCCCGCAGAAGCTACACATCGTGAGATTATTTGCTTTGGCCATAATAGTTTCTTTGAGGTGGGATTAAGCGTCGATTTTCGGTGCGGCAGAGGTCCCGTCGAGGAGACCGTTTTGGGCTCCGGGAAGTTCTCTGCGAGACTTTACCACTTCGTCGACGAGGCCGTACTCTTTGGCTTCTGCTGCGCTCATGTAGTAGTCGCGATCGGAGTCGAGCTTGACTTGTTCGTCAGTTTTTCCTGTGTGTTGCGCGAGGATATGGATAAGGCGTTTTTTGAGCTTATACATAAATTCCACAGTGCGTTCGACATCACTGGCCGTGCCGGAAGCTCCGCCACTGACTTGATGGATCATGATATCGGAATTGGGGAGGGCAAAGCGTTTTCCGTGAGTCCCAGCGGCGAGGAGGACCGCGCCCATGCTGGCGGCCATTCCGATGCAGTAGGTATTTACCGCGCAAGTCATGAACTGCATGGTGTCGTAGATAGCCAATCCAGCGGTCACCGATCCCCCTGGGGAGTTGATGTAGATGCTGACATCTTTTTTCCCGTCATCCATTTGGAGGAAAAGGAGTTGGGCGATTACGGCATTGGCGACATGGTCATCGATGGCCGTTCCGATGAAGACAATTCGATCTTTAAGGAGTCGGGAATAGATATCGTAGGCCTGCTCGCGGTTGCCGCTGCGTTCGATGACCATGGGCATCGGATAGTAGTTATTTTGGGGGGTAATGATATTGCGGTTGGGCTGGATGATCATAGTTTAGGAGCGAGAGAGTGAGTGGAAGTAGCAGAAACTATTCCTGAACGGGCAAGGTGGTGACAATGGATTGGGTGACGAGGAATTCGATGACCTTGCTGGTGAGAATTTCTTCGGTAACTTGGTCCACTGCGCCTCGTTTTTCCAGTTCCTTGAGGAGTTTGGGGGCGGCCATTTGGTAGCGATTGGCGAGTTGATTGATGCGGTGAGTGAATTCCAATTGGGTGGGCCGAATGCCTTCGACTTCGGCGATGCGGAGGAGCACGAAAGTTGCCTTGAGTTGTTCGCGGGCCCCTTGGGATGCGGTGCCAAGAATTTGCTGTTCGTTTTCCTTCATGACCTCTTCGGCGACTCCGCGGGCTTGGTTTTCTCGAACAATATCAGAAAGGATCCGCCGGGTGTGATTGCGGACCATGTCGACTGGGAGTTCGCACTCCACTTGGGAGAGGATTTGAGCCATAATGGAGGCTCGCTTATTTTTTTCTGCTTCTTCGGTTTTCTGGCGGCCGAGTTCTTCTCTGGCCATGGCGCGAAGTTCTTCGAGAGTTTTTCCTTTGGCAACTGAGGATGCGAAGGCGTCGTCCAGAGCGGGAAGCGTTTTCAGCTTAATCGCCTTTAAGGTGACAACATATTCGATTTTTTGACCGCTCATTCCTTCGACGGGAAACTCGGCGGGAACTTCGATTTCGAAAGTGCGGGTTTCACCGATGCGGCAACCAACTAGGGCGGCCGCGTAGCCTGGGAAGAAGGCTTCTGGAGTCATCTGAATCCAAAAGTCATCGTTGCCGGAGAGGGGTTTGCCAGCTTTGGGGAAGGCTTCCTCGACGGTCTTGCCATCGACGGTTCCACGGTAATCGACGACGACAAAGTCATCCATTTGGGCGCCTCGGTCTTCGGTGAGGTCGGCGAAGTCTGCGGCTTGGTCGCGCAAGTTTTCCAGTGCCTCTTCGATTTCGGCATCTGCGACATCGGTTGCCTGCATGGGGACGACGATCCCTTTGTAGTTTGGGAGTTCGAATTCGGGATGGGTGACGAGGGTGGCGGTAAACTTCATCGTCTTATCTTCGGCCAATTCGACATCATCGATTTGGGAGAGGGAGAGGACGCGGAGTTTTTTCTCGCTGATGGCTTCCCGGCAAGACTCGGAGAGAAGTTTCTTTTCGAGTTCCTCGCGGATTTGCTTTTTGAACTTTTTTTCCACGACTGCTTGGGGAGCTTTGCCTGGGCGATAGCCGGGGAGCTTAGCGAATTTGGTATAGTCGGCGGTCACGGCGTTCCAGACGCGATTGACTTGGTCGGAACCGAGTTCGATGCGAAGGGTGGTGATGCAGTTTGGAAGGGTTTCGATGACGACATTCATATAAGTTCGGGCAAGTTTTAAAAAGGGGTGAGTAAGATAGCGACTGGAAACGAATTGCCAACGAGTAATTTCAGCGAACTAAAAAGTTTGGGGATGATTTGATCTGAACAGGGATTTAAGAAAAAAAGTTTGCTGGGGTTGTTGCTTCGGATCGCGTGACCATTTATCCCTTTGTTTATGTTGAAATTTTCTACTGCTCTTGCCGTTGTTTGCGTCTCAGCTTTTGAAGCTTGGGCAGCTGATCCGACTTTTCTTGAGCCGAGTGAAGCGGGGCAAGACTTTGCGGTTCAGGGTGAGTATGTTGGTGAGGGTTGTGCCGCTCAGGTGATCGCTTTGGGCGACGGGAAATTCCAGATTGTGGGCTGGGACAAGGGTTTGCCTGGGGCGGTGGAAAAGTTTGAGAAAAAAGTTTCGGTGGAGGCGAAAAGGGAGGGAGAGAAGGTGATTTTTAATGGTGAGGGGTGGAAGGGCGAGATCGTTGGTGGGGAGTTGAAGGGAACCAACGATCAGGGTGGCGCATGGTCGCTGAAGCATATTATTCGTGAGTCGCCCACTTTGGGGGCGAAGCCACCTGCTGGGGCGACGATTCTTTTTGATGGAACGAACGCGGATGCTTGGGAGGGCGGAAAAATCGATGAGCGAAAGTTTCTGGCGGGCGGGACGAAATCGAAGGGTAAGTTTGGAGATTGCACGATGCATCTGGAGTTCCGCACGCCGTTCAAGCCGAATGCGCGCGGTCAGGGTCGTGGGAACAGTGGGGTTTATTTGCAGGATCGGTTTGAGTGCCAGGTGCTCGACTCTTTTGGATTAAAAGGGGAAAATAACGAGACAGGAGGGATTTATAGCGTGGCGGCGCCGAAGTTGAACATGTGTTTTCCGCCACTTTCCTGGCAGACTTATGACATCGAATTTGAGGCCGCTAAGTTTGATGGGGCAAAGAAAGTGAAAAGCGCGGTAATTACCGTAAAATTGAATGGGGTGCTCGTGCAGGATCACACGGAAATTCCGCATGTCACTACCGCCGCTGGAAGCAAGGAAGGCCCAGAGCCGGGGCCGATCCAGCTCCAGGCGCACGGCAATCCCGTCTTTTATCGAAACATTTGGATGGTTGAAAAAAAGTAAGCTATTCGTAGACATTCAGAACCATATCTCAGCCCACCCACCGATTACTCAACCTATGACTAAAACCTCACTCATCCTTGCCGGTGCCTTTGCGGGTCTCGCGCTTTCATTGCACGCGGGAATTCCTTGGGATCAAACGGATCTTGGACCGTTCCATGCCGGTTGCTACAAGATCAACGGTCAGGTTACAGCAAAGGGTGTGGCGATTAAAGTGGGTGACAAAGAGCACCCAGCAGCAGTTTTGTTTGATCCTGAACTGCTGCGGATTAGTGCGGCGTGGTCGGGGGGATTTATTAAATTTCCTGGTGACCGAGGCGGACTTGAGGGGCAAATCTCCCCTGCGGGAAAGCTAGAGTTTACGTCGCCGTATTTGCCAGGTTGGAGCACTGGAGAAATCGGTGATGATCCGCGAGATCGGCATCAGGGGAACCTCCCCAGTGCCTCAGCGGTGAAGTATCGTGGGCTTTATTTGTATGGCGAGAAGGTGATCCTTAGCTATGAGGTTGGGAAAACAGCCGTTCTCGAAATGCCAAGTGCCGAGGTTAAAGACGGCGGGATGATTCTCTCTCGAACGGTCACCCTTGGTGCGGGACCGGCGGTGAGTTTGCTTGTGGGCGTTGGAGAAAATCTGGTTGCTCGGGTGGAGGATCGGGTGGGGGGGGATGACGCTGGCGTGAAGTTGGAGAAGGCGGCGGATGGGAAGACCGTGGTGCGGTTTCCTGCACGGAAAGCACTTGCTACATTTAGGGTGGTAATAGCTTCTGGTGGAGTTGCTTTGCCTGATGTCAAGGTTAAGGCGGAGGTCTTGCCTGATCTCAGTGGGTGGTGCAAGGGTGGACCTCCTCATTGGGGGGCTGCGGTGGTCACGCAGGGTAAAATTGGGTCGGATGTTGGTCCCTATGTGATCGACGAAATTACTCCGCCAGATCCGAATCCCTATGCGTCGTGGTTGCGTTTTGGCGGGCACGATTTTCTACCGAACGGAGATGCGGCGATTGTGAATATTGGTGGGGATGTTTGGGTGGTCGGCGGTTTGGATGCGAAACTGGAGAAGGTTACATGGAAGCGAGTGGCGACCGGTCTTTTTCAGCCATTGGGATGTAAGGTGGTTGATGGGAAGGTCTATGTTACTGGGCGAGATCAGATTACGCGTTTGCATGATTTGAATGGGGATGGGGAGATGGATTATTACGAGAACTTTAACAACGACTGCGTGGTGACGGAGAATTACCACGAGTTCGCGCTCGATTTGCAGACGGATAGTGCGGGCAATTTTTATTTTGGAAAGGGGTCCCCATGGACTCCGACGAACACCAGTCCACATCAAGGGACAATGGTGAAGGTTTCGAAAGATGGATCGAAGTTGGAGACATTTGCCACTGGGTTGCGTGCGCCCAACGGTTTGGGAATGGGGCCGAAGGACATCCTGAGTTGCAGTGATAATCAGGGGCATTGGATGCCCGCGAACCGCCTGAACATTATTAAGCAGGGGGGCTTTTATGGGATGACCCCAGCGGCTCACAAGGTGTTGAAGTTCAAGGGGCGAGACGGGCAAGAGTTTGAGGCTAATCCAAGTAGCGCGGAGGATCGGGCGAAATTTAAAACCGAATTTTGGGGCAAGTCCCCTACGCCAGTAGATGGATATGACCAGCCTTTGCTCTGGATGCCCCAAAATGTGGACAACTCGCCCGGCGGTGAGGTCTGGGTGACTGGAGGGAAGTGGGGTCCATGGGAAGGTCGAATGCTCCATATGAGTTACGGTCATTGCTTGCTCTATGGGGTGACGATGGAGACGGTCGATGGGGTGGCGCAGGGAGCGGTGGTGAAATTTCCCTTGAAGTTTTCCAGTGGGATTATGCGTGGGCGGTTTAGTCCGAAGGATGGTCAACTTTATGTGAGTGGGTTGAACGTTTGGCAGAGTGATGCGGCGAAGTTTGGGTGTTTTTCTCGGGTTCGATATACGGGGACGACGGTGACGATGCCGGTGGAATTGCATGCCATTAAAGATGGGGTGGAGTTGCAGTTTACGAGTCCACTTGATGAGGCATCCGCTACCGATCCGCAGAACTACGATGTCACGCGGTGGAACTATAAATGGACTGGCGATTATGGTTCGCCCGATATCAAGGTCAGCGATGGGAGCAACGGTAAAGACGCTCTTCCAGTGGAGAAGGCCACCCTTTCGGCTGATAAGAAAACTCTCACATTGAAGTTGCCAAATATGGCTCCGACAATGCAGATGCGGATCAAGTTTAAAATCCAATCGGCGGATGGAAAGCCTTGTGAACAAGAGATTCACAGCACGGTTCATCGGGTTCCGGGTTTTGTGGCGAAGTAAGAATTACTTGTTTTTGCTTCGTTGAGCCTGCGGTTCATGAATCGCGGTTGTGAGAATTTTCGTGAAGAAGGGAACTTTTTCTTGGAATATTTTTGCAGGCTTTTCTGCTGGCTCGGAGGCTGTTGCTGCTCCTTTCATTAATTGAATTACTATCTATGTCTAAATCCTACGATGTTATCGTTGTTGGCGTCGGCGCTGTCGGTTCGGCTACTTGTTACGACTTGACCAGGCGCGGGTTACGCGTGCTTGGGCTCGAGCAGTTTTCGATACCGCATAATTTGGGAGGCTCGCATGGCAACTCTCGCCAAACGAAGATCGCGCCTTATATTGGAAGTGATTACGAGCCGATTATCCTTCGTGCTTATGAGTTGTTTCGAGAACTCGTCGAGGAGTCAGGTCAATCCGACATCATGGTGAAGACAGGGTTTCTGGATCTTGCGCCGCACCGAAACTTTCCCGCCTATCATTTGAAGGAGAATACGCATTTTGAGGATCTCCGCATTCAAGAGGTCAACGAGCGGTTTCCGCAGTTTCAGATCGGCGAACCTTACTGGGGGGCCTACGACCCAGAGGGCGCGCTACTTCGTCCTGAGGTGACGATTACCACTTATGTGAGGCTGGCAATGCAGCGTGGGGCGCACATTTTGGGAAATACCAAGGTTATCGATTGGAGTACTGACGCTGGTGGGGTAACTGTGAAAACCGATCGCGAGACCTACACGGCGGATCGGATCGTCTTTTGTGCGGGACCTTGGACGGGCAAGTTGCTCAAGGATTTGGGGATTGTGTGCACGGCGACGCGGATGAGTTTTGGATGGGTTTGGCCGTTGGAAAACCTCAAGGATTACGAGGCGGGAACGATGCCCAGCTGGTGTATCGAAGATGAAGATGGCATCTATTATGGTTTCCCGATGATGAATGATGTGCCTGGCTTCAAGGTCGGACTGCATTGGTATGGGGAGCCTGTGGATCCGGATAACTTTAATCGGGTGCCTAATGCTCAGGACGAGGAGTTTATCCGCAAGGGATTGAGGAAGTATTTTCCAGAAGCGAACGGCCCGTTGACCGGTCTGCGCACTTGTCTGTATGACCATACTGCGGACGACGTGCCGATCATGGACAAGCATCCGGAGCTTGATCGGGTGACACTCTGTGGCCCGCTCTGTGGCGCTGGGTTTAAATTTGTGCCCGCCTACGCGGAGATCGCGGCGGACTTTGTCGAAAAAGGGCGGACTGATTTGAAAAGCGACTTCCTGAGAATTGGGCGACTTCTACCCGGGAACAAGGCGTTATGAAGCAGATCAAGCCGCTGGTTTTCCTGCCGCCTTTTCTATTGTGCGCGGCTTTTGTGGTCTTGCAGATGACGAATGAGGCGGAGTTCATCAAAACCCTGACGAATGCATTTAACACGGTCGCGGGGACTTGGGGATGGCTGGTTTCTTTGCTGGCCTTTGGGATGATGGTTCTTTGCGGCATCATTTACGCATCATCTTTCGGTCGCACGGTTTTGGGTGGACCTGGGGCCAAGAAATTGCTGACGACTTGGCAGATGTTTGCCGTGGTGCTGACGACCAACATTGCCACGGGGATTTTGTTTTGGGGGGTCTATGAGCCCGCTTGGCATCTCAGTCATCCGCCTGGTGGAATTGTGGCAAATTCGCCAGAGGCCGCCCAATTTGCTATTTCCACGGTTTATCTGCACTGGACCTTCACCCCATACGCCTTTGGTTCGATCGTCGGGCTGATGTTTGCCTTTGCTTACTACAACATGAAGCGGCCATTTAGCCTTGGGGCTCCGCTGGCACCTTTACTGGGGCGCTACGGCGATGGGAAAGTGGGGCAGGTGATCGACGCGGTCTGTCTTTATTGCCTAGTGGCGGGGTTGACCTCGGCTTTGGCGGGCTCCGCTCTTCTGATGGGCGGTGGGATCCATCAATTATTCCATATTCCAGGCAACCCATCGAATCTCCTGCTCGGTGGGATCATTGCGGCGATCATGGGAACCTCGGTGGTCGCGGCGATCAGCGGAATCACGAAGGGCATCCGCTGGATTGCCAACGCCAACACGGCTTTTTTGATCGGGTTTCTGGCGCTGGTTCTGGTGCTCGGCCCCACCCGTTTTATCCTCGATCTCGCGGTGGAGGGTTTAGGGCAGTTTTTGGGGACTTATTTTCAAAAAGTCCTCAATACTGGGGCGGCCCATGAGGACGCGTGGCCCCACGGGTGGACTCAGATGTATTTCTCCGCGTTCTTCGCGTGGGCTCCGATTATGGGGGTGTTTCTTGGGCGGATTGCCTATGGCTACACCGTCCGAGCTTTTCTATTTTTCAATGTCTTCCTGCCATCGGTTTTCACGGGCATCTGGATGGCGGTAATCTGTGGGGCGGTAGTTCATATGGACATGATTAAGCACCTCGGACTGGCCGAGCAGCTGGACGGAAATGATCCTTCCAAGGTTCTCTACGCATTCCTTGGCCATCTTCCTTTTGGTCAGTTCCTTGTTCCCATTCTGTTGATCACGGCTTTTCTTTCCTTCGTCACCACGGCCGACGGCAATACCGATACGATGAGCAACATTAGTTCTAAGGGGATTTCCCCTGAACATACGGAGTCGAGTATGGGAGTAAAAATCGCTTGGGGCACGCTGATGGCGGTGTTTTGCTACATCATATTGACGTCTTTCAAAAAGCTGGATGGAATCAAGATGCTCGCCAATCTCGGCGGTTTTCCCGCGCTTTTCCTCTGTCTTGGGATTAGTATTTGCGCGCTGATGGTCGTGGCCGCTCCAGCGCGCTACGATAAGTTTGATCCCAACCACGTCCCTGACCCAGCCGATAAATCTGCAGAACCTAAAGCATGAAACTGTCATTTGAAGAAACTCGTCAATTAGGGGAAGCCACGCGGGCCATTCATTGTGGTGAAGGCGTGGACGCTGAAACGAAAGCGATTCGCCGGCCGATCGTTCTCGCGAATAGCTTTGAGCTCAACGACACCTCGGCGACTCTGCCGGAGTCTTTTGATTGGAACAATCCGAACGCTTTCAATTACCCGCGCTCCCGCCATCCCAACGCCCGCTATCTCGAAGAGCGGCTCGCGGGCATGGAGGGTGGGGAAGATTGCGTGGTGGCCGCTAGTGGGGTGGCCTCGATTTCTGGTGCGTTCTTTACCTTGCTGAGTTCAGGCGACCACCTGATCAGTTCGCGGATTTGTTATATCGGGATCCACGGGTTTCTCGTCGAGCATTTTGCGAAGCGCTTTGGGGTGGAGTTGACCTTAGTGGACACCACCAACCCCGCCGAAGTTCGGGCAGCTGTCCGCCCGAATACCAAGCTCATTCATGTGGAAACGCCCGCGAATCCGACCACTCTGGTCAGCGATATTGCCGCCATCGCAGTGATCGCCAAAGAGATCGGAGCGATCTTTACGGTGGATAGCACATTCTCTGGATTGATCATGCAAAAGCCCCTCGCCCTCGGAGCGGATCTCGTGATGCATAGCCTGACAAAATACGTGAATGGCCATGGCGACAGCCTCGGTGGTGCAGTGATTGGGCGGAAGGATCTCATCGATCAAATTCGTCTCACGGCTAGCGTCCACCTCGGGGCGACGATCAGTCCGTTTACCGCCTGGCTACTGATGCGGAGTTCTGCCACGCTCCCTTTGCGGATGAAGCAGCACTGCGAGAATGCGATGATCCTCGCGCAGTTTCTGGAGGCGCACCCCAAGGTGAAGTTTGTCCGCTACCCTGGACTGGAAAGTCATCCCCAGCACGCCACGGCTAAGCAACAGATGACGGGCTACGGAGGAATGATCAACTTCGGGCTGAAGGCTGGGAAGTCGGGTTATTTTCCCTTCCTCGGTGCGCTCCGCGTGATCACCCACGCGGTCTGCCTTGGTCACACGGAAAGCCTCGTGCAATTTTACCCGCAAGAAGGAAACCACCCAGAACTGGGGGTGCTCAATTATCCAGAAGACATCGGCGAAGGATTTATTCGTTTCAGTGTTGGTCTGGAAGATGTGAGCGACCTGATTGCCGACCTCACCCAAGCGCTCGAGCAGGTCCTTTGAGGCGGATTGGCAGGGATGCCAATGGAGAACTTATTTTAATTTGATCCCGAGTACGCGGACGAGGAAGCCAAGCTGATCGGTTTTCTCCTCGATGACTTTGGTCACGGGTTTGCCACTGCCGTGACCAGCTTTTGTTTCGATCCGAATGAGGACAGGAGGACCATCGGGGGCTTGCGCAGATTGGATGGCGGCGGCAAATTTGAAGCTATGCGCTGGGACAACTCGGTCGTCGTGGTCGCCAGTGGTGATTAAAGTGGCTGGATAGCGGGTCCCGGCCTTGAGATTATGGAGCGGTGAGTAGGCTAAGAGACTGGGAAAATCCGCGGGATCAGAGGCCGATCCGTAGTCGCTTCGCCAAGCCCAACCGATGGTGAACTTTTCGAAGCGGAGCATGTCGAGAACGCCGACTGATGGGAGGGCGGCCCCAAAGAGATCGGGGCGTTGCGTGAGGCAAGCGCCGACAAGCAGTCCGCCGTTGCTCCCGCCTTGGATGGCGAGTCGTGGGGCGGAAGTGTATTTATTTTCGATCAGCCACTCGGCGGCAGCAATGTAGTCGTCGAAGACATTTTGTTTTTTGGATTTGACGCCGGCTTGGTGCCACGCCTCTCCGTATTCGCCGCCCCCGCGGAGGTTGGGCATGGCAAAGACGCCACCCAACTCCATCCAGACAAGATCGGTGACGCTGAAGGTCGGGGTCAGGCTGATGTTAAATCCGCCGTAGCCGTAGAGCAGTGCTGGGGCTGACCCGTCGAGAGGAAGGCCCCGGCGATGGGCGATAAACATTGGTACCCGAGTTCCATCTTTACTGAAGTAGAAGACCTGTTTTACCTCATAATCGACTGAGGAAAAATCGAGATGCGGTTCGCGAAAGATGCTGGATTGGTGGGATTTGAGGTTGAGCCGATAGATTGTTCCGGGGACCGTAAAGCTGGTGAAAGCGTAGTAGGTTTCGGTATGATCTTGTTTTCCGGCGAAGCCATCGACGGTGCCAATTCCTGGAAGGCGAAGTTCGTGGGTGAACTGTGCAGGAGTGGATTTGTCCTCCCATTGCATGAGGCGGACGAGGCTATGAGCGTCTTGGAGGTAGAGGCAGATGAGCTGTTGATTTACCCACGTCACTTGCTTGAGCGTTTCGGCCGCTTGGGGGATAATTTCCCGCCAGTTGGTGGATTCGGGGTGATGAATATCGATGGCGATTACGCGACTGCGTGGGGATTGGTGGTTCGTCTCGAAAAGAAAGGTCGAGTCTTGATTACTGATGAAGCTATAGGCGGCAGTGAATTCGGTGATGAGTTCGACGACTGGGAGTTGGGGGTTTTGGAGATCTTTGTAGAAGATGAGATTTTTCGTGTCGGTTCCCTTGCTGACATGAATGATCAAGAAACGCCCGTCATCCGTAACCGTGCCGTTAAATCCCCAGTCGGGATGATCTCGACGCTCATAGGCTAGGACATCGGCGCTTTGTTTCGTGCCGAGGCGATGAAAGTAGAGCTTTTGAAAGTTGTTCAGCCCTTTTTTTTCATCGCCAGCAGTGGGGGCGGAGAATCGGCTATAAAAAAAGCCATGGCCGTCTTTTGTCCAAGAGACTCCCGAGAATTTAACCCATTCCACTAAGTCCTTGCGCTCTTGGCCGGTGGCGACTTCTCTGACGTGCCAGTCTTCCCAATCAGATCCAGCTCGAGAGAGACCGTAGGCAAGCATTTCTCCATCATCGCTGACCGAGTAGCCTGCGAGTGAAATGGTGCCATCTGGGGAGAGAGAATTGGGATCAAAAAGGACTCGAGGTTCGGCTTTGGGGTGATCGGTGACATAGAGGACGCGTTGATTTTGCAGTCCGCTATTGCGGGTAAAAAATGTTCGGGTGCCCTGTTGAAATGGGATTCCGAAGCGCTCGTAATTCCACAATTTCGTCAACCGTTTTTTGATGGTTGTGCGTTCGGGAATGGTGGAGAGAAAGGCGTTGGTGACATGATTTTCCGCATCCACCCAGGACTTGGTTTCCTCGGAATTATCGTCTTCCAGCCAGCGAAAGGGATCGGGAATTTTCGTGCCGTGGTAGTCGTCAATCTGGTTGGACGTACGGGTCTGAGGATATTTGATTTGTGCTTGGGCAGGTGGCATCGAAAAGAAGGAGAGGAGGAAAAGGTTTATGAGGGTCGTGGCGAAAGCGGATCCCCAGCGCAAGCCGGACTGGGCATTCATTGAAGTTTTCGTGCGACGATGAATCCACGATTGACCGCAGTTGGTTGGTATTCCATCCATTCAAAGCCTTGATCATTAAGGAATCCCCGAACTTCACCCATGGAGTAGCACTTCCCTTCGGTGATATTCATGAGGAGGGCGGAGTACTCCGCGATATGGAGCGGGCCAGTTTTTTCTGCATTAATAAAGGCGTCGTGAAGCACCAGTAACCCATGGGGCTCGAGGGCTGCATGCGACTTTGCGAGAAGGGTGATGACGGCGTCTTCATTCCAATCATGAATGACATTGGAAAGGAGGTGGGTATCGAATCCACTCGGCCAAGCTCCTTGAAAAATATCCCCAGCTTGCACCTGAACTCGGTGGGTGCACCCGCGGTTTTCGATAGAGACTCGGGCGATTTGGTCGACGGGTGCTTTCTCCAAAACGGCCACTCGCAGATGCGGGTGAGCTGTGGCGATGGCGCACGCGTAAATGCCTGAGCCGCCGGCGATATCGAGAAGGGAGTGCTGATCAGCGAGATGAATTTTTTTGGCGAGAATGGGACCGAGGAGCATACCGCGACAATCCATCGCTTCGGTGAAAGACTGAGCGAAGTCGGGGCGTTCCATGGCTTTGCTCCAAGCATCTGGGTCGTAGCTTCCCCAGTTGGCGGGTTTACCCGTGCGCAGGACCTTGAGCATATCGGTGGTGGGTTGGCGATCCTTCATCGAGGCGTAATAGGGAGCGAGATTCCAGGGGGAAGTGGAGCAAAGATGTTCTCGTGCTCGCAGAGTGCAGTGGAAGACGCCCCCTGCCATGGTGGTGAGGCCCATGGCGTTGAAAAGGGTCATCATGACATCAGCAGGGCGCGCATGGATTTCAAAGTGAGCGCAGATTGTCGATAAAGTGGCGGGATGGCCGGCGAGCCAAGTAAAAAAGTCTAAATGGGCGAGGGCGGCGGCCAGCAGATCGACAGCGACAATGCCATCGCGTAATCGATAGAGGGGGAGCGGATCGGTTGCAGGTTCTTCAAGAAACGATGGGATGGGCATAGAAGAAGAGGATAAGTGGATGATTTTAAACATCCAGCGTGAAGGTGCTGAAAGGGGGGATTAGTTGGCGGACCGAGCCTGGCGGTGGAGACAACCAAAGGCGATGGGTTCCCTTTGGTGGTGGGATGGGCGTCTTGCCAGGTGGAGGGCAAGGAATTAGGGGTTGCCTTTTGAGCTAGGGGCAAGGAGACACGGAAGGAGGACGGACTGGTTAAGAGCGAGAAATGTCCCCTTGAAGACAGCAACAAACCAAATGGGGGGAAGGTGGCACTGCAGGGAGTGCCTTGGTGGCTATTTAGAAAACTAAAACGGAATATCGTCCTCTGGCCCGTCCAAATCAGGATCGGCAGGGGGGCGTGGGGTGGGAGTCGCGGCCCGAGGGGCTTGGCGACTTTGGGGAGGTCGTCCTTCGCTTCGTCCTTCACTCGGTTCTCCACCACCGGCGGATCCGCCTTCTCGGGAACCGAGGAGTTGGATATTCTCCCCGATTACTTTGAGTTTGCTGCGCTTTTGGCCAGTGGCTTTGTCATCCCAAGAATCAAGCTGGAGTCGCCCTTCAACAAATAAGGGTCGTCCTTTTTTACAATACTCTCCGACGATTTCGGCGATGCGACCCCAGAGGGTGACATCGATGAAGGTCACTTCCTCCTTTTTCTCGCCGGTATCGGTTGTGTAACTACGATTGACGGCGAGTCCGATATCCGCAATGGCAGTCCCTTTGGGGGTGTATTTGAGTTCTGGATCGCGGGTGAGGTTGCCGATCAGGGTGACTTTATTGTAGCTGGCCATGGTATTTTAAGTTCCGGGGTTGGTGAGATGTTTGTTGATCTGATTATGCTTTGGCTTTACGGGGAGTACGAACGGGTTTTTCTACGACCTTGGATCGAAGCTTAAGATAGTTTTGGCGATAGACTGAATTGTCAAGCGTAAATTTTGCACGGAGTTTCCCAATGACTGCGGGAGCGGCGGTGAAAATGAAATTGACATAGAAGCCACTCTCGAGGTCGCCCGCGACGTAGGTGAATTGGCGCCGATCCATTTTCTGGACTTGTTCGATTTTTGCGCCTTCTTTCTTGAAGTCGACTTCGAGGCGATCGATGACTTCCTTTGCACCGTCTTCATTGCCTTTGATATTGAGGACGAGGAGTCCTTCGTAGCGATTGCTCATTATGGTCAGTTCTATTTTTAGGGTTAATTAGTTAATTGGTGATTTTTTGCGACGAGTTGAAGGTCTTGATCGCGTCCTCAATTCCGTTGGTGCGGACCCGATCAACGGCGAGCAGGGTTGTTTGGATACTCTGCTCCAAGATGGAGAGTTCCTCCAAGGTAAATCTCCCGAGGACATGTTCGGTGGCGTCTTTTAGTGGTGCACCTACTCCGATACGGATTCGTGGAATTGCTTGTGTTCCAATGTGTTCTATGAGTGAGCGCATCCCATTATGTCCACCAGCGGAGCCTTCGCTTCGGAGGCGGAGTTTCCCCGTGGGGAGGTTAATGTCATCGAGCAGGATGAGCATTTGACCGGGATCAATTTTGTAGAAGTTGCTGATTGATCGCACCGCTTGGCCACTCAAGTTCATATAGGTCAGTGGCTTGCAAAAGAAAAGGTCTCCCCGATTTGCGAGTTGAGCTTTCCATTGTGGAGCGGTCTGAAACGTGAGGTTTTCTCGCGCGGCCAAGCGATCAACGACCATGAATCCGAGATTATGCCGCGTATCGAGATACTCCCGACCAGGATTTCCCAGTCCCACGATGAGGCGGAGTGGTGGTCGATCGGGTGTGGCAGACATTCATCTTGAAACCAGTGGCACTGGTTACTTTTTGTCGGCAGGTTTGGCGGGTGCTTTAGCTGCGGCGGCTTTTGCACCACCCTTGCCACCTTTACCTTTGCCGGCAGTCTCCTCTTTTTCGGCGCCTGCGACGACCACTTCGACCTTCGACGCGGAGACTCGGACTACGGTGAGTTCGCCGTCTGTGCGAGTTGAGACTCCTTCGGGCAGTTGGAGATCTTTGATGTGGATGGCGTCACCGACTCCGAGGTTGGAGACATCGATGGTAATGATTTCAGGAAGATCTTTAGGGAGACACTCGATTTCGATGGAGTGCATATTAATCTCGAGAATTCCGCCGTAATTTTTAACGCCGCTTGGTTCGCCGACGGTTTCCACGGGGATGCTGGAGTGAAGTTTTTCGTCTTCTTTGACCGCATGAAAATCTACGTGAAGAATTTTCTGGGTAATGGCGTCGTGTTGGACCTTTTGAATCAGGGCGAGGCGATTAGCTGGGCCGGTCGCGGTCTCGATAGTCAGATCGACAAGCACGTGTTCGCTGGTGGTTTGGCCGAGCAATTTTCCGATTTCGCGGGCGTTGATCGTGAGGTTAATGGATTCGACGTGACCGCCGTAGACGACTGCGGGAACGAGCCCCTGAGCCTTGATTTTTTTAACGGCAGTACGGCCGGTGGTGAGGCGCGTTTGCGCATTGAGGGTGAGATGTTTTGCCATAGGATGTTTAGACTTTTTCGGTTTCGTTGATACGGAAGAGAGAGGAGACGGACTCGTCGTCGTGGATGCGTTTAATGCCTTCACCGAGGAGTTCTGCGACGCAAAGGGTGGTAATGGGGAAGCCTTCGCCGTCGCGGACGGGCACGCTATTGGTGGTGATGAGTTCGGAGATGGGGGACTTATTAAAGCGCTCGATAGCGAGGTCGGAGAGCACCGCGTGGGAAACGCCAGCGATAATGCGAGCGGCGCCCCGTTCTTTGAGGATTTTCGCGGCACTGCAGAGGGTTCCGGCGGTTTCAGTGAGATCATCGACGAGGATGACGTCTCTGCCTTCGACTTCGCCGATGACATTGAGTGCCTCAATTTCGGTGGGGCTTTTGCGGCGTTTGGCGACGATGGCTAGGGATGCGCTCAGGGCTTGGGAGTAGGCGGAAGCCATTTTAAGTCCACCGACATCTGGGGAGACGACCACGGGGTTGACGATGCCCTTAGTGCGCAAGTAGCGAATGATGACAGGGGCGGCGAAAAGGTGATCGACGGGGATGTCGAAAAAGCCTGCAACCTGTTGAGCGTGAAGGTCCATGGTGAGGACGCGATCGACGCCGGCGGCGGTGAGAAGATTGGCGACGAGTTTAGCGGTGATGGGGACGCGCGGTTGATCTTTGCGATCTTGGCGAGCGTAACCGAAGAAAGGGATCACGGCGGTGATTCGTGCGGCGCTGGCTCGGCGGGCGGCATCGACCATGATGAGTAATTCCATCAGGTTCTGGTTGGTGGGGGGGCAGGTGGGCTGAACGAAGAAGACATCACGACCGCGGATGTTTTCGTTGATTTTCACAAAAGTCTCACCGTCTGGAAAAGTGCTTACAGTGGCGTCTCCGAGGGGCACCCCGATGCAATCGCAGATGCGCGTCGCCAATTGGCGATGAGCAGAGCCACAGAAAATTTTCATCTCGGTTTGTGAGCGGAACATGGATTTGGAAAAATGGGACGCGACTTTAGACCGCTTTTTTGCGAATACAAACGGAAAATTTGCGGAGTTTTCATTGGGGAAAACTGCGGGGGCGAGGACTGGGGGTGGATGAATGGATAAAGCGGGAAGAAAATCTTCATAAATTATCGGCAGTTCGTGGGGGTTGATGTAGGGTTTCGGACTTTTTTGCTGATGGGACCCATATTATATCCTGAAGAACTTCCGATCAGCGCGCGTCGGGTAGAGATTGTTGCGGCGTTAAAAGCGCATCAAGTGTTGATTGTGGCTGGGGAAACGGGCTCTGGTAAGACCACCCAGTTGCCGAAAATTTGTTTGGAGGCGGGTTTGGCGGTTCGGGGAAAGATTGGGTGTACGCAACCCCGGAGGGTGGCGGCATTGAGTGTTTCGCGGCGGGTCGCGGAGGAGTTAGGGGTGACCTGGGGGAGAGAGGTTGGATGCAAGATGCGGTTCAGTGATGATACGGGAAGAGAGACGCAGATTAAGTTTATGACCGACGGAATTCTGCTTGCGGAGATTCAATCGGATCCGCTTTTGCGGAGTTATTCGGCATTGATTTTGGACGAGGCGCATGAGCGTTCGTTGAACATCGATTTTCTGCTGGGCTATCTTCAAGGACTGCTGCGCAAGCGAGGAGATTTAAAGTTAATCATCACTTCGGCGACGATTGATACTGAGGCGTTTTCTAAGGCATTTGGAGGAGCGCCGATCATTGAGGTGTCTGGGCGTCTCTGGCCGGTAGAAATCCGCTATGCTCCGATTGAATCGGATTTGCTGGGGGAGGAAATTGGGCATATTGAGGCGGCTGTTCGGGCTACGGAAGACGCACTGCTGGAGTCTGATACGGGAGATGTTTTGGTTTTTATGCCGACGGAAAGGGATATCCGAGAGACCTGCGAACTTTTGGAGGGTGGACTAGGCAGTGGGATTGAAGTGATTGGTCTTTTTGGAAGAATGGCGTCTGCGGATCAGCAAAGAATTTTTACTTTTGGGGCGCGGCGTCGGGTCATTGTGGCGACGAATATTGCGGAGACTTCGTTGACGCTTCCGCGGATTCGATATGTGGTCGACGCTGGGTTATCGAGGATGAGTCGTTATAATCCCCGGACGCGGACCAAGCGACTTCCCGTTGAGGCGATCTCGCAGAGCAGTGCGAACCAGCGGGCGGGTCGAGCGGGACGGGTTCAGGATGGGATTTGCGTTCGACTTTATGACGAGGATGACTTTTTGAAGCGTCCGCGGTTTACGCAACCGGAGATTCAGCGGGCAAATTTGGCGGAGGTCATTCTGCGAATGAAGGCATTTCGGCTTGGTGAAATTGAGACATTCCCCTTTCTCAATCCTCCGATTGCGGCGGCGATTCGGGCGGGATATCAGCTACTCCATGAGTTGGGGGCGATCAACGATACCAATGAGTTGACGACACTGGGTCGGGAGCTGGCTGGGTTGCCAATTGATCCGACGCTGGGGCGGATGTTGCTCCACGCCCGAGAGGAAAAAGCCTTGCCAGAAGTGTTGATTATTGCGGCGGGATTGAGTGTGCCTGATCCGAGGGAACGTCCTGAGGATCAAAAGGAAGCGGCGGCGGCGGCGCATCGCGTTTTTGCTGATGCGGACTCTGATTTTCTGACCATCTTGAATATTTGGAAGGCGGCCCCAGTTGGAGAATCGAAGGGGAGTGGGAATGCGTTGCGACGTTTTTGCAAAGGGAACTTTCTTTCGGCTTCGCGGATGCGGGAGTGGCGAGACATTTATCGGCAGTTAGTGGATGCGGTGGATGGCCTGCGGCCTCGTGGGGGGGCGGTCACGGTGGAGGCGGATTACGGGGCGATTCACCGGTCCATTTTGACTGGGCTGATTGGGCAGATTGCTATTCGTCAGGAGCGCAATATTTACAAGGCATCTGGGGAGCGGATGTGCACCGTGTTTCCGGGGTCGAATATTTACGAGCGTCGGGAGAAGACTCGCAAAAATACTTCGGGAGTGAAGCCTGAGGAAAAGAGCAAGCAACCTGCATGGATTGTGGCGGGGGAGATCGTGGAGACTTCGCAGTTGTTTGCTCGGATGGTGGGGGGAATTAATCCAGATTGGGTGGTGGAACTGGGGGCGCATCTTTGCCAATACCGATATGCTGAGCCCCATTGGAGTGCGAAAGCGGCGCGGGTTTTGGTTTTGGAGCGGGTGATGGTGAGTGGGTTGGAATTGGTGCGGCGCTGGGTTGATTTTGGAAGGATCGACCCCGTGAAGGCGACGGAGTTATTTATTCGTGGAGCTTTGGTGGCAGAGGAAGCGCGGATTGCGCATCGGTTTTTTATCGAGAATGGCCGGGTGCGAGATAAAATTGAGACGGCTTTAACGCGGGTGCGGAGTCGGCGTGCCCATGATTTAGAAGAGTCGATTTATTTATTTTATGCGGAGCGGCTTACGGGAATTTCATCGGTGCATGATCTGAATAGGTTGGTTCGTGATCGTTTGGCTTCTGATCCCGACTTTCTTTGCGCGACGGAGGAGGATTTGATTGGGGACGATGAAGCTACCTATGATCGGACACTTTTTCCCGACGAGGTGAGGATGGGGCAAACTGCGCTTCCGGTGACTTACGCGTATAGCCCTGGTGAAGAAGCGGATGGGGTGACCGTGCGGGTGCCGTTGCCGATGGCGGCGCACCTGACGACTGGACAGTTGCAATGGATGGTTCCCGGGTTGCGGGAGGAGCAGATTGGGGTGTTGCTCCGTGCTTTGCCGAAAGCGACGCGCAAGATGCTCATGCCACTGGAAGCGAAAGTCGGTCAAATTGCGAGGGAGTTTGATCCTGGGCGCGGGGAATTTCTTTCGGGATTGGCGGAGTTTATTTCGCGTCGGTATCGGGTTGCGGTGAGGGCGGGAGATTGGCCAGTTCACAGTCTTCCGTTGCATTTAAAACCGCGGATTGAAGTGGTTGATGGAAAGAATAAGACGGTAGCGAGTGGGCGAGACCTTGTGATGATTCACGCTGTGGTGGAGGGGCGGGAAGTGGTTTCGGATGCATGGAGGAAAGCGGCGGATCAATGGGAGCGTCGGTCGTTGAGTGCTTGGACTTTTGGGGTGATTCCGGAGGTGGTGGAGGTCGAGGAGATCGCTGGAACCAAGCAGGTGGGGTATCTTGGTTTGGTGGAGGTGGAGAGGCGGGTCGATTTACGGATTTTTCCGAAGAGAATGGAGGCGGAGCGTGAATCGCCGGCGGGGGTGCGACGACTGGGGGAGATGGTAATGGTGCGAGAATTGGAGCAGTTGTGGAAGGATTTGGGGGGAATGGTTCGACGGAGCGTGCCGAGGGAGAAAGAGGGGAGGGGATTTCAGGTGGCGCTTGAAAATTTTGGGGGACAACTTGCGGGGAAGTCGCGAGATGAGATTTTACCAGAGGTGATGCAGAAATCGGCTTATGAGCATATTTTGAGGCATCTCCTTTCTCTCCATCCGATCTTTCCACTTACGGAAGAGAGGTTTGTGGGGATGATCGAGGCCGCGAGACGGGATATGCCCCGGGTGGTGGCTCGGGTGCAGGGAGCGGCGAAGTTGGTCGGCGAACTTCGGGCGAAGATTTTGGCGAGTGGGAAGGGCTATGTTGGGATGGATGCGGATGTGCGACGGCTGGTCCCTGCGGACTTTCTCGCGATCACGCCGCATGGGCAGCTGGAGCATCTTCCTCGGTATTTGCGAGCAATGGAGGTTCGAGGGGAACGGGCGGCGCTTAGTCCGGGAAAAGACGAAGAAAAGGCGCGTCAACTCTTGCCGTTTATCGGTTGGGAAGCGCGGGTGATCGAGTCAAGGCGTGAGGAGTTTCGGTGGATGCTTGAGGAGTTTAGGGTTTCGATTTTCGCGCAGGAGCTTGGGACGGCGCAGCCTGCTTCGGCGATGCGTTTGAGAGCCCTTGGATCGTTTTGAGTGAGTGTTTGGTGGGCGACAATTTTCAGGGGTTGTCTTTGGTGCCATTTGGGGATTAGTTCGGGAGAGTCATTCTGCTCAATTTCAATCCAGCACCCCGTTTATTTATGCTTCGAATTTCTGGTCAGCCTGGTCGCGATCTTTGTGACGCACACTTGGGAGTTTCTCGTCGGGACGTCATTCGGGTGGGGGGCTCAGCGATCATGGGACTGACGCTCGGGTCGCTCTTTAAATTGCAAGCGCAGGCTGTGGAGTCGGTGGGATCCTCGGAGGCGCCAGTGAAGGGTGGGCCTGGTTGGGGGAAAGCCAAGAGTGTGATTATGGTTTATTTGCAGGGTGGTCCTTCGCAGATTGATTTGTGGGATCCGAAAGAGAATGTTTCGGATAAAATTCGCAGTCCGTTTAAAAATATTCGGACGAAAATTCCGGGAATTAACTTTACGGAAATTCTGCCGAAGCTGGCTCAACTGAACGACAAGATGACGATGGTTCGTTCGATGAGTTACACGCCGAACGGGTTATTTAATCATACGGCGGCGATTTACCAAATCATGACTGGGTATACCACCGACAAGGTTTCGCCGTCGGGCCAGCTTGAGCCGCCGAACGCCAAAGATTACCCGAACTTTGGTTCGAACATTATTCGATTGAAGCCTCCGACCGAACCGATGTTGCCGTTTGTGATGCTTCCTCGTCCGTTGCAGGAATCGAATGTCGTGGGCAAGGGTGGGACGGCGGGATTTCTGGGGAAAGGATTTGATCCCTACACGCTTTTTCCGGATGGGGATGACATGGATATGTCGAAGATGAACCGGATTCGGGTTGATGATTTGAATTTGCGTCCTGATGTTTTTGCGATGCGTTTGAAGCGTCGGGCGTCGCTTCGTCAGGCGATTGAGGAGACGATGCCTGACATTGATCAAGCGGTAGCCAATTACCATCTCGACGAGTACTACGGGAAAGCACTTGATTTGGTTACGAGTGGAAAGGCCCGGGACGCGTTTTCGATTGATCGGGAATCGGCGAAGATGCGGGAAAGTTATGGGTTGAATACCTTTGGGCAGAGCTTGCTTTTGGCTCGGCGTTTAGTGGAAGCGGGGACGCGGGTGGTGGAGGTGATTTGGCCGAAGGTGGCGAATTCGGATAACCACTCTTGGGATACGCATACGGAGCTGACGAAGCGGATTAAGACGCAAGCGGGACCGATGCTGGATAATGGATTGAGCGCCTTTATTGAGGACTTGGATCAGCGTGGATTGTTGGATGAAACGTTAGTGGTGGCGCTGGGAGAGTTTGGACGCACACCTGAGCGAGGTCTCAGTACGAGTGGAAACTCGAATAGTTCGGACGGGCGAGATCATTGGCCTTATTGTTACACGGCGTGTTTGGCTGGGGCGGGAATTAAGCGTGGGTACGTTCATGGGGAAAGCGACGCCACGGGATCGAGTCCGAAGTCTGATCCGGTTCACCCGACGGAGATCCTCGCGCTTATTTACCACGCGTGCGGGATTGATCCAGATACGATCGTTCATAATCATCTCAATCAGCCGCGTGAGTTAGTGAAAGCAAAGGCGGTGACGGCTCTTTTTGCATAATTGATGAAGTTCAGGTGCCAGATTTGCTGGGAGAAAACTGGGCTGGGGTGGGAATCGCTGATGGCTCTGGTCGTGATTGCGGTGCTTTTGCAGTGGATCGGGGAGGAATTTCCATTTTCAAATTTTCCGATGTATTCCAACCTTTCACCAAAGAGCGATTACTTGTTTTTGACGAATGCGAAGGATCAACCGATGGGGTGCCAATCGATTTTCAATTTGAAAACGGATGTTTTAAAAAAGATGTACAATGCTCGTTTAAAAGAGCTTAAGGG
The DNA here is from genome assembly GCA_037142835.1 of Verrucomicrobiota bacterium. Classification (GTDB taxonomy): domain Bacteria; phylum Verrucomicrobiota; class Verrucomicrobiia; order Chthoniobacterales; family Chthoniobacteraceae; genus Chthoniobacter. Next base: position 45,488 of record JBAWZW010000003.1, read on the forward strand.
AAAGTCTTTGGATGCTGTGGATGGACGGAGGCAAGCAGGGAGGAAGACGCTGACGGATTTATCGTCGCGTCAGAGCGAAGAGGTTTTGCAGATTGTTGGGGTTGGCGGGTTACGACTTTATCGGGTGGAATTGACGCGAACGAGGGGGAAGATTGATTCATCGACTGAGTTGCTTGTGGAGATTCCTCCCTTAAAGAAGGATGATCGGGGGGGCGAATGAGTCAGGGTTGGATGGTACCGCGATTTCAGCCGGCACGGTTGATTGAGTTTGCGTGGTGGGAGATGTTTTTCTTTCGTTTGGGTTGTGCGCTGTTGGTTTGGTGGCAATTTCCGAGTCTTGAGCAATATCATCAGATGCCATTTCCTCGGGGACTGGGCCATTGGATGGATTTAACTTTTTTGAGTGCCCCTGGGACTGATCGAATACTTGTCTGGATCTGGTTGCCGTGTCTGGTTCTTTATGTTTTGGGGCGGGGAACCGTGTTCACTTTGGGGGTGATTGTCGCGGTTTACTCTGCCGCTGGATCCTTGGTGAATTCGCAGGGGGCGACATCGCATACGCACCAGCTTTTAGTGATGACTTTGATTGGTCAGTGGGTGGCTGCGCTCTGGGATTTTGGGGGGACGTGTTGTCGGGGCAACTTGGGGATATGGGTTGATTCCAATCGTCGTCAGCAGGCGATGGCTCAGGTGGCGCGGATCGTGATTTCTGCGGCTTACCTGACCTGTGGTTTGAGTAAAATCGTGGCCACGGGTGGAGCGTGGATTTCGCGCACCCCGAATCTTGCGTTGGGAATTATGAAGTCGCATGCCAACTATTTTTACGACGACCTTCAGGTGACTAATCCATTCTTTTCCAGCACAGTGCCGCATTGGATGATGGATCATCCTTTGGCAACCTGCTTGATTTTTGGGCCGGGATTATTGATTGAGCTCTTTCTCTTTCTGGGTCTTTTGGGGCGGGGATGGTCGTTGGTTTTGGGGGCGATTGCCGTGGTCTTTCACTTAATGGTGGGACTGATAATGCTCCTCTTTTTCACCGCTCATATTTGGCTGATCCTCCTTTACTTTGTTAATTTGCCTTACTGGTTGGTCCGTTGCGGTGGAGCATTGAAGGCGAAGTTTTTTGTGGGGAATGAAAGCAGGCGAGTGGTGGAGGTGGGGGAATGAGGGGGTCAATGGAAGGTGTCTTGCCTATGGGGGAAAGAATCGTGGTGGTTTTTGATTCTGACTGTGGATTTTGCCAAGCTTGTGTTGATTGGTTGGCGTCTCGTGCTCGGCGGGAAGGGGTGGAGATTGATTGTGTTGCCTATGAGGATCTTAGCGCCCGCGATCGGTATCCTGAGATTGATTGGGGGCACGGAGATTCGGGGATGCAGATTCGGTTAGCGGATCTTCGTGTGCGCAAGGACATTCGTGCGGTGGCGGCGTGTCTGGGGCTTTTACGGAATTGGCGATGGCTGGGTGGGTTGCTGGATTTTTGGATGTTTCGGTCGATCAACCAATTGGGGTACAGGGTGGTGGCGATGAATCGTCGGCGGATTTCAGGGTGGATGGGGCTTCGTCAGTGTAAAATTCGCCCCCGTGGTTGAAGGGCGGGAAGTTTTTCATCCTCGCCAAGGGAGGGGAATGGGCTCAACGTTTGGGCATGCCGCTTGATCTTCGATGTCTGGTTGCTGGGCGGTTGGGGGAAAACTATCTTCTTCATGAGGAGCACTTGAATTCGACATTGGTTCGGGTGCAACGGATCATTGGGTTTGATGCGGTTTATGCTCGGGCGGAGGGGGCGTATCTTTATGATTTAGAGGGGCAGGAATACTTGGATTTTCTTGGCGGGTATAGCGTCTTTAATGTGGGCAGGAATCATCCTGAGGTGAAGCGGGCGTTGCGGGATGTTTTGGAGATGGATTTGCCGAATATGGTCCAGATGGATTGTTCTTTGTTGAGTGGTTTGCTTGCGGAAGCCCTTTTGAAGAAGACGCCGAAGCATTTGGACGCGGTTTTTTTCTGTAATTCAGGTACTGAATCTGTGGAAGGAGCGATTAAATTTGTGCGTGCGGCCACGGGGCGGAGCGGGTTGATTTCGTTGGAGAAGTCCTTTCACGGGCTATCGAACGGGGCGCTTTCGGTGATGGGGGACGAGAGCTTTCGGGAGGGATTTGGGTCACTTTTGGAAAACTGCGAGCGGGTGCAGATGGGAGATTTGGAGAGACTGGAGGAGATACTTCGGCGGCGACTGACTGCAGGGTTGTTGATTGAGCCGGTGCAAGGGAAGGGCATTTATTTTCCTCGGGACGACTTTTACCGGGAGGCGGAGAAATTGTGTCGGAAGTATGGGACGCTCTTAATTTGTGACGAAGTGCAGACGGGGTTGGGGCGGACGGGTCGCTGGTGGGGATTTGAGCATTGGGGATTGGAGCCAGACGTCATCACGGTGGCGAAGTCATTGAGTGGGGGTTATGTGCCTGTTGGAGCGGTGATTACGCGGCGGGAGATTTATCAGAAGACCTTTAGTCGACTGGATCGGTGCGTGGTACATAGTTCTACATTTGGGCGGAATAATTTAGCGATGGCGGCTGGTCTGGCGACTTTGTCGGTGATTGATGAGGAGGGATTGGTGGAGCGGGCGAGGGAGCAGGGGGCAGAGTTGATGGGGCGTCTGGAGGGATTGAAGGCGAAGCACTCGATGATTAAAGAGGTCCGCGGTTTAGGGTTGATGATTGCGATTGAGTTTCAGGAGCCGAGGGAACTGGCGATGCGATTGGGTTGGAAGTTGTTACACCGGGTAGAGCGTGAATTATTTACGCAGATGATTGTGACCTCGCTCTTTCAGAAGCATCGGATTATCAGCCAGATTGCGGGGCACGCGATGGATGTTTTGAAGATTATTCCTCCGTTGATCATCGGTGAGCGGGAGATTGGGCGTTTTGTGGAAGGATTGGATGATGTTTTGGAGGATTGCCGGCGGTTTCCTGGGCCGATTTGGGATTTGGGAGCGAATTTTCTCCGGGATTCGATGAGAGGGGTGAAGAGGGCGGCGGTGAAGACTGTGGAGATGAGTGAATGATGAATGAGGGGAAGTGGAAATTTAGTGGCGACAACTGGCGTTTCCATAGTTAACACCTCTCAGATGACGACACCAATCTGGAGCGGAGTATTTCCTGCAATCACCACCCAAATGTTTCGCGACGGATCGATTGATTTGGAGGGAACTGGGCGCCATCTAGAAGTGCTGATGGCTTCTGGGGTATCTGGAATGGTCATGTTGGGATCGTTGGGGGAGAATCAGGCGATGAGCGGGGAGGAGAAGCGGCGGGTGATGGAGTTTGCGGTTAAAGTGGTTGGGGGGAGGATTCCCGTTTTGAGTGGGGTAGCGGAGACGAGTACGGGGGAAGCGGTGCGGTATGTGAAAGATGGCGAAGCGTTGGGGGTTGATGGTTATATGTTGATGCCAGCGATGGTTTATCGGCCAGCGGATGCTCGGGAGACATTGGGACATTTTCGGACGGTGGCGGCGGCGACGGGGCTACCGATGATGGTTTACAACAATCCGATTAGCTATGGGAACGACATTACCCCAGAGATGTTTGTGGAACTGGCTGAGGTGAAGAACTTTGTGGCGTTGAAGGAGTCGAGTGGGGACACGCGAAGGGTCACGGATTTGAGGAATGCGGTGGGAGATCGGTATGCGATTTTTACTGGGGTGGACGATTTGGCTTTGGAGAGTGCGGTATTGGGGATTGACGGTTGGGTGGCGGGGACGGGGATTGCCTTTCCGGAAGAGAACCAGTGTTTGTGGGAGTTGATGAAGGCTGGTCGGTGGGCGGAGGCGGTGGAGATTTACCGGTGGTTTTCGCCGTTGCTTCACTTGGATGTGCACGGGAAATTTGTGCAATACATTAAGTTGGCCGTGCAAGAGTGTGGGCTGGGTGCAGAGTGGACGCGGGCGCCACGGTTGCCGCTGATTGGGGAGGAGCGGAAGGCGGTTCTTGGGGTCATTCACAAGGGAATGGAGAACCGTCCGCAGTTGCCAAAAGTGGCATCGGGAAAGAAATAAGCTGGATTGGCAAGGGTGACTGACGAGGGGATACCGAAGCATGATCGCGGAGCGAAAAATTTGAGGTGCCGAGGATGATGCGTCGATTTGACTGGATGGGAGGTTGGGGATGTTAAAGGGGGAGGGGGTGCGAAGGGTGGGGGTGATTGATTCGCATACGGGAGGTGAACCGACGCGGATTGTGGTGGAGGGCGGGCCAGATTTAGGAGGTGGAAGTGTGGCGGAGAGGGCGCAAATTTTTGGGGAGAGGCACGATCATTTTCGCCGTGCGGTGGTCAATGAGCCCCGAGGATCGGACGTATTAGTTGGGGGACTGGTGGTGGAACCGGCGGATGTTTCGTGTGCTGTGGGAGTGATCTTTTTTAACAATGTCGGAGTGTTGGGGATGTGTGGGCATGGGACGATTGGGTTAGTGACGACCTTGGCATATATGGGGAGGATCGGGGTGGGAGCGCATCGCATTGAGACGAGTGTTGGGGTGGTGACCGCGACATTGAGTGCGGATGGGAGCGTTTCGGTGGAGAATGTGGAGAGTTTTCGTAAAGCATTGGTGGAGATTGTTTTGGATTGTGGGGAGAGAGTGAGGGGTGAGGTGGTTTGGAGTGGGAACTGGTTTTTTCTGGTTGGTGGCGATGGGGAAGATTTGGTGATTGGGAGAGTGGCAAAGTTAACGGAGAGGGCGTTACAAATTCGGGAGGCAATTCATCGGGCAGGATATCCTGAGGTGGATCACATTGAGATTGGAGGGGGGGCGTTGGGTGAGGGTGGGGATGGGAGAAACTTTGTGTTGTGCCCTGGTGGTGCGTATGACCGATCGCCTTGTGGAACGGGGACGAGTGCGAAGTTGGCGGTATTGGCGGTGGATGGTCAGTTGTTGGAGGGGGAGGAATGGGTTCAGGAGAGCATTATTGGGAGTCGATTTCGGGGGTCGTTTCGGTGGGTGGACCGAGAGGGTGGGGTGATTGCGCCGACGATTACGGGGCGGGCGTATGTGATAGCGGAGGCGAGTCTTCTGCTGGATCCGCGCGACCCATTTTGTTGGGGGATCGGATAAGCGGTGGAGAAGCGCGTGGTGATTATTGGGGGAGGGATTATTGGGTTATGCGTGGGGTATTACGCCCAGCGGCGAGGGTATCGGGTGACGATTGTGGAGCGTGGGGAGCGCGGTGATGATTCGTGTTCGGTGGGGAATGCTGGGATGATCGTGCCGAGTCATTTTACGCCTTTGGCGGCGCCTGGAATGGTGGCTATGGGATTAAAGTGGATGGGAAGTCCGGAGTCGCCGTTTTATCTTAAGCCGCGTCTGGACTGGGATTTATGGCGGTGGGGCTTGAGGTTTTGGCGGGCGTCCACGCCGGAGAGGGTGAGAATGGCGGCGCCCTTGATTCGGGATTTATCTTGGGCGAGTCGGGAGTGCTATGAGGAACTGGCCGAGCGAGTGGGGTTGGTTTTTGGTTTGGAGAAGCGAGGTTTATTGATGTTGAGTAAGACGGAGAAGGGGCATGAGGAGGAGAGGCGGATGGCGGTGAAGGCGGTTGCTTTGGGAATTTCTGCGGAGGTGCTGGACGGGGCGGGGGTGGCGGTGCTGGAGCCGAATATAACCATGGATGTGGTTGGGGGCGTGTACTTTTCGCAAGATTGTCATTTGTCACCAAATCGATTTCTGGAGTGTTTGGAACGGGCGATTGATGCGGGTGGTGGGGCGTGGAGTTATGGTGCGGATGTTTTAGGGTGGAAGAAGGTTGGTAATAAATTGGGGGCGGTGGTGACGACAAAGGGTGAGGTGGAAGGGGATGAATTCGTGTTATGCGGTGGGGCATGGTCATCGGAGTTGGGCAAACAGTTGGGGTTGGAGTTGCCGTTGCAGGCGGGTAAGGGCTATGCGCTCACCCTGTCTGAGCCGCGAGAAATGCCAAAGATTTGTGCGATTCTGACTGAGGCGCGGGTGGCGGTTACTCCGATGGGATCGGGGTTGCGGTTTGGGGGGACGATGGAATTTTCTGGGCTTCATGGGGAGATTGATCCGCGCCGGGTGCGGGGAATTATTCGGGCGGCTCCGAAGTATTATCCCCATTTTCGGGAGGAAGATTTTGAGGGGATTCGGCCGTGGAGCGGATTGCGTCCCTGTTCTCCTGATGGGTTGCCGTATCTTGGACGGGTGGGGAATTACGCCAATTTGGTGGTGGCGACTGGGCACGCGATGATGGGGCTGAGCCTTGGGCCGATTACGGGGAAGCTCGTGGCGGATATTTTATCGGGAGTGGAGCCGAAGATCGGGTTAGGTTTACTGGATCCCGACCGGTTCATGGGGGGGCGCAGGCGTTATCCTGTCAACCTCAGCAAGGGGTGACTGAAAAAGGGGAGTGGATCTTGAGGGTTGCGTGAGAGTCTTCTGCAGATCATTAATTTCTGGTGAGCAAACGATCAAATCTCCATCCGGTTTTCGTTCCTATTCCTTCGCCGGACCAGCCTGGCGTTTTGAGTGCGGGAGTGGATTCCGTGCATCACGAGATGACCATTGATTTTGACCCCAAGGTGATTTCGGATGATGGCGTGCGGCAGATCGCGGAGAAACTTGCGCCCATCGGCCACCAGCAATACTGCAAGGCCCTTCTGCGTCTGGGCGGGAAGGCCTCGGGGGCGGCGGAGCAAAAGCTGGAATACAAGGCACAGAAGATCGAGGGGATCCGTCGGGCGCGAGCGACTTTTAGGGGTGGGGTGATGACCGTGACCTTTGATGATGGACGACTTTCTGAGGCGGAGGTGATCGAGCGAGTCCGCGAAACTGGGGCGGCGGTGAAGCGATACGAGGCGGAGGCGGAGCACCAGCCTGCGAGCGCTCGCGAGTGGATCACCTATCTGACGACGGGCGACCGCCTGGAAGTGCTGTGCATGGTGCTGACATTTATCTTCATGGTCACCGGCTGGATTACAGCGAAGTGTGGCGTGGCGTGGCACGATGTTTTTTACGTCGGCGCCTATTTTGCGGGCGGTTATTTTGGGGTGCGCGCTGGGCTGGCTTCGTTGCGGCAATGGACGATCGACGTCGATTTGCTGATGGTGCTCGCCGCCCTCGGTGCCGCGGTGGTCAATGCCCCATTTGAGGGGGCGATGTTGCTCTTCCTCTTCTCGCTTTCGAACGTCTTGCAATCCTACGCGATTGAACGCACGCGCCGGGCGATTCAATCCCTGATGAAACTCCGTCCAGAGAAAGCGCTGGTGCGCCGCGAAGGTCTGACCGTCTTGCTTCCCGTCGAGGAGCTGGTCGTCGGTGATGTCATCGTGGTCCGGCCTGGGGAGAGTATTGCACTTGATAGCGTGATCGTTGAAGGCAACAGCGCCCTCGATCAGGCGTCGATTACCGGCGAGTCGATGCCCGTGTCAAAGGGTGTCGGGGATGCGGTCTTTGCTGGGACGATCAATCAAACTGGCGGTCTGGAAATTCGGGTGACTAAACTTGCGAAGGATTCCACGATCGAGAAATTGGTGAGGATGGTGGAGGAGGCGCAGTCTGAGAAAGCGGAAACCCAGCGTTTTCTTGATCGCGCCGAGCAATGGTATGCGGTGGGAGTGATCCTCTTCACGCTTGGTCTGATGATCGTTCCGATGGTTTTTCAGCATGAGCCGTTTCAGGCGGCGTTTTACCGTGCGATGACGGTGATGGTCGTGGCCTCGCCGTGCGCGTTGATCATCAGCACACCGGCCTCGATTCTTTCGGCGATTGGTGGGGCGGCTCGCCGTGGCGTCTTGTTTAAAGGGGGAGTCCATTTGGAACGGGCGGCTACGGTGAAGGTCGTGGCCTTCGATAAAACGGGCACGCTTACGGAAGGAAAGCCACGAGTGACCGAGATGGTCTTGGATGACGGGGTCGTTGATTTTCGGGTAGCGCCCAATGGGGCGGCGCTTGCCTTGCTGGGGCTCGTCGGCGCGGTTGAAGTGAAGTCCGAACATCCTCTGGCTCAGGCTATTGTCAATGAGTGTCGGCAACGTGGATTGGCGTTGGAGGAATGCACTGGATTCCAATCTATCTCTGGAAAAGGGGCGAGCGGTGTCGTTGGTAAGAGGCGTATTGGGGTCGGGAATGCGCGGTACTTTACTGGGCAGAATGTGATCATCCCGGAGGCATTCACCGCGCGGCTCGCCGCCCTGCAGGACGAGGGAAAGACCTGTGTGATCGTCGGTGAGCTTGATGAAAGAGGGGTTACGGCGAAGATTCTGGGAGCCGTGGCGATCGCGGATGTTTTGCGGCCGGAAGCTGGGGCGATCATCCAGCGGCTCAAACTCAACGGGATTGAGCGGGTGGTCATGCTTACTGGAGATAATCCCCGCGTGGCTTGGGCGATTGCGAAGTTGGCTGGGGTTGATGAGTTTCACGCTGATCTTCTTCCTGAGGATAAAGTGCGGGTGATCAAGGAGTTGAAGAGTATTGGACCTGTGGCCATGGTGGGCGACGGGGTCAATGATGCGCCGGCACTGGCGACTGCCACGGTTGGCATTGCCATGGGTGCGGCGGGCACCGATGTGGCGATGGAGACAGCGGACATTGTTTTGATGAGCGACAATCTTCAGAACATCGTTTTTGCTCTTGAGCTGGCGCGTCAGGCGCGGCGGGTTATTTACCAAAACCTCCTCTTCTCGATGGGAGTGATTCTTGTGCTGGTGGTGTCAGCGCTGGGTTTTGCGCTCCCCCTCCCCATTGGGGTCGTTGGTCACGAAGGGAGCACCGTGCTCGTCTGCATCAACGGCCTCCGCATGCTGGCCTTTCGTTCATCGGTAAAAGGTTCGGGCTCAAACCGCAAGGGCCCGTAGACTGGAGGGGTGGTGCGAAAAGCAGGATGAAGGGGAGCGACGGGGAATCTTCTCTTCGGCGGCCTGGAGGCGGAAAGAGTGGGCAAGGGAGTTCGCTATTTTCTGGTTTTGGAGTGGGAGGAATGAGGGGTGGCAGTTGACATTGGGGTAGAGATTCGCTTTATTTCCGCCCCCAATCAATGAAACGACTGCTCATCACTTTGATCTCGTTCGCCGCCGTGATTACCGCCTCAGCGAAGGTTTTCCCGCGAAAGGATACGGAGACAAAATCGGAGCAGCTCGATAAGGCGAAAGTGCTTCCATTGGCGTTGGATGACGCCTTTGAATTTCGGAAGGTGAAGACGCTTTTGAATGATCGGGAGATGGAAAAGGCGACCCTTGATCCGATGATCGCCTTTGAGCGGCAGCGCATTAATTTTGGGGCGGTGACGGAGTATGACCGCGAGCAACGGCGAGGGCATTACTTCACTTTTTTTTGGCGGGTGAAGCGTCCGGCGAATCTGACGATGCGGTTGGAGTATCGTCAGCAACGATTGGGAGCGTATGTCCAGGCGAAAGAGGTCAACTATCCGTTGGCCAAGGGATCGATGGTGACGGATTTCCAGATTATTGGTGACGACTATCATCATGAGGGAAAAATCACGGGGTGGCGGGCGTTATTGATTGAGAACGGGAAGATTGTGGCGTTGAAGCAATCGTTCCTTTGGAATTAAACTTTTGATGAAACCGACCATGAACTCGGTGGTTGCCGTTGGAGCGGGCGTCGGTGAAGCGTGCTTGAGGCGGAGCGATTTTAGGTTGTGAATACGCCTGCGAATATTCTCGTGGGGACGACGGCCGGAGGAACGGTCTGGGTTCGAGTGGAGGGCAAGGGAACATTTCAAAACAGCTCGGTGTTGAAGGACTTTTTTAAGAGCATGATTCAGGAGAAGCACACCGATTTTGTGGTCGATTTGCGCAACTGTTCGGTGATGGACTCGACGTTTATGGGGACATTGACGGCGATTGGGTTGGGCTTGAGGGATTTAGGGCAAGGGAAGTTGCGTTTGGTGAATCTGAATGAGCGCAACCTCGAGTTGTTGAGTAGTTTGGGGCTGGATCAGCTTTTGACGATCGTGCCGAATGGAGATCTGGGATCAACGGGGCCCAGCGAGGAGAAAGCGCTGGATAGTAATCGTGCGGATAAGTTGACGGAAAAGCAGACGATGCTTGAGGCGCATGAGGCGTGTGTGGCGGCGGATCAGGCAAACGCGGCGATTTTTAAGGATGTCATTGAATATCTGAAACAGAACCCGCATCGGCCCCACTAGGACGGATGTTGCTGGTTCTTCCTTATGTCTTGTTGGCAGTGCTGATTGGGGGCGGGGGGTATGTGTATTTTCGGCAGAGGAGAACGATTCGGGAGCTCCACCGGTCGCGGGAGAAGATCCAGCTCGAGGAGACGCGAGTTTTTGATTTTCTGCATGGTTTGGGGGAAGCCCTTTCGGAGACGAGCAAGCCGAATGAGTTGCACAATTTGATTGTTGAGGGGGCGTTGAGAATTCTCGGGGCTCAGGGTGGGGCGCTTTATCTTTCTGATCGGCTCACGGGCATGCTTCGGCTGAGTTTTGCGACGCGGAATTGTCCGCCCTTTTTCGAGGTATCGGCGGAGACGCGAGTGCAGGCGGGGTTTAATTGGCCGAGTTATCTACGTCGGACCTTGGTGGGACCCGGTCAGGGGTTGCTTGGGCGGGCATGGAAAGAGGGGGACTCGATATTTTTGGCGGACGATGATCCGAGGCTGGAGGGGATGTCTGGGGGGGCGATGGAGGTGAAGAGTGCGATGCTCTGCGCGTTGCGGTATGGGGAGCAAAATCTTGGGGTTTTGGCAATCGCGCGAGATTCGACGGGTGATGGGTTGCAATTGTCGGAGTTTCAGATTTTCCAAGCGATCGCTGAGCAATCGGCTTTTGCACTTTACAATGCGGTGGTTTTTTCGGAGGTCGCGGAAAAGAAGCGACTCGATGAAGATTTAGCGATGGCGCATGAAATCCAGCGAATTCTGTTGCCTGCTGACGCTCCGAAGATTGAGGGATTTGAGGTTGCGGGGATCAATCTCCCTGCGAGGCAAGTGAGTGGTGATTATTACGACTATATTCCCGTGGACTTGACGCATTGTGGGGTCGCGATTGCGGATGTTTCGGGCAAAGGGGTGCCGGCGTCCTTGATTATGGCGATGTGTCGGAGCGTCCTGCGTTCGCGAGCGACGGGGCAGAATTCGCCATCGAGCGTTTTGAAAGTGGTGAATGCGCAGCTTTTTCCCGACATCAAAGAGGATATGTTTATCAGCATGGCCTATGTGATTCTGGAGCAGGGAAATTCCACTTTGACCTTGAGTCGTGCGGGGCATGATGCCCCCCTTCATTATCGCGCGTCGGGCGGGGAGGTAACGAAAATCAAGCCACCGGGGATGGCGCTTGGAATTGACAGTGGAGGCGTCTTTAATAGGATTACTTCTGACTTTTCCTTGACGCTTGAAACGGACGACTGCTTGGTGTTATACACTGACGGAGTCACTGAGGCACTGGACGCAAAGGGTGATGAGTTTGGCTTAGCCAAAGTGATCGAATCGATTCAATCGAGTGCGAGCACTGGGGCGGCTGGGGTCATTGCAAAGATCACGGAAAGCCTCCGAAATTTTGTGGGAAGCCAACCACAGCACGACGACATCACCTTAATTGTCATACGAAAAACCTAATTTTATGAGTCAAGATATTACTGAACCCAATCCAATCAACGAAGAACTGAGTGAAATGGCACCGGAGGCGGAAGTTTCGGGGCCTGGGGTGGCTGGGCAAAATCAAGCGGAATTGGAGCGTTTCCGCGATTTGGCGTTTCGCAATCAGGCGGACTTAGAGAATTTTCGGAAGCGTGCGGTCCGGGAGAAAGAGGAGGCGATTAAATTTGCGAACGCCCATTTCTTGGAGCGGTTGATCCCGATTCTGGACAACTTCGAGTTGGGGTTGAACGCGGCGCGGGTGGGTTCGGAGGGTTCCCCGATTCTTTTGGGGATGGAGATGGTGTCGAAGCAGTTGGCGGATTTTCTGGTGGGGAGTGGGGTGGAGGCGGTAAATGGGGAGGGGCAAGTTTTTGATCCGCATCTTCATGAAGCGGTGGCGCAAGAGGAAAGTGAAAGCGTGGCGGACGGGGTGATTGTGCGCCAGTTGCGTCGTGGATATAAGTTGCGTGATCGGTTGCTTCGTCCGGCGACCGTGGTGGTTTCCAAAGGATCGGGAAAATCGGCGTAGGAGTGGTTATTGAAAAGCCTCGCCATTTTTGAAGTCACAGATCTCTGCGCCCTAATTTGTTAAAAACTCCATGAGTCAACGCGATTATTACGAAGTGGTGGGGGTTAGTCGGACCGCCACGGAAGAGGAAATCAAGCGAGCTTACCGAAAGCTGGCGGTGAAGTATCATCCTGACAAGAACCCTGGCGATCACAGTGCGGAGGAGAAATTCAAGGAGTTGGGTGGAGCGTATGAGGTCTTGATGGATGCGGAAAAGCGAGCGGCCTATGATCGTTATGGGCATGCGGCCTTTTCGCAGGGCCAGCGTGGGCGTGGGGCGGCTGGGGGCGGGCACGATCCCTTTGATATTTTTCGGGAGGTCTTTGGGCAAAGTGGGGGTGGTGGGGCAGGTATTTTTGAGCAGTTTTTCGGCAGTGCGCAGGGTGGTGGGCAAGGGGAGTCGAGGGAAGGCAAGTTGCGGGGAGCGGATTTGCGTTACGACATGCAGATCACCCTTGAGGAAGCGGCGGTGGGTTGTGAGAAGACCATTGAGGTGCGGAAGCAGGAGATTTGTTCTCCGTGCCAAGGAAGTGGTGCGGAGAAGGGGTCTAAAGTGGTGTCTTGTTTTGACTGTGGAGGGCGTGGGCAAGTGCTGACTTCGCGCGGATTTTTTCAAGTTTCGCAGACCTGTCCGCGTTGTCGGGGGACTGGGCAAGCGATTGAGCGTCCGTGCACGAGTTGCGGTGGGGAGGGTCGAGCGGAATCGACGAGCAAGATTAAGTTAAAGATTCCTGCGGGGGTGGATGAGGGGTCGAGGTTGCGGAGTCCACGGAATGGAGAAGCGGGCCAGCGGGGTGGGCCAGCGGGGGATCTTTACGTGGTGTTTCATATCAAGGAGCACGCGGTCTTTAAGCGGGAGGAGCACCACCTATATTGTGAGGTACCGGTTTCGTTTAGTGTGGCGGCGCTTGGGGGAGAGTTGCGGGTGCCCACATTGGAGGGGCAGGCGCAGGTGAAGATCCCTGCGGGCACGCAAAGTGGGACCTCGTTTAAGCTTCGCGGGCATGGCGTGACGGTTTTGAATAGCAATCAGCGGGGGGATTTGATTGTGCGGGTGGCCGTGGAAGTGCCGACGAAGCTGAGTATGGAGCAGCGGGCAAAGCTGGCGGAATTTTCGGAACTGATGGGGGAAGATAATTCACCGCTCAACCGAAGTTTTCTCGAAAAAGCCAAGGACTTCTTCCGTTAATCTTTGGGAGTCTGGGTGGGGATCGGGCGATTGGCCCTGCGGGGGTAGGAATTTTGGCAATCGATCCTTGGAGGGTGAGCGGTTCTCTGCTGGAATCTCGCGCCTATGTCAAAACCTCTCGTATTGATTATTCGCGACGGCTGGGGAATCCATCCTGGTGGCCGTGAAGAAGCGGCGGTGAACGGCGACGCCACCCTGTTGGCGCGGACGCCATTTCACGATCACCTTTACGCCACTTATCCGTGGAGCACCTTGAGTGCGAGTGGGTTGGATGTTGGGCTTCCCGCTGGGCAGATGGGCAATTCGGAAGTGGGGCATTTGAATTTGGGCGCTGGCCGAGTGGTTTATCAGGATCTGACGCGGATTAACCAGGCGATTGCTAGTGGGGAATTGGCGACCAATCGGATTTTGCAAGGGGCGCTGGCGCGGGCGCGGGGGCATCGGTTGCATCTTTTGGGGTTGGTGAGCGACGGCGGGGTGCATTCGCATCAAGACCATTTGATCGCTTTGGCGAATATTGCCAAGTCGGCGGGGGTGGAAGAGATTTTCGTGCATGCGATTACCGATGGACGCGACACCTCTCCGACGGGTGGGGCGGATTACTTGGCAACCGTGGAAGCGGGGTTGCGGTCGAGTGGGGCGAAGATCGCCACGGTGATTGGGCGTTATTTTGCGATGGATCGGGATCGGCGATGGGATCGGAACAAGCTGGCTTGGGATGCGATCGTGTTGGGGCGGGGAACGGAAAGCAGTCTTTCGCCGAGTGAGGCGGTGCGAGCGGCCTATGCGGATGATCCGCGAGGGGACGAGTTTTTGCAGCCATTGATTTTTTCGCAGGCCAACGAGCAGCGGATTCGCGATGGGGACGTGGTGCTGTGGTTTAACTTTCGGGCGGACCGGGCGCGGCAACTTTCTTTGGCATTTCTGGAGAAAGACTTTGGGGGATTTGATCGAGAAGTGAGGCCAGCGGTGGATTATGTGACACTGACGGAATACGATGCAAACTACGGATGCCCGGTGATCTTTACGCCGCAGTCGTTAAAAAACCTTCTTGGGGAGGTGGTTAGCGCGGCGGGATTGAAGCAGCTGCGGATTGCGGAGACCGAGAAGTATCCGCATGTGACCTTCTTTTTTAACGGCGGGGTGGAGGTCGCTTCGGAGGGGGAAGATCGGATGATTGTCCCATCACCGCAGAACGTGCCGACCTACGATTACCAGCCAGAGATGAGTGCTCCTGAGGTGACTGCGCGGGTGGTGGCGGCGCTTCCTGACTATGATTTGGTCATCTTGAATTTTGCCAATCCTGACATGGTTGGGCACACGGGGGTTTTGGAGGCGGGAATCAAGGCGGTGGAGACGATTGATGACTGCGTGCGTCAGGTGGTGGAGCGGACGCTTCAGCTTGGGGGGGAGCTTTTGCTGACCGCTGACCACGGAAACTGCGAACAGATGCGAAATTTGGATGGATCACCGAATACTGCGCACACCACCAATTTGGTGCATGTGCTCCATGTGGGGGCGAACGTGGGCGGGGAAAAGATTCGGCGGGGAATTCTCGCGGATGTGGCTCCGACCTTGCTCCAGTTGTTGGGCGTCGCCCAGCCAGCGGAGATGACGGGGCGATCGTTGATCGAAATTCCTTAAATTTTAAAGAATTTGCATTGCACTTCTGGGGTGGGCTTGTAGTCTGTGTTCCCGTTTTGCGTTTGTGAGTTCAAACCAACGACGCTCTTTTTTACCCCGTGGTGTAACGGTAGCACAAGGGTCTTTGAAGCCCTTTGTCATGGTTCAAATCCATGCGGGGTAG
>JBAWZW010000004.1:0-57394 GCA_037142835.1 Verrucomicrobiota bacterium
GGTGGAGAGTTTGGGGTGGAGGATTTTGGTTGGGCGGAATTTTTTCTGGGGGCGCGGCCTGGGAGAGGGCCCCAGATATCTTCCATGAGGGCAAATATTTCGGGTTCGGCTTGTTTGAGTTCTCCGGTGACGAATGGATAGAAGTCATTGGAGCCGAAGTAACTTTCGGTCATTTCGGCGAAGAATTCTTGGGGGTTGGTTACTCCATAATGTTCGCGGGTGTTTCCTGGGCTGGTGAGGACACTTTGGTATTTTCCGCTATCACGAAACTTTTTCCAGGCGGCTTTCACCCGTGGCTCATCAAACCCGAGGACTTGATCGTGGTATCCGTGAGCGAGTTCGTGGAGGACCACCCAGGGCATCCGATGATTTTCGAATGGGGAGAGAAAGTCTTCTGCGACAGGGATATGGACGCACTTGACCAGTGATTCGCTGTAGCCTTTTTCCTTCAGCCACTCGACACCGGGGTGATATTGCATCGGGGTGAGTCCCGCGTAATCGAGGTCGAGTTCGATAGTGATCGCGCGCAATTTGGCCAAGGCTTTTTCGGGGACGACCACCGTGATGGCGACGAGGCGAGCGTTGAGGAGTTTGAGGGCGCGATCACCGATGGGGGCGGATTCGCCTTTGAGGAGGCGGTTATCGATGCGGACATTCCAGCCTTCGATTTGCTGGGTGGTATAGGCAGTGGGGATGGGGGTTTTTTCGGCGGCGAGAGCGTGGAATGAAAGAAGCGAGAGGAGTGGGATGAAGAGATGTTTCATGGTTTGGCTAGTTGATGGATGGTGCCATGGATGGAACGATCGATGGGGTTGCCGCTGGAGTTGCGGAGTTTGGCGAGGAGTTCGTAGGAGGTGGTGGGTTCGATGGTGGGGATGGTTAGGGTGATGGTTTTGCCATCTTTAGCGAGGCGGGCATCGGTGATCACGAGAGGGTGTTCGTTGACATGATTTGAACCATAGTTTGCGGATCGTTTTAGGGACCAGACTTTGAGGGTGAAGGACTCTGCTTTGACGCTGGCGGGATCGATGGGATCGGTGAAGGTGAGTTGGAGTGTGCCTGGGGTGGCGTGGATGGCGAGGGGGAGGTCGGCGGGTTTTTCGGTACGACGGATGCGATGGAATCCTCCTGGGGCGTTGGCATTGCCAGCCCAAGCGAAGAGGCCGCAGGCGTAGAGTGCGCCGTCGGGGGCGAAGCGACCGCGCATGATTCCTGTGGCGAAAGCTGGAAGGGGCAATTCGCAGACGGCGCCTTGCCATTGGCCGCCGACATCCTCATTGGGCACGATGAAAATGCGGCCGGTGCCGTAGCTGAGATTGAGGAGGGAACCACCGAGTGATCCCCAAGTATTTTTGGGAACCCAGAGGAGTTCGGCGGGGCTACGATCTTTGGCATTGGTCATCCAAACCATGGGTTGCTGCATGGCGGAGTCAGAGGGGTCGGTGACATCGGTGTAGCCGAAAATATTTCCATAGAAGCCACCGGGTTTGACGCGATTGATGCGATTTTTTGGGGTCCAGTGTCCTTCTTGGTCAGTGACAAAAAAGGTGCCGTCCTCATTGAGGCAGACGCCATTGGCGGCGCGGAATCCGTTGGCGATGATGTCGGTGCGCTTTCCGTCGGCGCTGATGCGGAGGAGCGTACCGTGGTGTGGAACGAGGGCGGTTAAGGCGTGGCGTGCGGACTTGGCGTAGTAGAAGTTTCCTGCGGCGTCGATTTGGAGGCCCATGGCGAACTCGTGGAAGTGTTCGGTGACTTGGTGATCATTGTTAAAGGACTCGATGAAGTCGGCTTCGCCGTCGCCGTTGAGATCGCGGAGGCAGACGAGTTGGTCGCGGCAGGTGATGAAGAGATCATTGCCCCGATATTTGACGCCGAGCGGCTGGAAGAGGCCACTGGCGATGCGGTGCCATTGGAGAGGTGCGGGAGCTGGAGCCATCAGGCCATCGACGCGCCAGACATCACCATTCCAAGTGGCGACGATGGCAGATTTGCCGTCGGGGGTAAAGTCGAAGCCTCCGGGACGCATCCAGCTTTGCCAAGGATTATTGATGGGGAGAGGGAAAGTATCCGCGATGAAAGGGCCGTCGGGTTTTCCTGCTTCGGAAGTGGTGGTGACTTCTGCTTCCCAGCGGCGAGGGCCTCCTTTGGTGAGGGGTTGGAGGTCGAGGGGAGTGGTGAACGTTTTGGATAAGGCGGCGAGGGAAGCGGGATCGGCCTTGGAGATGAGGAGCCGGGTTTTGGCACCACCGGGCAGTTTAGCGACCCAAAAGCCGGCTTCTTTGGTGAGGGAACCGTCGCCAGTGAGGGAGACACTGATGGTGTCTGGGGCGACGCGGAGGAGGAGTGGGGAGGCAGATTGGGCGACATTGATCGTCCGGGTGAAAACAGGCGTGGCCCCGTAATCGAGCCAACCGGGAGATTCGATGACAGAAATTCCGCCGACTGTGAGAGAGATAACCGCTTTATTTCCAGAAAGATAAAGGCCTTGGTAATGGAGCCAAGTGCGGGGAAGTGGGCCATAGTGGAGGTTGTCGCGACCGACTAAGCGGTCATCGTTCCACTTGCCTTCGGGCGACGCCCAGCCTGGGCCGACGGGGTTAATGAAGTGGCGTTCGCCGGTGAGGCTGGTGTGTGAACCGTGACTTCCATCGAAGGCGATGCCTTTCCAGTCCACGAAACTTCCCGTGGTGGCGGTGGCGACGCGCATGGTGTCGTGATCATAGATCATCCAAGCTCGGCCTTTGCTGACGCCACCGGGACCGTCATCGAGGCGAATGGCGATGGCTTTTTGGGCGATATTTTTGGGTTCGATTTGGAGAGTCCAAAAGAGCACGGGACCGAAATCCATTTGGCGATATTGGGGGAGTGAACGGTCTACTTTTTCGGTTTCGGCGAGGGTGAGGGCGAGTGGGAGTGAGGAGAGATACGCTGGGGTGATTTTGGTGAGTTGGCTTGGGTTTGAAGTGCGGAGAAAGGTTTCGCGGATGTATTGAATGACCGCGTATTTTTGGGCGGTGGTGTATTGGGGTTGGGCGACCATTTGGCCGAAGCCTTTGGTGAGCGTGATGAACATGGAGTAGGGATCTGCGCCATTTTTGAACTGGCCATCGGTGAAGCGGAGAGCGGTGGGGAGTGAGCCAACTTGATCTTTCGTGCCGTGACAGACTACGCAGAGGGTGGAGTAGATTTGGGCACCTTCAGCGAGGCTTTTTTCGTTCCAACCTGCGACTACCGCTTGGTGGTCGGTGCGTTCGAGGGCTTGAATCCAAGCGGTTTTGAGGGTGGTCCCGGCGGGTGGAAGGAACAAGGGGCGGGGGCTGTTTGAGGTGGAGGTGTAAGTGAAATCTGGGGTATTTGCGCCTGAGCCTTCGCCTTTGAAAAGGAGGGCGATTTCGTCGTCGGGCAGGGCTCGTGACCAAGCGCGAAGATTGTTGATTTTGCCATCGGTTAAATCTCCACCGAAGTCGGTGGTGGTGGTGGCAATTTTCAAGACATCTCCAGCGACATCAGGCTTAGAGAACTGAGGGTTTTCGGCGATCATTTTGCCATCGAGCCAGAGTTGGGTGGTGTTGGCGCGGGAGACGACGACTGCGGTGTGAGGTTTGCCGTTGTCGACTTTGGGGCCACCGGTGAGGGATCCGAGCGAACCGATTTCGTAGAAGAGGCGGCCGTTACGGATGAAGAGGGACTTGGCGTCTGGGGTCCATTTGCCTTGGGGTGAGGACTTCGAGAAAAGTGTTCCAGCGGATTGGGTGTCGAATTTGACCAGAGCGGTGAAGTCCGTGCCGAAGTTGATTTTGGCCTCGGGAAAACTGCTAGAGGGTTTGGGCTGAGTGGTTTCGAGTTTGGTTTCAACGACTTTGCCATCGGCCCAGACGCGGATGATCGGCGGGCCTTTAGGAGGACGCTCGATGGCGACGTCGTGTTCGGTGGCTTTGGGAAGGATGACGACGAGGCCCTTTTCGAGTTGGACGGAGGCGGTTGATGGCTCTGAAAACTCGGAGTGGAGGCGATAACTGGGGGGGATTTCTGGGGCATCGAGAGGGAGGGTATCGCGGGGGACCGCGCCGGTGGCCCCGACCCCGCTGAGGGCAAGGATGGCGAGGATCGAGGAAGCGTGGCGGGTGAGGATGCGGAGGTGAGGATGCATGAGGGCGGAGTTGGTGGTTGATCCAGTGGACAAGCTGATGTCTGTCACAGGTGGATTCTTAGTAAATAAAGGGGCAGGCACGCGGGGGGGATGGGAGATGGTGAGATTATTCCACGGTGAGAACGGGATTGCCGAGAACCTCCATTTTTGGGGTAATTCCGAGGCCTGGAGCGGTGCTGGCGGACATGAATCCGTTGACTCGCTGGGGGGCGCCATCGGCGGTGGAGACGGTGACGTAGCTATTGAAGTCGGTGCTCGTGAAGCGGAATTCTTCTGGGGTACTTTGGGCGAGATGGGCGATGGCGGCGGTGGTGATGTCTCCACCCCAGGAGTCTTCGAGAGTCATGCCGATACCCATGGTCACGCAGAGGTCGCGAGCCTGCTTAATTTTGGTCAGTCCACCGAGTTTGCTAATTTTCAGGTTCACGAGATCCATGGCGAGATCCGATTTGGCACGGAGGAGCATATCGATGTGGTCGATATTTTCATCGAGAACGAAGGGGTGATCGGTGTGTCTGCGGACGGCGAGACATTCTTCATAAGTCAGGCAGGGTTGTTCGATGTAGACATCGATATCCCGAACTGCCCGGACGACGCGGATGGCTTCGTGTTGAGTCCAGCCGGTATTGGCATCGGCGACGAGGCGTTCACCGGGTTGGATTTGGGCGGAGACCGCGCGGATGCGAGCGATATCGGTATCTGGGTCGCCTCCGACTTTGAGTTGGAAGCGAGTGTAGCCTTCGGCACGGTAGGAGGCGACCTTGGCGGCCATTTCTTCGGGGGATTCTTGGGAGATTGCTCGATAGAGGCGGATATTTTCGCCGTAGCGACCTCCCATGAGGACGCAGACGGGGAGGCCCGCGGTTTGTCCGAGGATATCCCAGCAGGCGATATCGATGCCCGATTTGACGTAGGGGTGGCCTTTGAGGGCGGCATCCATGAGGTGATTGAGTTTGGCGAGTTCGAGGGGATTTTTTCCGATGAGATGCGGTCCGAGTTCCCGAAGACCCGCGCGGACGCCCTCGGCGTAAGCTGGAAGGTAAAATGGTCCGAGGGGGCAGACTTCGCCGTGACCGACGACGCCGGAGTCGGTTTCGATGCGAACGATGGTGCTGTCGAAGACATCAACGGACTTTCCGCCGGACCATTTATAAGTGGTTTCGTGGAGAGGCAAAGCGACGCGGTAGGCGAGGATGCGGGTAATTTTCATAGATGAGAGTTCAGAGAGTCGGTGAGTTGGCAAGTTTGTGGAAATTTGAACCGTAGAGAGTGATGGGGATTTTGACTAGAGGTGAAGAGGAGTTTTAAAGAGCAGCGGACGGATTGTTTGAAATGAGGCGGGGGATGATGAGAGTCAACAATGAGAGTGAGGAGTTTTTCAAGATTGAAGTGCAGGATCAGACGGATTATAAAAAGGGTTAGTTATGCCCCAGTCCTTACAAAGTGTTTTAGGTCGTCCCTTCCTTGGTCATTCCAAGGATTGTCGGGGATTCAGCTTGGTGGAGGTCATTCTGAGCATTGGGGTGGTGTCTTTTGCGTTCTTGGCGATGTTTGGACTGATGCCGGCGGGATTGGTGATTTTCCGTCAAGCGATTGACAATTCCCTGGGATCTCAGATTGTCCAAAGGATTGTCGGAGAGGCTCAGCAGACCGACTATCCGACGCTCATCGCTGCGGGAGTTGCTCAACGATATTTTGACGATCAGGGGAACGAAGTGGCCTCGGATAAGGATTACCTTTATGTGGCAGAAGTCTCGGTGGTGGCGCCGACGGAGTTACCGAATGCGAGTGTGCCACCGAGTGATAGTTTGGCGACAGTAACGATTAAGTTGGCGAACAACCCTGGGCATTTGTCGTTACCGTTTGCCTCGACGAGTCGGATTGCTTTTACGGTTTACACCGCGTTGATCGCGAAGAACCAATGAGACAGATGAAGAGGAGGTCTGGCACTGGGTCTGAGGGTTTTACTTTGGTTGAGTTATTGGTTTCGGTGACCTTGATCAGTTTGATTGCGGCGTTGCTCAGTGCGATGACGGGGGCCACGGCGTCGACTTGGCGCCAGACTACGGGTCGAATTGAGCAGTTTCGGGGAGCGAACGCGGGGTTTGAGTCGATCACCCGGCGGCTAAGCCAAGCGACATTGAATACTTATTGGGACTACGATAATCCTCAGGCGCCGAAGAAATATTTTCGGCAATCTGAGCTGCGGTTTATTTCTGGAAATATGACCGTGGGAGCGAAGAAACTTCTGTCGGTGGTGAAGCCTCGAAGACCGACTCAGGGAGTCTTTTTTCAAGCACCGCTGGGTTTTGTGGATGACGCGGCAAACTTCAGTGGTCTGGATAATTTGATCAATACTTGGGGATATTATGTGGAGTTTAACTACGACACGCGGCCGGCGTTTATTGAGGCGATGAGTGCGGCTGTGAAGCCCCCGAATCGGTGGCGTTATCGGCTGATGGAACTGATGCAACCATCGAACGGGTTATCGGTATATAACTACACGGCTGGCAATCCTGGCTACGTGGGAAAAGAGTGGTATGCGAGCAGTTTGCCTGCGGTCAGCGTGCCAACGGCGCCACCGTTGACGCCCACCCATATTTTAGCGGAGAATGTCATCGCGTTGGTGTTGCGGCCTCGTCTTTCGAAGAAGGAGGAGGAGACCATGAGCAAGACGCTTTCGAAGGATTATTTTTACGACTCGACGGTGACGAATGCGGATCCTGAGATTAACCCGAAAAGTCAGTTACCACCGATTTTGCAGGTAACGATGGTGGCGATTGATGAGGTCTCCGCTAATCGGATTTCCAATGGGGTAAATCCTCCCGCGTTTGACGCCCTTCTTGATACGCTCTTTTTAGATACGGCGAAGTTTGACGCTGACTTGGCGACGTTGCAAACGGCGTTAACGAATCAGCGAATCAGTTCGCGGATTTTCACGAGTAGCGTGAGCATTCGGGGGGCGAAGTGGAGTCGCAAATGAAAACGAAGAAGCGAGAATTTTTTAGGGGGAAAAGCGGGGTGGCGTTGGTTTTGGTGCTGGCATTTCTGGTGTTGCTTTCGTTGATGGTACTGGGATTTTTGACCAGTGTTTCAAATGAGCTCAGTAATTCAAAGGCGGTGGCTTATTCGGCTGGAGTCCACCAGCTTTCGGAGTCGGCGGTTAATTTGGTGATGGCTCAATTGGTGGACGCGACGAAGGGCACGAGCACCGGGGCATTGACCTCGTGGGCCTCGCAACCGGGGATGATTCGGAGTTATGACGCGATGGGAAAGCCTCGGGATTTTTTCAAGCTCTACTCTTCAGATAAGATGGTGGTGGCTGGAGAGGGATTTGCGGGCGCGCCCGACCTGCCGCCAGCGGATTGGAAAGTGGGAGTAAATAGTGAAATTTACACCGACCTCAACGCCCCGGGGACGGATGTGAAAGGGGTGCTGGTTTATCCGATTGTCGATCCGTCGGCAGAAGTTTTTGCCAATGGACAAACTCCGACCCTCGGGGCGATTAAAGTGGATGGATTTTCGATTGCCTCGCGACCGGGATTTGAGGTAGGCAAGGCAGATTCGGCAGTGAATAACCGGGCACCGATGCCTGTGAAATGGCTTTATGTCTTGCGAGATGGGGGATTGAGAGCGGGGACAGTGGTCGGCGGGGTGGTGAAGATTGTGGGGGCAACAGCGAGTAACCCAGTGGTGGGGCGGATGGCATTTTGGAGCGATGATGAGACATCAAAGGTGAATATCAACACGGCATCTGAAGGGACATACTGGGATGTGCCGCGGATTTTTTCGATGGAGGACATTGGGAAATACGCCAACGCGTCGACGGTAAGCAATCCGGGGTTTGCGATCTGTCAACCGGCGCAGCACGAGTACCAGCGTTATCCAGGGCATCCCGCGACGACCTGCCTTAGTCCGATTTTTGGCAACTTGATGCCGGTTCCCTTTCCGGAGGCGATCTCCAGTTCTAACTATACTCTTTTGGATGTTTATTATGATTTAGCGCCAAGGATTGGGATGCCTTTGAGTGAAGGCGGAACGGGAGGTGGATCGAACGGAGGAACGCGGATGCCCTCGGGAGAAGTGATTGTGGATAGGGATCGGCTCTATGCGTCGGTGGATGAGTTGATGTTTACGGGGATGATGACGGGGAAGTCGCGTGTGCCGAATACGGCGACGGGGAGTCCGGGGCCGAATTTGATTACCAAGCAAACTTTGGAGAAGGCGCGCTTCTTTATTACGGCGCACAGTTCAGCGCCTGAGACGACGCTTTTCAATACCCCACGAATCGCGATCTGGCCGGTATGGGTGGATCCGAGCAAGCGCACCGCGTACGACGCCCTGTTAGCGTTTTGTTCGACGATCGGGGGAAAGGAATATTATTTTACGCGGTCAAACCCTCGTAGTGGAACGGAGGATTTTACTTCGCGTAATGCGTTGCTATACGGATACCTACAAGGATTAACGAAGACGAATATTCCGGGTTTTGGGGGGAATTTTTTGCAGAAGTATGGGGTTGGGGCGTCGGGGATTACGGATTGCGATCAGATTTTGACTTCGATTTATGACTATATTCGGTGCGTGAACCTTGCGGATACGAGCAACAGTGCGGTTCCTTACACCCCGCCGTTTGACTCGCCGAACTTGGGGATTGATCGTCTGGATTTATTTCCCCCTGGAGCGGGAGAAGTGGTGCCGATCAAGATTGGGCAGACCAAAGGATTTGGAAGGTTTGCGAGTATCGCGGAAGCGGATCTCCTTTTTTACGGGACGGGCTCGGGAAAGATGCGTGCGGTCTTTATTTTGGAGTTTGCGACGCCGATGCATGGATTGGGGGCGATGCGGGTGGGATTAAAGTATACGGTGACGGGATTGGATCAGTTTAAAATTGCCCCAAAAGATGCTTTGGAGGGACCGGCGCCGCGGAGTTTGGGATTACCTAGTCAAGCGACCAACATTTTAGAGAACTCTGATTTGCAGACGAACGGGGGGCGATCGGTGGGCGGGACGGAGGGCCCGTCGATGGGTTTTTCGAATAAGTGGGATAATACCAAGCAGTTGACCACCGCTGGGGGGCCGGAGCAGTTGGGGAACTATCCCTTTTTTACGCAGAACGACTTTACCTACACGCCACCGCCTCAAGGATCGCCGACCTTTGTGTTTAAGGGGGGGAAGATCAAGGTGGAGATCAAAACTACGGATACCAATGAATTGATCCAGACGGTCAATTTGGATTTTCCTGACGGGGTTTTTAAGACACCTGGGACTGGAGCGGCTGACTTTAACGGTCGGATTCGGGGGGGAGGCGGGGCTACATCGGTGATTCGGGGTGAGGATACGGTGGTGGGCTTGGAACCGGCGGGGATTCAGGGGAGCGGGCCTACGCCGGCGGGGAGTGATCCCACCTTTCAAAATGATCCAACGGCTGGAGATACGAGGATGGTGGAGGCGTTGCCCGTGGTGCCGTCGACGATGTTTCGGGCGCATAAAAACTACGCAAACCCCGGGGTGCAATATGCTTATGGTTTAGCATGGTCGACGGGGCAACCATTTCCGGGGGCGAGCTATGGGAAGTTAGTGGAGGTGCCGCAGTATATGAATGGCGGTCTGAGGTTGCCGGATGTGCCGAGTCGGGTGGGCAACTTTGTGACGCGCGCGGATGGTAAGCCGGGCGACTGGGACACGGGGGTAGGGGATCAGAAAGACGGAGCCTATATTAATAAGCCTGATGAAGGAGACGCTCGATTTGCTGGGATGCGGCTGCCCTATATTTTGGGATATTTTGAGGAGTTTGCGCCTCCTGGGCAGACGCACTTTTCTCCGAACCGCCAAATGCCATCGGCGTTGATGTTCGGGTCAATACCTACTGGGGTTCAACGATTTAAGCCATGGCAGACACTATTATTCAATCCGCGGCCAGAAGATTTAACCCACCCAGGTTTTGGGACGCCTCGGGTGCCTGCAGTGGGTCAATCGTTCACCCTTCCTCCTGACTATTTGATGGCCGATCTTTTTTGGATGCCAGTGGTGGAGCCGTATGCGATCAGCCAGCCGTTTGCCACCTCTGGGAAGATCAATATGAATTACCAAATTCAGCCTTTCACTTACATTCGGCGGAGTACGGGGATGCACGCGGTGATGAAGGCGACGAAATTTGCGGCTCTCGAACTGAATGATGCGACGGTCTACAAGCCGCTGGATCCTTTTAACAATGGTCAACGGATGGCGGATCGTCGGCAATCGATTGACCCCGTGGAAACGTTGAAGGCGTTTGATGCGAAGTTTTCGGCGAGCCAACTTTTCAAATCGGCAACTCAGTTTTGTGAGATTAACTTGATCCCGCCGGGTGAAACGCAGGCAACGATTGGCGCTTTTTGGGCGAGTCATCAACTGACTGGGGACAACCTTCGAGAGAAGCCTTATGTGGATATTTATCCGCGACTGACGACCAAGTCGAACAGCTACACCGTGCATCTGCGGGTTCAATCATTGAAAAAGTCACCGAACACGCCGTTTGATCAGTGGGTCACTGGGAAAGATGTGGTGGTGGGAGAATACCGAGGATCGGCATTAGTGGAGCGCTATATTGATGTGAACGATCCACGGTTGCCTGACTTTGCGGCTTTATTTACGAGCAACCAACAAGCGCCAGCTTTAAATATCGATCAATACTACAGGATGAGGGTGATCAGTAAAAAGCGCTTCGCCCCTTGACCTTACGTGGATGAATCGGTGGTGGATGGTTGGCGATTGCAGATCATCGCGAGAGCCTTATCGTAACTAGAACGCTGAAGATAGTGGGCGAGTTGCGGGTCGATCGGGGGGGGGAGTTGATTGGCGGAAACGACGATTTTTTCGGAGACGGATTGGAGTTCTGCGAGATGCGCGACGGGGTCGCGGTGATAGAATTCGCGGTCGGCGATGAGGTCGATACGAGATTGGAGGGCACGGGCGAGGGATTGATAGGGGGCGGAGTCGAAGAGATTTTTCATTGAGGAATGGGGCAAAGTGAGAGTTTAGAGGTCGGAGTGGGCAAAGTGAGATGGTTGGAGATCGCTGTAAATAGGAAAGGTGGGGTGGTGGTTGCGGGGAAAAAACTTCGGGAATGGGATGGGGAGATCGATTTTTTCTTGGCACAAAGGGGCAAGTGCACGAATAGAACGAGTGCGTGGGTGGCGGATTGCGCCAGTCACTGAAATTTCTATCTCATCATGAATTCCAAACAAGTTCTCGAAATTTTTGTTGATCAAGGATTAGTCGACGCCAATCAGGTCGAGGACCTCGTTCAGGAGGTGAGTAAGACTGGAAAAACCCTCAGTGAAGTTCTTACGGGCTATGATTTTTGCACGACGGAACAATTTTACGAAACGATTGCGGCGTCTTTGGGGGCGGACTTTGTTGATTTGGGAGCATTTGAACCTCCTCCTGAGGTTTTGCGTTTGATTCCTGGCGGATTGGCGTTGTTGCACCGGGCTTTTCCGTTGGGGGTCGATGGGGGAAGTATTCAGGTAGTATTGGCTGATCCGTTGAATGCTCAAACTGCGGAGGATTTACGATTTGCTTTGGGGAAAGAAGTGCAAGTGTTAGTGGCGCCCGTTTATCAGATTGATGATTTGATCAAGCGGTTTTATGGGAGCGACACCAGTAGCATGGAGGACATTCTTGCCCAACTGGGGGGCGATTTAGAGTTTGGTGGAGATAATGTTTTTGATGTCCAAAACGTTGAGAATGAGGCAAATGCGGTCCCCATTATTCGTTATGTAGACTTGATTTTGCATCAAGCGATTCAGGATCGAGCATCGGACATTCACTTTGAGCCTTTCGAGACAGAATTTAAAATTCGCTACCGGGTGGACGGGGCGCTTTACGAGATGGCGCCACCGCCTCGGCATCTGGCCCTGCCAGTGATTTCGCGGGTGAAAGTGATGTCGAACTTGAATATCGCGGAGCGGCGATTACCGCAGGACGGGCGGATCCAGAAGATGATCGGTGGTCGGCAAGTAGATTTGCGGGTATCGACCTTGCCGACGCAATTTGGGGAGAGTGTGGTCTTACGGGTTTTGGATCGGACGACCGTCAATCTGGAGATTGAGGCCTTGGGGATGCCTGACTATATTTATCGTTATCTATTACGGACGATTGAGAAGCCGAACGGGATTTTCATTGTGACTGGACCGACAGGTTCGGGAAAAACGACCACGCTTTATGCGTGTTTGAATAAGATTAACACCATCGATTCGAAGGTTTTGACCGCGGAAGATCCCGTGGAGTATGATATTGAAGGAATCGTCCAAGTGCCTATGGATGAGAAGATTGGATTAACATTTGCGCGAACGCTTCGGGCGTTTTTGCGGCAGGATCCTGATCGGATTATGGTTGGCGAAACTCGAGATGTGGAGACGGCACAGATTGCGATTCAGGCTTCGTTGACGGGGCATTTGGTTTTTACGACATTGCATACCAACGACGCTCCCGGGGCGGTGACTCGGCTGATTGATATGGGGGTTGAGCCGTTTATGATTTCGTCATCTCTTGAGGGAGTTCTTGGGCAACGACTGATCCGGAAGATTTGTGTGAATTGTCGAACGGCCTATGAGCCGAATGAGAGTGCGTTAGCGCAGTTGGGGCTATCGCCGCACGAGATTGGGGACAAGAATTTTTATTACGGGAAGGGGTGTGAAGCCTGTAATCAGACGGGGTATAAGGGTCGGAAAGGGATTTATGAGTTGCTGGATATGAGCGACCCCATTCGGGAGTTGATCAACAAAAGGGCGCCGGGAGTTGTTTTGAAGCAGAAGGCGATTGAGTTGGGGATGACCACGCTTCGTCAGGATGGACTGCGAAGTATTTATGACGGGGAGACGACGATCGAAGAGGTATTGAAATATACGTAAGATTGGCGGTCGGAGCCAGACTGGGAGTGAGCATCCTTGCGGTTAGCTTTCGACGGACTTCGGGATAAAGGGTGGAGATGGTGGGACTGGATGAATTCCGAGCAGATCGGGGCGAACTCGCTGAGTTTTTGCTAAGGATTGATCGGCGCGCCAGCGTGCGATGGCGGCGTGATGACCACTGAGAAGGATATCGGGGACGCGCCATCCGCGAAACTCAACGGGCCGAGTGTATTGAGGGAATTCGAGGAGGCCTGTGGAATGGCTATCATCGGAGGCACTTTCGGCGTGTCCGAGGGCGCCCGGGAGGAGCCGTACGACGGCATCCACGACCACGGCGGCGGCGATGGCTCCGTTGGTGAGGACATAATCGCCGATCGACAATTCGCCATCGATGAGATGATCGATGACTCGTTGGTCGACGCCTTCGTAGTGACCTGAGAGGAGGATGATGTGGGAGAGGCGGGAGAGTTCTTTGGCGACACTTTGGTTGAAAGGGCGACCGGCTGGAGAGAGGAGGAGGACGAGAGATGGAGCGGAGAGAGGGTCTCTCATTTGATGGGCTTGGCGGAGGGATTCGACGGCAGCGAAGAGGGGTTCGCACTTGATGACCATGCCTTGGCTTCCACCGTAAGGAGTGTCGTCGGTGGTGCGATGTTTGTCGGTGGCCCAGTCGCGAAGATGATGAGATTGGAGAGTGAAAATGCCTCGCTCTTGGGCTTTGCCGAGGATGCTTTCGCGGAGAGGTGCGGCGGCGATATTGGGGAAGAGCGAAACGATGTCGATATGCATAGCGGTGAATGGGGAGAGTTTTAGGGTGGGTGGGTGGTGTTCAGCGACAAAGATATTGAGGAGGCGGGAATTTTTGAAATGAGGAAGGTGGTGATTTGGGTGCCTTTTTTGGAGGAACGATGTTAGGAAGTGGGGGTGGTTAAGAGCGCCCGCAGAACTAAAAATCAGCAACGTCCCCGGAGAAGTTTCCGTTGGTGGGTGGCGGTGAGCGGTGGAGTATTGGTCGCTTTTATGGTGATGGTGGTGGTGATTTATGTGCTTTGGGCGAAGCGGTTTAATATGGGGGAGATATCCTTGATGTCTGAGCGGTCGGCAGTTTTTGATTTGGATGGGAAAATTTACTCGCGTCTGCAGGGGGAGAATCGGATTACCGTCAAACTGAGTGAGGTTTCGCCGTATTTTTTGAAGGCATTGGTGGCGAGGGAGGACAGTCGTTTTTATGGTCATCCTGGAGTGGATCTGTTGGGAATTGGGCGAGCGGTGGTTAAGAATATCACCCACGGGTCGGCGAAAGAAGGGGCGAGCACTTTGACCCAGCAGTTGGCCAGAAATAGTTATCCAGCGGGATTGGGGACAAAGAAGAGCCTGCACCGGAAGTTATTGGAGGCAGTATTAGCGGTGAGGATTGAGCGAAATTTTACGAAGGATCAGATTTTAGAGGCCTATGTGAATCGGATTTATTTTGGTTCGACGGTCTATGGGGTGGAGACAGCTAGTCAGACCTATTTTTCGAAGTCGGCATTGGAATTAACATTAGGGGAAGCGGCAATTTTGGCGGGGCTGATTCGAGCGCCATCACGATTTTCGCCATTGAAGAATCTGCAAGGATCTCTGCGAGAGAGGGATGCAGTTTTGGCGAGGATGGTGAAGCTGGAGATGATTACTGAGGGAGAAGCCGACGCGGCGATTGATCAACAGGTGGTATTAGCGAAGAGTCGACCGTTTGCGGCTCAGGAAAATTACGCGATGGATTTGGTGCAACGGGAGTTGGAGGATTTATTGACCGATGCACAGAGGGCGAATGGGGGAATGAAGATTTATACGTCCATCGACCCCGTGTTGCAGAAGGCGGCGGAGAATGCCTTGGAGTTGGAGTTAAGGAAGATCGAGGGCAAGGCTGGATATAAACATCCGAAAAAAGCGGATTTTTCGGCGGAGGCAAAAGCTAGCAAAGAAGCTCCGCCGTATCTGCAGGGAGCGGTGGTGGTGATTGACAATGCGTCTGGAGGAATTCGGGCATTGGTGGGGGGGCGAGATTTTTCGGAGAGTCAGTATAATCGGGCGATTGCGTCGCCTGGGACGAGGCAGATTTGTTCGACATTCAAGCCGTTTGTCTATGCGGCGGCTTATGGGCAAGGACTTTTGCCGGGGACGCTGATTAATGATGGACCGATTACCGTTGGAGAGATTCATGGTGCGGGAAGTTGGGCGCCGGGGAATTCTGATCGGACAGATAAGGGGAAATTGCGGGCCGAAGAGGGGTTAATTTTGTCAAGAAATACGATGAGCGTCCGGGTGGGGGATCGGGCAGGAATTGAGGAGGTCAAGCGGGTGGCGAGTGCGGTTGGGTTGCAGAGTATGCCGATGCTCCCGGCGGCATATCTTGGGGCGTTGGAGGCGAATGTTCGGGAGGTGACCGAGGCTTACACCGTGTTTGCGAATGGTGGGTTGAGGCGGCAGAGTTATTTGATTGAGAGAATCGACGATGCGGAAGGAGAGACGATCTATCGGTCCGCGCACGTGGAGGCACGCGCATTGGACCCTGGGGTTAGTTGGTTGGTTACGAGTGGATTAAGGAAAGTCTTTGAGCGAGGGACGGCGGCGAGTGCGGAGAGGTTGGGATTTAGCAAGCCGGCGGCAGGAAAAACCGGGACGAATGACGACTATCAAGATGCGTGGTTTGTGGGTTACACGACGAGCCTGACTTGTGGTGTTTGGGTGGGGCTCGATTTGCCACAGACCATTGTGTCCCATGGTTATGGGGCGGCGTTGGCCTTGCCAGTTTGGGTAGACGTGATCAATCAGGCGCCGAGTCGGCGTTATCCCGCTCGCGAGTTTACGCCCCCTGGGGTGATGCGGAAGGTGGCGATTTGTGCGATTTCAAGTCAGTTGGCGACGGTGGCGTGTGAGCGAGCGGAGACAAATTATTTGGCGGAGCTACCAGATTCACGGGTTCCGAAAGTCCCTTGTCTTTTTCATCAAAAGACTTCCTCGAGTGATGTGCCAGTGACGACTCCCCCGAAAAAGACCGGGGAGCCGAGTTTGCTTCGATCATTCAGGAAATTTTTCGGGGGAGAGTAGCTTAATTAAGCCCTGAATCAGGTGAATTCCTAGGAGGTTTCCTGATGGAAGCAATTAAGGGGTTAATTCTTTGTGAATCCCTTTTTTGATCTTTTCGGCGGAGTTTTTTTGGGTCTAATCTAATGATTATCAATGTCTGATCGTCTTGACCGTTTTGAAATGAAGTTCGTCCTCACACCTGAGCAAAAAGAGGTATTGATGCCTTGTTTGTTGCCGAGGTTGCGGCCCGATGGACATGGCGATGCGGAGGGATTTTATCCGATTGTCAGCCTCTACTACGATAGTTTTGATCGAGATTGTTATTGGGAAAAAGTCCGTGGCCAAGGGAGTCGGAGGAAGTTACGGGTGCGAGTTTATGGAAGCCGAGACGGGGCGTTGCCACCGACTTCTTTTGTGGAGATTAAGCATAAATGCGATTCTCGGGTGGTGAAGCGACGGGTGGAGATGCCGACTGAAACTGCTTTAGCGATTTGCGATTTGCAGTCGGTGGGGTTGCGATTGAATTTTGCGGAGAGTCGAGTGATTGAGGAGGTGCAGGGTTTGGTGGCGGGGCGGGGATTTCGTCCGGTTTGCTGTATGCGTTATGATCGTCGAGCTCTGGCAGATTTGGACCCGTCTTCCGACTTGCGGATTACGTTTGACTCGGGGATTGGCTATCGGATGAGCGACTTAACGCCACAACCGGACGACAATCGATTTAGCGAGTATCTGTTGACGCCTGGGTCAATGGTGATGGAGGTGAAGGGAACAGGGGCGGTGCCGTATTGGTTGGCGCGATTGCTGGGAGAAATGAATTGTATTTTAACAAGTTTCAGTAAATACTCTAATGCTTTAGAAGCGGGTGATCCGTATTTGAGGGGGCTGAGAGAGTCTCAACAGTTATGGAGTTCTAAAAGTGAAAGAACAACAGAGTCGAAAGTTGCCTAGTGTTTGTGCGCTTAGTATTGAGTTTTAGTTTAATTATATGCCAAGTTTTATCGATAAGATCAATGATTTAGTCGGGTTTAGTGCTAAAAACCCTAGTATTGGGGAGATTGTTTTTGCTTTGATTCTCAGTTTTGGGCTGATGTGCCTAATATCTGTGGTTTACAAGCGAACTTATCGGGGGGGGGGATATTCGCAGGATTACGTTCACACCTTGATTATTCTGGGGACAGTGGTGTCGGTGGTGATTATGGTGGTGCGCGGTGACGGGGCGACCGCATTTGGAATGTTTGCAGCCTTTTCAATTATTCGTTTTAGGCATTCGGTTCGTCAATCGAGGGATATTGGATTTATCTTTTTAGCCATGGCAGCTGGGCTGGGTGTTGGGGCGCGTCAGTATGAATTGGCCGCGTTGACAACGGTGATTGTTTGTTGTCTTATTTATGCTTTTTCGAAAGCGGATGCATTTTCACCGAAGCGACTTTCTCATTTTCTGAGGATTCGTGTGACGAATGAGGTGAACTATGATGTGGCATTTGAAAAATGCTTTGAGCAGTATTTGGCACATCAGGAGTTAATTTCAGTGGAGTCGATTCAGGCGGGGATGATGACGGAGATTCGGTTCAATGTGTCGTTGAAGGACGACGGTCATCCGGGAGCATTTGTGGCTGCGCTGCAGCAACTGAATGGGAATAATCGGATTTTGCTGACCGTGGCAGCGAGTAGTTTGGTGATGGGGGAATAGCTGGTCTGAGCGGGGGATGGGGAAATCTCAGGTGATTGGGGAGTGAAAAAATGGGAAAGTCCGAATGCGAACGACTGATGGATTAAAAGAGCATTGATTCGTCTGGCGGGCTACTTTTTTCTACGCGCTCGGCTTTGATGAGAGAGATTCTCCGTCCATTTTCAATGGGGAAAGTGGCGATCCCGGTGACTTTGATCCAGCCCATTTCGGGCAAGTCTATTTTGGAATCGGATTCGAAGAGAGTGGCGACGGGGCGGGCATCAGCGGCGCAACAGGTCATAAACATCCGGACGGCTTTGTGGCGTTTGCCGTTGGAGTTATTGGAGGTTTCTGGCATGAGCTGGCCGGTGAGGACGATCTGTTTGTTTTCGAAGTCGGCGCGGAGAGCGTTGTCTTGGGCGGCGTAGAGGAGGTCGAGAACCTCAGCGACGATTCTCCCGTCTGGGGTGCGAGTCAGGTAATCTTGGGGAGGTGGCGTGGCGGTCTTTGGGGTGGAGTCAGGGGAAGGGGAAGTGTTGGTGGGCAGGGCGAAGTCTGGGGGAGAAGTTGGGGAGTTTTTTGATGGGGACGGTGGGCGAAGACCAGAAGCATCCATTTGGACGCCCCGATTGAGGATGGCATTTTTACCGAAGCCGTCGGCGGAGAACATAGCGGCGGCGGTGACGGGGAGGAGAAGAATCACAAAAGTGAGGATTTTTCCGATGGAGAGCCGAGAAAGGCCGTGTCCGCATTCGCTGGCGGAGCAACAGTTGGCGTCGGCGGGAAAGATGGCAAAGACGAGAGCCATGGAGGCTAAGATGAGTCCGGCGATGAGGGCGTAAGTACGGAAGGTGGGGATGAGAAAAGCGTTAATGCGACCTGAGAAGTAAAAGTAGAGCAGGATGGAGCTCCAGGCGGCGAGGGTGGAGCAGGGGAGCCAGCGGTTGAATATTTTGTTCATTATTGAGAGAGGATACTCTGGGTTGAAGGAGGTGCAAGAGGGCGAGTGTTATCGAGGTTGAGGGTACTAATCCGCCAGCAGACGAGAGCGATGGCGATAAAGAGGCCGAGGGAGAGAAGCGCGATGAAGCGGCGATTGAAGAGGATGCCGTAGAGCCAAAAGAGTTTGAGATCGAATACGGGGCCGAAGAGGAGGAAGGCGAGTTTTGAGGCGAAGGAGAAAGCGGTAAAGCTGGCGGCGATAAAGGCATCGGTGGTGCTGCAGAGGGCGAGAAGAGACGCGAGACCCATCATGGAAACGATGGAGAGGAGGGGATTGGAGGCGAGAGGGATGATGATTTCCTGTTTGACGGCGGTGTTAAAGAGACTGGCGAGGGCGGAGCCGATGATAAAATAGAAAGCGACATCAAGAAAATCAGCGGTGGCGGATTGGACTGAAAGGAGGAGTTTTTTGGGGAGGCTTGAGGCGGCGGCGAGGTTGGCGAAGTTCTCTGGGGTTGAGTTGGGATCGAGGGAAGGGTTGGAGGTGGAGGCGATGAGGAGGCCGGCGCGTTTGCGTTGTGGTGGGGAGATTTCGGAGCGGAGGACTGCGGATGAGGGGAGTCGGTGGACGATTAAGCCGACGGTGAGAGCGACGAGGTAGCCGATGGAGAGGCGGAGGGAGGTCATTAGCCAAGGATTTTGTCCTTTGAAAGCGGCGAAAGTGCTGAGGGCGACGAGTGGGCCGACGATGGGGGCGGCAAGCATGTAGGTGACTGCGGATGAGAGTGGGAAGCCTTTGCGGATGAATCGACGAATCACGACGACGCTTCCGCACTCGCAAATGGGCAAGATCAGGCCGAGCAAACCGCTAATGGCGATGGAGGCGAAGGCATTTTTGGGGAGGAATCGTTGGAGGCGATCTGCGGAAATGAAGACATCGATTAGTCCAGAGATTAAGGACCCGAGGAGGAGGAAGGGGATGCCTTCGAAGAGGACGCTAAGGAAGGAGTAGGCGAAATCGTTGAGGTGGAAAGTGAACCAAGGCATAGCGAGGAAGATCGCCGAGATTACTGTCCGTACGATTGCTCAACGCGTTGGGCAACATCGAGATACCCGTAATCAGCTTCATAGATTTCCTTCATGCAGGTCAGCGATTCCTCTTTTCGGTTCATGCGCTCGAAGACGAGTCCGAGTTTATAGAGAACCTCTTTTTTGGTGACATCCATGGCGATGATTTCGCTGGCGCAGTCTTGGAACTGCTTGACGGCGAGATCGAGCATATTTTTTTCGGTGTAGCATTGGCCGAGAAGATTCATGGCCCGAAGTCTGGCGTTGGGATTTTGTCGAGCTTTTTGGAGTTCGGAGATCGCTTCGGTGTAGTGCTTGGCGAAGACGAGTTGTTCGCCGAGTTCGAAACGGAGTTGGAGATCCGTGGGATTTCGTTCGACGCGCTTGCGGGCTTCGGCGATGAGGAGTTCGGCTTTTTCGAGGATCCGGCTATCGAGTTCGGTGTGATAAGTGGCCGCGTCCTCGTGTTGATCTCCTCCGGCGGCGAACCAATCGGTGAGTTCCTTGATTTGGAGATCGAGTTGTTTGAGGTGAAGGTCGCCGAGTTTTCGGGCGACTGCGGGATCACTGCCGCTGACCAACTGGTTGGTGTGGTTGTAGTAAGAGCGTGCGGCTTCGAGGCTTTCGGCATCTTGTTTTTGTTCGAAGCGATCTTCCCAGAGTTTGGCCATGCGGAGGGAGAGGTCGACATTTGTTTGGGCGACTTCCCATCGAGAATAGACCTCGTTGAGTTGTTCATCGATCATATCGGCGCTCCGAACCACGCGCCCCTGTTGTTCGATTAAGATGGCCTCTTCCTTATTCTTCATCACATCGCGGTAGCTTTGGGCTTGTTCCCAGCCGCCGCTTTTCATGGACGCGGTAGCGGCGGCGTCTTTGCTGCGTTTGACGGCGGTGAGATCGGAGGGATTTTGTTCGGCAATTTTGCTATAAATCTCCACTGCTTGGTCGGGGAGGTTCATGAGGAGATAGAGTTCCCCGAGTTCGTGCATGGTCTTGCTGTCTTTTGGGTTAGATTCGACGATGGTCTCGAGGGCGAAGGCGGCGACTTCGATAAATCCGGCAGCTTTAGCGGCTTCTTTGAGGAGATGATTGATTTGGGGGTTAGTGGGATCGGTTTCGAGACTCTTTTCGGCGAGCTCCATCGCAGCCTTGGGGTCCTTTTTGATGACGCTTTGTCCGCGCAAGGAAGCGGTGGACATGCCGGAGAGGAAGTTCTTTTTTCCTTTGGTGGAGAGGATCGCTACTTTGCGGAGGAGTTTTCGGCCATCGAGAAAGCCCGGGTTCTCTTTGAGGACGGTTTGGAGGAGAGTGATCGCATAGCCATGATTGCGCAATTCGACGGCACTTCGCGCTTTGAGGTATAGGTTACGAGCACTTTCGGGGAGTTCTTTTTCAGTTTGAACGGGCATAAATTGGGTGTGATAAGTGAAGATGAAGGCAATCGTTGGTCACTATTAGGAGGAGTGGAAAACAAAAAGACTCCAAGGGCGAATGATATTTAGTGAGAAGTGAGAGGGTAAACTTTGATTATTTCTGGATGGGTGATGCTGGTCCTGGGGTTAAGGACGGAGGACTGGTTTTCGTGAACCAAGAAAGGATGTGGGCTTTTTCCTTTTGAGCGTTGTCAAAGTAGTTGGAAGTTCCGTGTTCAAAAAGAACCGTGAAGGCAAAAGTGGCGAGCAAGAAAAAGGCTCCCCAAAACGCGAAGCGAACGAAGTCCATAAGTGCTTTAGTGGGTTCGGGTAGAAAAGGTTATTAGCGACGGGCAAAGTTTCTGATCAATGATAGACGAGTCCTTGCGGGAATTTACGGTTTGCGTGCGGGGCTGGGTGGGAGAACGACTGGAGGGGAGACGATGGAAGGAGGAACGGCGGGTTTGGGTGGTTGGGTGGATTGGTTTGGCTTGAGTTCGGTTGCGGAGAGGTTGGTCGTTTTGAAGATTTTCCAAGTGCCATGGTCAAGCCGAAGGGTATGAAGTCCGTTGATGAGATTGTCGACATAAGGTGCAGAGCCGCCGACTTTTTTCGTTTGTTGTTTGAAGCTGACAACCACTTCGGTGGGGGTGGCGTTGGTGATCTGGAGGTCACTGACGACGAAGGAGAGGTCGAGAACTTTGAACATCGTGGCGATGGATGCTTTGGTGGTAGCGAAGTCAGGATTGGATGGATCGATGGTTTCGACGACGGCCTCGAGGTTCTTTTTTTCGAGGGCACGAGCATTGTCATTGATCACCGCAAATACGGCAGCTTGGAGAGTGGCGTTTTTGGCTAATTGGATAGCGTCGGGTGATTGGGGAGGTGTGGGAGGTGTGGGAGTTTCGGGCGCGATTTTTTCGGATGGTGGGAGAGGGGATTGCGGGAGAAGTTTTCCGGCGGGTTCGATGGGTGAGATGGATGATTTGGCAGCGGAAGCGAAGAGGGGAGCGCCGTTGAGATCGGTGATTTTTTGCTGGAGGGTTTTGATGATTTTCCAATTTCCGCGGTCGAGTTTTAGGGTATGAATGCCTTCGACGATATTGTCATTGAAGTCAGCTTGGGTACCGACTTGGGTGGTTTTTTGCTTAAAGCTGACCTTTACTTCCGAGCCATTGCTATTGACGATTTTTAGGTCGGAGACTTCATACTTGAGGTCGAAACTTTTAAACATTTGTTCCACGGTGGCGCGAGTTTCGGCGTAAGTGGCGCAGTCAGGATGGATGGTAGACATTAGGGTGTTGATGTCTTTTTTTTCGAGAGCGTGGACATTTTCGTGGATGACGCCGAAGACGGCATCTTTATCGGTGGCCTTTTGGCGACAACTGATCGAAGAGAAGGCGAGAAGCAGGAGAGCGAGTAGTCTTGGAGAAGTGACGCAATTTTTTAACATAGCAACAGGGTGGATAACTCAGCGGAGTCTGATGGCAAGTGACTTTTTTTTAAATGAAAAAACTGCTTGTGATTTGGCGAGGATGGTTTGGGATTCTTAGTTTTATGGTTGACCACTTTGAGAGGATGAATGAGCCACGGCGTCCGTGGTTGGATGCGGAAAGATTACGGGAGAAGTTTCGGGTGGAGGCGGCGGAGAAGCACCCTGATGTTGGCGGGACGACAGGGGATTTTGCGGAGCTGAATTTGGCTTATGGAATTCTGCGCGAACCGGCATTGCGATTGGGACATTTGTTGGAGATTGAGGAGCGTGAGGCGAGTCAATCTGGGGCGGGTATTGCTGTGGACTTGGCTGATTTGTTTATGAGTTTGGCGAGTGTTCATGGAGCCGTGGCGGATTTGCGAAAGAGGTGGGTGGTAGCGACGACGCCGCTGGCGCGGGCGTTGTTAGCTGGGGAGCGGGCGAAGTTGCGTCGGAGTGTGGGTGAGACGCTGGAGGGATTGGGGAGAGCGGAGGAGCAAGCGATGGGGGGGTTGCGGGAGTTGGATTTAGGATGGGATGGCGCGACTTCGGAGGACTGGGAAAAGTTGGCGAGCTTGCAGGCGCGGTTCGCCTATCTTTCAAAGTGGACTGCGGAGGTTCGCGAGGATCATTTTTTTTTGAATGACTAAACGGATGTGAGGATGGTGAGGATTTGTTGAGGTGGGTGCGGCGAGATAGATGGGGGAGTGCGACCGCCTACTCTTGACGAACCTAGTGGTGATTGTTCATTACGGACGGATGTTTCTGGAGTCATTACCGCCGCGGTTCGTGATTACGCCGATTGTTCACCGAGTTCAGGCGGATTTAGAGGAAGCGCGGAAGATAGAATCGCAGAGTGAATTGGAAAGACGAACGAAGGATAGTCGACCCTTGCGATCATTTGAGGGGGCGATAGGGAGTCGGTTTGGATTGATTGCGGAGATTAAGCGGAAGTCGCCATCGATCGGGGAGATGCGGGAGAATCGGGTGGAGGAAATTGCTTTGGCGTATGAGGAAAGTTCGGCGGTTCGTGCGATCTCGGTGCTGACGAATCGGGCGGATTTTGGGATGGGGATTGAGCAGCTTGGGGTGGTAGGGAAGATTACGAGTAAGCCACTCCTGCGGAAGGACTTTATCTTTGATCCTTATCAAGTGTGGGAGGCGAGGGCAAGTGGAGCGGACGCCATTTTACTGATGGCGAATATTTTGACTATTGAGGGGTTGCGGGAGTTATCGGTCTTGGCGAACGGGCTTGGTTTGGGGGTATTATTTGAGGTGCATACTGGGGAGGAGTTGGCAAAGTTGCCGAAGGATCCGAAGATTTGTGGGATTAACAGTCGGGTGTTTAAATCTTCGGGAGGATCGGTGCGTTATTGGGCGTCGAAGATCTTGCGACGATTGGGTTTAAAGCGTGATTTGAGTATCAAACTTGATCAATTTTCCTTAGTGGATCGGCTTCCCGCGGGTTCATTGAGGATTGCGGAGAGTGGGATTGATCCTTCGATGGTTGGGTATTTACGGGATGAGCGGAGGTTTAGCGGATTGCTTGTGGGGACTTCCTTGTTGATGGCTGGGGATGGAATTCGCAGGGAGCTTGGGCGGTTTGAGCAGGCGATTGGTTGAAGTGGTGATTGGGGGCTATTCCCATTCGATGGTGGCGGGTGGTTTGCTACTAATATCGTAACAAACCCGATTGACGCCTCTGACTTCGTTGATGATGCGGGTAGAGATTTTCGCGAGAATTTCGTAAGGGAGGCGAACCCAATCGGCGGTCATGCCGTCTTGGCTTTCGACAATGCGAAGGGCGATGGTATTTTCGTAAGTCCGTTCGTCGCCCATCACGCCGACGCTTTTGATGGGGAGGAGAACGGCGAAACTCTGCCAGACCCGGTGATACCAGTCGGAGGATTTGATTTCTTCGACGACGATGGCATCGGCTTCGCGGAGGATGCGGAGTCGGAGTGGGGTGATTTCGCCGATGATACGAACGGCGAGGCCTGGGCCTGGAAAAGGTTGTCGGAGAGTGACTTCTTTTGGGAGGCCGAGTTGGGCACCGACTGCACGGACTTCATCTTTGAAGAGTTCGCGGAGCGGTTCGACCAGCTTGAGCTTCATATTTTTGGGGAGTCCACCGACATTGTGGTGGGACTTGATCATGGCGGCGGGATTTCCAGCGATGGCGATGCTCTCGATGACATCTGGGTAGAGCGTTCCCTGGGCGAGGAACTGAAAATTGGCGCGTTTTCCTCGGGAGAGTTTTTGGGTGGCCTCTTCGAAAACGCGAACGAACTCTGTGCCGATGATTTTGCGTTTACGCTCTGGAGAAGTGACCCCGCGCAATTTGGTGAGGAATCGAGCGGCGGCGTGAACCGTCTTGAGGCGGATCTGAAAATTGTCGCCGAAGAGACGTTGGACGGCGGCGGCTTCATCGGCGCGGAGGAGGCCATTATCGACGAAGACGCAGGTGAGTTGGTTGCCGATGGCGCGGTGGAGGAGAGCAGCGGCGACGCTACTATCGACGCCACCGCTGAGGCCGAGGAGCACATGGGAGTCGCCGACTTGATCGCGGATTTGCTGGCAGATTTGCTCGATGAAAGAGCCCATCGTCCAATCTTTGGTGGACTGGCAGATGGCGAAGAGGAAATTCGCGAGGAGATCTTTTCCTTGGGGAGTGTGGGCGACTTCGGGATGAAACTGGAGGCCGTAGAATTTTTTCTTGGGGTGTTCGATGGCGGCGAAGGGCGAGTTTTCGGTAGTGGCGACCGTGCGGAAGCCTTTGGGGAGTTTGGTCAGTTTGTCGCCGTGACTATTCCAGATGTTTAAGATTGGCGGGAGAGATTGGAAAAGCGGGCAGGCAGAATCTTTGATGTGGAGTTCTCCGCTTCCGTATTCGCGTCTGGGGCTGTGTTCGACCTTTCCACCGAGGTGATGCGCCATGAGTTGCATGCCGTAGCAGATGCCAAGGATGGGGATACCGAGGTCAAAGATCGCGGGATCGGGTTGGGGCGCGCCTTCGGTGTAGACGCTGGAAGGGCCACCGCTGAGGATGATGCCGCGAGGATGGAGTTTGGCGATTTCGGTGGCGGAGAGGTCGTGGCGAACGATTTGCGAGTAGACTTGGGATTCACGGACGCGCCGAGCGATGACTTGGGTGTATTGGGAACCGAAGTCGAGAATAACGATTCGGGAAGAGGCTAAGGTGGTCATTTTTCAGTGAACCGAGCCAGTCGTTTCGTTGATCATGGGATCATTTTTTTGATCAATGGGGACGATCGTGCCTTGACCTTTGAGACCGCGTGAGAGGGAAGGTTCGGCTTTGGGGGTGGGGGGAAGATCGGTCTCGCAACCTGAGAATAGTAAGCCGCAGGCTATGAGGAGCGCGGAGGAGAGGATGGTTTTCATCTGATGGTAGATAGCGGAGAGGCGCAGAAAAGGAAGGTGAAATTGTCTGGTTTGAGGAATTGTCAGTGGGAAAGAACTTCTTCAGGATGGTTTTGAATGATCTCTGCTCGATACCTGCTTAATGCTTACCGGCAGGCGGCTTTTCCGATGGCTTTGCCTAAGGGGGGAATTGGGTGGTTTTCGCCTGATCCGCGGGCGATTCTACCGATTGACGACGAGTTTCACATTCCTCATGGGCTGAAGCGGGCGTTAAAGAAGGGGGGATTTGAGATTCGAGTGGACGCGGGATTTGAAACCGTGATGAGAGAATGTGCGGTTCGAGACGAGACTTGGATCGATGAAGCGATCATTGCGAGTTATGTTGGTTTGCATCAACTGGGTTGTGCGCACTCGGTTGAGGTATGGATCGGTGGGGAGTTAGCGGGCGGACTTTACGGGGTGGCGTTGGGGGGAGTTTTTTTTGGGGAGTCGATGTTTCACAAAGTGAGAGATGCGTCGAAGTTTGCACTTTGGGCGTTGGTTTTGCGGCTTCGAGAGCGGGGATTTGGGTTGCTCGACGTGCAGTGGTTGACGCCTCATTTGGCGACCTTCGGGGCGAAGGAGATCTCGCGTGCGGAGTATGTTCGGCGGTTAGCGGATTGGATTAACCGACCGTGTCGATTTGTTGGCTAATGGCATCCGCCCAAAGTGCTGGTGGCGAGATTAATACAGCTGAAGTGTCCGAGCGGTGGGCAGCCGATGCTTTTTTTGCGAGTTATCCCGTGCCTTGCCGGTTGGCGGGGACCGAATCGTGGGTCACCGATCGGAAAACGGAGCGACTCGGCGTGTGCTTCAGTTATTGGTTTAGTCAAGGGAGTTCGATGAATCAAACGGCGCGCCAGGATGAGCAGAGTTTTTTAACCAACGGCCCGAAGGGTGGAGGTGGCGGAGGGGTGTCATGGAAGGTCGGGCGATCGCTGGAGGGGCGGAATCAAGTGCTAGAGGGGCGTGGATCAGAGCGTCTGGAGAGCGACGGAGGGAACTGGGTTGATGACATCGCAGGAGAAATCTGCCCGTTGATTTGGGTGGGGTGGCGGGCAGGTTGTTGGGGGAGAGTCGTCAGCAGAAGTCAATCGCCAGGGCCGTCCCGCTTCGGCGGGTGGGGCGAAAAAAGCCACCGCGGGCTTGTCCAACCAAGGCTAGATTTGAGGTCAGGGCAGGGAAAGTCTTCCCCGAGAGCAAGTAAACCTCGCCATGACTCAAAGGGACCTTAGGGGTTCGGCGTTGCGGTCATGGCGGATTAATGTGGATCGTATCGGGATTGGCGCCGTGTGCGAGTAGGAGTGGCTCAGCATCTGTGTGATGGTAACTGCAAGCGAAGTAGATCGGCGTGACGCCAAACTTGGCGGGCAAACTGGTACCACCCAGCGAAGCCCGGGTTTAAATCACGGAGGTAAATCCGGCGGTTGTGCCAAGAAGCAACGCGTTCTTGCCTGAGGATCTCCTGTTGCCGGAGTCGGCGACTGGAAGGTCAGCAGAGGTCGGAGTAGTGAGCGACCATCCGGGGGCTGGAACTTGCTCGATTGAACACGAACACGGGAACCCTTGATGCCCATGAAGGACCAAACTAGGAGGGAGCCGAACGACCCCATGGAGGTGGAGCCACCCGTTAAGACCAGTCGGTTAGGGTGCGCTCCATCGTTGGATGCGACGCAGGTTGCGGTTGGATTACTGGAAACAATGGAAACAGCCACGGAGGCGACGTCGCAAGCTAATCGCCTTGGGGATCTCGCCTGAGGAGGTGAAACTGGCGAGCCGGAGCTTAACGGATACTGGCGGATGAGTGGCAAGAGCATCGTGCAGCAAGCGCTCACCAACAGTTGGCTGCATCAACAAGGTCTGCCTGAACTGCGTCCTTTATGGATCGCGCTTCATTATGGACCCGGCGGAAACGCCAAGTCCTCAATCTAACTGGAACCGCCGGATACGGACCCGTATGTCCGGTGGTATGGGAGCTGGGGGTTCAATCCCCCCGGCTACCCGATTCGGCTCTGTACGGTTTGCATTCCATTTTCTGGTAATGAAGACTTACCGAGATATCTCTACGATAAATTCACCTTTTTCGAATAACGATTTAATGGAATGCATATGATTCATAAACACTCCCATCAAAAAATCATTCGATGTATTACCGCAAGTAAGCCATATAATCGAAGGCGGCGGCCCCAATCTCTCCTGCAAATCTATGAAATCCACATCCTTCGTGATGATTACTGCGCCAGCAGTTCTTGCAGCCTGAAAAATTTCCTCATCACCTGAATCTCGTAATCCAATATCTCTTAGCGCATAAGCATCCAACCCTAAAGCTGATCGCATCCAAACTGCGAGTTTTGGCGATAGGTGGGCATCCAGCCAGAACTTCACGCGACTAGAACAGGGTGATCAATTCGACTCTTGGCGTAACCGATTGCGGCAGAAACATCCTCAATTTCAAGATCCGGCAATTCATCAACGATTTGAATTGGCGAAAGGCCAACTTGTAAAAGATCCAAAATGTCGGAAACCCTTATGCGCATTCCTCGAATGCAAGGCCTTCCACCACATTGATTTGGATTAACGGTTATGCGAGAGTGCGCTTGCATGAAGAAAAGGTCAACCACCGGCATAAAAAAGCCAAGGTTATTTTTGCCGAACGTCAAAGTGATGGCAACCCCACTAGCGGGAGCCAGCGTCGAACGCGGGGCTGAGGTTGAGATTCCGGTAAAGCATCGAGAACAAAAGGGTTAGTGGGGGGGGCCATCCACGTCTTGTGTGTGGTCAGCATGGGTGCGTTGTTAGTGGGGTGAAAGTCCCCTGTGGGAAACCGAGATGAAAACATGAAAATGAATCAACCAGAGACGAGCAGTGAAGCCAGCCGCGTGAGGGTGACTGGACGTGGGTAGGAAGGCTAGACGAAATGGGCGAGCCGATGAATAAGAACGGGAAAGAAGGCCGACGTGGTGGGCGAGCTGGCACCACCCAGCGAAGCCCGGGTTTAAATCACGGAGGTAAATCCGGCGGTTGTGCCAAGAAGCAACGCGTTCTTCCCTGGGGAGATCCCGCTGCCGGAGTCGGCGACTGGAAGGTCAGCAGAGGTCGGAGTAGTGAGCGAACGGCTGGGGGCTGGAACATGCCCGCTTGAACATGAACACCGGACAGTTCGCGCGGTATGCCGATGACTTTCTGGTGATGGTGAGGAGCGCAACAGTCGCGCGGCGGGTGATGAAAAGCCTCACGCGGTTTATCGAAGGAAGTTTGAAACGGGTAGTCAACCAAAGGAAAATCCAGGCCGCGCGGCTAGACAATGGGCCTTTCTGGGAATCCAGATCGGATGGCGTGGCAAGGTGATGTGGACGGCTAAAGCGCTGGCGCGGTTCAAACAGCGGATCCGAGAAATCACGTCCCGAAGCCGTGGGAATAAGGTTGGGCAACTCATTGACAAACGCAGAGGTTATGTTACGGGCTGGATGAACCCCTTCGGGGGGGAGGAAATCGCTGGAGAAAACTGGCGGCTGAATCGGGTGAAGTGGCGGGGAGTTTGCTGGGGAGAGTCGTCTGGAAAAGTAGATCTCTAGGATGTGCCCCGCTTCGGCGAAGCGGGAGCGGGCTTGTTCCACCAAGGCTAGATTTGAGGTCAGGGCAGGGAAAGTCTTCTCC
This sequence comes from Verrucomicrobiota bacterium, assembly GCA_037142835.1. Lineage (GTDB taxonomy): Bacteria > Verrucomicrobiota > Verrucomicrobiia > Chthoniobacterales > Chthoniobacteraceae > Chthoniobacter. The sequence continues at coordinate 29,762 of JBAWZW010000004.1, forward strand.
GAAAGCAAGTAAACCCCGCCACGACTCAAAGGGAGCTCAGGGGTTAGGCGCCGAGATAAGCGGCGCGGACTTTGGGGTTGGCGAGTAAATCTGGGCTTGGACCATTGAGGATGATCATGCCGGTTTCGAGGACCGCGGCGCGCTGGGCGAATTTGAGGGAGATGTTGGCGTTTTGCTCGACGAGCAGAAGAGTGACCCCAGTTTGGTTGATTTCTGCGAGGAGGGCGTAAATTTCTTTGACGAGCTTGGGCGCGAGGCCCATCGAGGGTTCGTCGAGGAGGAGGATCCGTGGTCGACTGAGTAGCGCGCGGGCGACGGCGAGCATTTGTTGTTCGCCACCGGAAAGGGTGCCGGCGGATTGGGTGAGGCGTTCGCGGAGGCGAGGCAGGGTGGTGAGGAGACGATCGAGGTCAGCGGCGGTGGCCTTAGGATCATGGCGAGTCCAAGCACCGATTTTGAGATTTTCGAGGACTGTCAGGTTGCCAAAAATTCCCCGTCCCTCAGGAACGTGGGCGATTCCCATGGAGACGAGTTGATCGGCGGCGATGCCGCGGAGATCGCGTCCTTCAAATGACACTTGGCCGCTGTGAGGGAGGAGGTTAGAGATCGCCTGAAGGGTGGAGGTTTTTCCTGCTCCGTTGGCGCCGATCAGGGTAAAAATTTCGCCTTGGCGGACTTCGAAAGAGATGCCTTTGACGGCTTGAATGTCACCATAAGCAACGGTGAGATTTTCGACGATCAAGCAGCTCATTGATCGTCCTCCGGCACACCTAGGTAAGCCTCGATGACCCGGGGGTTGGCGCGGATGCCTTCGGGGGTGTCGTCGGCGATCGTCTGCCCGAAATCGAGTACGGTGATGCGATCGCAAAGTTTCATGACCAGTTCGATGTGGTGTTCGATGAGGAGAAGGGTGACTTTAAATTCTGTGCGGATTTGGGTGAGGAAGTCGGTTAATTCGGAGGTTTCGCCGCTGTTCATTCCAGCGGCGGGTTCGTCGAGAAGGAGGAGTTTTGGCCGAAGGGCGAGGGCGCGGGCGATCTCGAGTTTGCGTTGTGAACCGTAGGGGAGGGAGCCGGCGGGCTGATCGGCGTGGGGAGCGAGTCCGAAGGGTTGAAGGAGGAGCATGCTTTGCTCGATGGAAAGGGCTTCTTGTTGCTTGGAGCGTGGCAGGCGGAAGAGGGCGTGGAGTGGAGAGTAATCGAGTTGGGAGTCGAAGGCGATTCGGACATTATCGAGCACGGTGAGGGACTTGCAGAGTCGAATATTTTGGAAAGTCCGACCGATTCCCAAGCTGGCGATGTGGTTGGGGCGGAGGCCGGCGATGGATTGGTCGCGGAAGCGAATAGTGCCTTCGGTTGGTTGATAGATGCCGGTGATGAGGTTAAAGAGAGTGGTTTTGCCAGCGCCGTTGGGGCCGATGATTCCATGGGCGCTACTTTCGGCGACGCGAAGATTGCAATTTGCGGTGGCGCAAATGCCGCCGAAACGCTTGGAGAGATTTGCGATTTCGAGGAGTGAGTTCATCGCTTTTTCTGGCGGTGGGAAAGTTCTCCTTTAGGCAGAAGCCACGGGAATTCGCGCTGGCCCATTAACCCGCGTGGGCGGAAGAGCATGAGCCCGACGAGGATGGAGGAAAGGATTACCATTCTCCAGTAGCCGAAAGGTTCGAGGCCACTGGAAAGGAGGGTGAAGAGGATGGCCCCGAGGATTGAACCTCCAAGGGAGCTGATTCCACCGAGGTAAACCATGACGAGAATCTCCGTGGATTTAACGATGTCGAAAGCGCTGGGGTTGATGAACTGGACTTGGTGGGCGAAGAGAGCACCTGCGATTCCGGAGAAGAAAGCGGAGACGCCAAAGGCGATGATTTTGGCTTCGCGAGTACGGACGCCCATGGCGTTGGCGGAGATTTCGTCTTCCCGAATGGCAATGATGGCGCGACCAAATTTTGAGTAAACGAGGTTTCTGATGACCCAGATGGTGACAACCACCCAGAAAAAGACCCATGGGAGGGTGGTGAGAGGTTTGATTCCCAATACTCCGAGTGGGCCGCCGACATATTGGAGATTTTCGAAAGCAGACTTCACGATCATTAAAAAAGCGAGGGTGATGATCGCCAGATAATCGCCTCGGGTTTTGAAGGAGAGGATGGCGAGAGGCAATGCGATGATGGCCGCGACCGTTCCGCCGAGGACGACGGCGGGAAAAAAAATGTTCGGGTCACCGGACGACCAGCGGGTGGTGAAGATAGCGGCGGTGTAGGCGCCGAGACTCATAAATCCGGCGTGACCGACAGAGAATTCGCCCATGTAGCCATTGACCAGATTGAGGCTGGCGCAAAGGATGACATTGATTCCGAGGGTGATGAGGATGAATTGGGTGTAGCCGTTGAGGAGAGAGGGGGCGAAGCCGCTGAAGGCGAAGCCAGCGGCGATGAGGATTGGCAGAGGCCAGCGCCAAAGGGTGGCGCGAGCAAAAAAGTTTTGCAGGGCGCTCATTGGTTAAACTTTTTGATTCGGTGGGGATCCGAGGATGCCGAACGGTTTGAAAATGAGAATGAGGAGGAGGAGTGAGTAGGAAATCAGATCGCGATAGGTCGAAGGAAGAAAGACCACCGTCATCACCTCGACGGCACCGAGGATGAATCCACCGAGGACCGCCCCCCGAATGCTTCCGATGCCCCCGATCACCGCGGCGACAAATGCCTTCCAGCCGACGAGGACGCCCATCAGGGGAGCGATCACTGGATAAGCCATTCCGTAAAGCATTCCCGCGGCCCCACCTAGCCCGGCACCGATGAAGAAGGTCATGGAGATCACGCGGTTGACGGGTACGCCCATCAAGGGGACGATCCTCGCGTCGAAAGAAATCGCCCGCATAGCGATGCCGTAAGCGGTTTTTCGAATGAGGAAGTCGAGGGCGATCATCAGGGTGATGGCGACGCCGATGATGAGAATCTGGAGGGTGGAAATGGTGAGACCGAGAAACGGGTGGATGGTGTTGTTGAAGAGCGGGGGCATCGATTGGGCGTAGGGAAACTTGACGAGGGTGAGGCTTTCGATGAGAAGACCGCAACCGAGTGCGGTGATGATCGCGGATACCCGTGGGCCGCCTCGGAGCGGTCGGTAGGCGAATCGTTCGATAGCGGTCCCGAGTAGTCCGACGAGGACCATCACGAGGAGGAGGATGATCACAAAAGGGAGATGCACGGGGAGGAGGGTGGCGAGGATCATGCAGGCGAAGGCGCCGAGCATAAAAAGATCGCCGTGGGCGAAATTGATCATCGTCAACACCCCGTAGACCATGCTGTAGCCGAGGGCGATTAGGGCATAAATCGATCCCAGCTGAAGGGCATTAATCGACTGTTGAGCGAGATAGGAAAGCATCTAGTCCGGAAGAACGGGGATCAAAGAATGATCGGCTTTCTGAACACGGATTACGGTTGGGCGTTGGCGACCCAGACGAATTTACCATCCTTGATTTGGAGCATGACAGCGCTCTTGATGGGGTCGCCGCTAGGGGGTTGGAATTTCATCGTGCCAGTGACGCCATTGAATTGGGAAATCTTCGAGAGAGCATCGCGGATTGATTGGCGGTCGAGTTTGCCGGCAGTTTTGAGCGCTTCGGTGAGGAGACCGAAGGCGTCGTAGGTGAGGGCCGCGACATCATCGGGGGCTTGGCCGTATTTGGCCTGATAGTCGGCCATAAACTTGGTCGCTTCAGGGGTGGCAATTTGGTTTGAGTAGTGGTTACAGAAGTAGGCACCTTCGACGTCCGCGCCCCCGAGTTTGATCAGTTCTGGAGTGCTCCAGGCATCGCTACCGACAAATTGGGCGGTGATCCCGAGGCGTCGGGCCTGTTGGGTGATTAGCGGAACATCGTTGTAATAAGCTGGAAGGAAGAGGACCTGAGGATTGGCAGCTTTGATTTTCGTCAATTGTGCGGAGAAGTCGCGATCCCCAGTGGTGTAAGTTTCGAACCCGACGATCTTTCCTCCATTCTCTTCGAAGGTTTTTTTGAAGAGGTTCGCTTGACCGTTGGGGGCTTCGGACGAGACATCATAGAGGATGGCGGCGGTTTTGGCATGGAGATTGTTGAGGACAAATTTGGCGAGTACCTGGGCTTCGAAGACGTCCGTGAAGCAGGCTCGGAAGACCTCGGTTTTTGGCTTCCCGGTGGCGGCGTCGATGGTGGTCTTCGGATTGGTGGACCAAGGAGAAATCATCGGACATTTCAAGGACTCAGCGATCACCGAAGCGGGAATTGCGCATGCGCTGGCGTTGGGTCCGATCATTGCTACCACGCCTTCTTGGGAAATGAGGCGTTGAGTGACTGCCGCGGCTTGATCTGCTTTGGCACCGTTGTCCCCGAGAGAGAGTTGGAGGGGTAAGGTTTGGTCACCAACTTTGACACCGCCAGCGGCATTTATTTGGCTGACAAAAAGATCGGCAGCATTTTTTGAGGACGCCCCGACTGCAGGCATTTCTCCAGTGAGTTCGGTGTTTAAGCCAATTTTGATTGATGGGGACGTTTTCCCACATCCGGTGAGGGTAACGATCGACAAGAGAGCGCTTGCGAGGGCTGATAAGCAGATGATCTTCTTTACGACTCGGCTGGCCTTGGGACTGGGAGTGAAGACGGAGCAGTGACGGTGGGCGATGGTGTGACGGTGCATAGAAAAATGAGCAGATTCAGCCTGAGGAATAGGGATTTGGTGATGACACTTTATTGAGCCTTTTGAGCTAGTTTGTGAAGTGATGATTTAGAAAAACTCGGGTGGGCCTTCGCGGGCCGAGCGCACGATGGTGCGAAGACGGTTGTAGGCTATCGACCGTCGGGGTGGATGGCTTCGAGATACTTGGCGATCCCGATGGCCATCCACGACGATTGATTTTCGGTCAAGCAACGCCGTCCCGATCGGGGATATCCCGCCGATGCTGGAGACTGGGGTTTTTACCAGTTGTCCGAGCGAAATGGGGACGCTGGAAGGCCTTCTCGGTTGTAGAGATTGGCGCCATCAGGATTCATCTCGAAGGCGTAGCGAACAGCGATGGGTTCCTTCACCTCGGGTGAGGAAACGACCACGGTGTTCTTCTCGATGACGGCATCGGCCCAGAACCACTTCTTATCAGCGCCAGCGATGGCAAAGCGTTTGAGTTTAGTTTCCTTGTCCTCGACGGCGCTGGATCGCCCGTCTTTTTTTCCAACGATCAGCCCATTGGCAGTGAGTCCAGTATCGCTAAATTCGATGATGGCTTTATTGCCATCGATTTTGATGCCCTTAAAAAGCGGGCCGGATGGGACGGTGTCTTTGACTCCATAATCTTTTGCCAAGGCCCATTGAGCGAGGCGGACGCCGACATCATATTTATTTTTTGGATGAATATCTGCCGCTTGATTGAGTGGAACGGTATCGAGAATCACCGCCATTCCCGTGTGAGGAATGGAAAGGGACTTGGTCTGGGCCTCGCGAAGTTTCGCCCATCCGTTGCCACCTGCGGGGTCGTTGCTGGGGTTTTGAAAACTGGCCAGTTGGACGAAGTAGAAGGGGAAGTCACCTTGATTCCATTGCTGCCTCCAGCCGCCGATGAGTGCCTGCATTTTCTGATAGTAGGTTTCACCTTCGGGACCATTGGACTCGCCTTGATACCAGAGAGCACCTTTAATGGGAAAGCGGATGATCGGGTGAATCATCGCATGATACATTCCACTCCAGCCGCTTTTAACCACGGGAAGGGTGGGAATGCTTGGCGGCTGGGTGAGTTGAACTCCTGCGGCTAAGTTTTTCCGTGACAAGGTGATCCATCCTTCCATCTCGGTCAATGCTTGAGGAAGTTTTTCTTGATAGGCTTTGAAGGCCTCTTTTCTGCCAGCGTTTTCTGGTTTGAGGGCATCGACGAGGTCCAGACCTTCAGCGGGCGTCCACGGTTCAATGCGGGTTCCGCCCCAGTTTGAGTAAATCAACCCGATCGGCACTCCCGTTTTTTGCGCGACTTCGCGGGCAAAGTAGAAGCCGACGGCGGTAAACCCGCCCGCTGTGGCTGGGGTACAGACCTGCCATGGCGTGGCGGTGGGGGCATCCAGTTCAGGCTGAGCCGATTGGACTTTATTGAAACGAATGTGGCGAATCTTCGAAAAATCAGCGGATTGAATGTCTTCCGCGGCCCCGAGGCAACTGTTGAGAGTCCACTCCATGTTTGACTGCCCGCCACAGACCCAGATGTCGCCAATGATGCAATTTTTGAGAGAGAGGGTGTTCTTCCCTTTGACGGTTAGTTCTAAATTCGTTCCTTCATTGATCGCGGGCAGTTCGACTTTCCATGTTCCAGCGGAGTCGGTTTTTGTGGAGGCATTTTTTCCAGCCAATTCTACGCTGACTTCTTCTCCAGCCTCAGCCCAGCCCCAAACACGCAGGGGTTTATCCCGCTGGAACATCATGTTGTCGGTGAAGATTTTGGGCAGACGAACATCTGCAAAAGCGGGGAGAATGGTCGCCAAACCGGTTGCTAAGAGCAGAAGTTGCGTCTTCCTTTGAAGATGAGTGGAGGTGCGGAGTGAATTCATTTTTGGTGGTCAGGTTAGGGTTGTTTGGATGGGGTTTTGGTTGGTTGGATGACTTTTTTTTCGGGGTAATCTTCGCCTCGATAGCTTTGAATCACGGAAAGTTGCCAAGACTCGAGCTCCGCTTTCATTTGCTGAACAATCTCTGGATGCTCTGCCCCAAGATCGTTTTTCTCCGCTCGGTCTGTGGTTAAATCAAAGAGCTCCCATTTGCCGGGAGCCGTCTTCTTTGGGGGTGTTTTTACGAGCTTGTAGCGGTTGTCGCTCCAGGCGGACGGACCAGAGTTCGTGGTAATCGATTTATCTGCAAGGTCGTCTTCCTCTTCGGATTCGCCACTAAACTGCCAAAAGCCGAGGGGCCGGGGACGGACATCCATTTTTCCAGCAAAAAGCGGAAGAAGGCTGACCCCGTCCAATGGGAGTGGATGGTTGAGCTTGACCCCAAATAAATCAACTAAGGTGGGAAAAATGTCCACCGTGCCAGCGGGGATTTCGGTCACTCCAGGGGTGATGCGCCCCGGCCATTCGACTAGCCCTGGCACGCGAATTCCTCCTTCCCACATGTCTCCCTTTCGGCCCCGCAAGTCGACATTCGTCCCATGGCCATCCGGTTTTTTGGGGTCGATCCATCCGCCATTATCGCTCGAATACCAAAGCATCGTATTCTCAGCCACTCCGAGTTTGCGCAGGCCCGCGCGAAGCGTGCCCATGCTTCGGTCAATCCCGATGATTTCTCCATAATACCCTGAACCACCAGCCGCCTTTAAATCTTCGGGTAAGGGCTCGTGCGGGACATGAGGACTGCCGAACCAGATGACCGCTAAAAATGGCTGATTCTCTTGGGCTTTTTGTTCGATGAACTTCAATGCCTTGCTAACGATGACATCAGAACCATCACCAATGGTCTTTTCTGGAACGCCGTTGTGTCCAAAGGTCCAATTAGTCTCAAAGTAATTTGTCACTGAAAACGTTTCATCGAAGCCGACATTCTGCGGAGAAAGGGGATCGCTTGCCGGCATCACTTTTCCTGATCCTGGGGTCGCCCCGCTGAGGTGCCATTTGCCAAAGTGGGCGGTGGAATAGCCGGCTTGTTTCGCCACCTGTCCGATGGTGGTTTCTTGTTTCCGGAGGGGCATTCCTGGCCAAAAAACCCCCATCCGATTTGGTTGTCGCCCCGTCATCACGCTGGCTCGCGTCGGTGAACAGCTTTGCTGTGCATAAAAGCGATTGAATCGGAGGCCCGCGGCGGCCATGGCGTCGATGTTCGGTGTTTGGATTTTCTTAAGCCCGTTGTAACTCACATCCCCCCATCCTTGGTCGTCGGACATGCAGAGAATCACATTGGGCCGCTTGGTTGGAGCGGTGCCAGATTCGGCAGCCTTAAGTAAGGGAAGTGATTGGAGGGCAATCAGAAGCGTGGTGATCCATTTGCATGGATAGATCAATCGGCGGATGTTCATTGGGATTGTTTTAGTTCGAACCATCGGATGGCCATCCCTCGCTGGGCGGGGGTGGAAACTCGCAAGGTTTGTGGGCCTTTTTCCAACTTTACTTCCACGGGTGCGCTGGTGGTCCAGAGTCCGTAGGCGTTGGGAATGTTGATGGTCGCGAGTTTGGTATCACCTTGGCTGACATCAAGAATCTGCTCGGTATTGACCACGGCTGTCCGGGCAATCATCTGATAATTTCCCGCTGATGGGACATTGATGGGGTATTCCACCCAACAGGTTTGCATGTTTTTTTGGAGGTTGAGTTGTTTTCCTCCAGAATGGCAATCGAGGACAAAGACCACGCCTTTTTGTTCCAAAGGAAAAACCGGCTCGGCGAAACTTTTTGAAAAGTCCTCCGCTTCAATATGGATGGTCCCGGGGATCTGTGGAAAAGGCGGTTCTGCAATCGTCGCCTGTTGCGTGAATGCGGGGGCGCTTGTCTTCGCCACTCCTTCCACATTGGGATCGCTTGGGGATTCGGTAGGGGTGAGGATGGTGTTGAGGGAAAGTGACTTGCGGAATTTTCCGATGAGTCCCCTGACGGCGTCTGCCTGATTTTTATTTGCAAGGGAAGTCGCCAGCCAACGAAGGCGTTCGATCTCGTCGAACGCCGCTGGTTGCGCCCGTTCGGCCATGGCTTCGAGAAATTCAGGGCCACGGGTTCCATCGATTCGGGTGACATCCCAGCCCATGCCTTGGTGGACTTTCCAAGCACTTCCTGCCTGTGGTGGGAGTTCTGGGAAGGCTGTTTTGGCGGCGACACAAGCGTGGGCGGGTTGTCCCACCCCGATAGCGGGAATTCCAAATGCTTGGCAAATCATCACCGCCCAAGAGGATCGGGGCCCACATTTTCCTCCACCGGAAAGGACGGACTTGAAGCCATCGGTATAAAGCCAAGGAGAATTGCGTCGCCAGACTTCTCGAGTGGATTCAACCACTCGCTCATTGATCCGCAAGTCAGGACGCCAAGTATTGATCATCTCGCGTGCCCAAGTCAGGTCTTCATTGGAAGCGTGACAGCAGACGACTTTGGTATATTCCCAGACGGTTAATCGATCGAAACTGGGAAACAATTCGTGTTTCTGATGGGCGGACTTGTAGTGTAGGTAGCGCTCGAGAGGTTGGGGGATGGAGGGTTTTCCGCCACCAGCCCCACCCGTTCGACTTCCCGGCGGGGCAATCGCGGTGGCCATGGCGAGCTTTTCATAGAGACCCTCTTGGGTATCTGGATCGGTGCGTTTAATTGATGCCCAGATAGTGAGGGTTTCCACGGGGATAGTGTAGCGGTTGGCATCGCGTTCGGCGATGGCTGTGGGGCCAGTCGCTTGGAGAAACATTTCCATGACCTTCGGACTGCTGAACAACCAATGAAGAAACTGGGGATTTGCGGGATTGGCTTTGGCAAAGGTGGCCACTTGGTCTGGCTTCACGATGGCAAGAATCTGCTGTTGTTCAAGGAGTTGGATCACTCGGGGATCTTTGATTAACTCTTTGATCGTCGCCTCTGTGATTTGGTCGGGATTGTTTGGGAGCCTTGCACCTAGCCAAGCGGATGCCGCAGAAGAGTAACTAGCAAAGTCTCCGTCCTTGATCACTCGGCTGAGTTCCCCCTCGTTGGGTTCCCAAGTGGCTCGGAGGAAAGAGATTCCGGCGAGCGTTCCGAGAGCAAAAAGAGTCGCAAAATTAAACGGCGGACGAGTTTTCGTCATTTTTGTGAAATAGCAGTGAAGGAATTAAGGTTGGGTTGGGCTTGGCACATTTGATTTTGGCAGCAGGGAAGGCGATTGAGAAATGGGCGCGAGCAATTGTCTGACGGCGGGTAGTGAACCCGACTCCAAAGGAAAAATTAGGATTTTCAGTCAGGGGAGGATCGTGCCTTTGGCCCTCACTCGGATTGGTCGCCAGACCAGGGGATCGTCGTTTTTACCGCGCCGCCGATTGAATCATTCCGCGGAGTGGCGGTCGGCACCTCCCTGCTTGATCGAAATATCGTGGCGAATGGTGCGTCCACGATTTAAGTAAAAGACTTCCTCCGCGATGTTCGTCGCGTGGTCGGCGACGCGTTCGATGGCTGCGGAAATCGTCATTAGACTGAGGGCTCGAGTGATCGTCTTGGGATTTTCGATCATGTAACTGGTCAACTCGCGGGCGAGTTGTTTGTTGATTGCGTCCACGGAATTATCTCTGGCGATAATTTCCACGGCGAGGTCGTTATTGGCCTCGACAAAGGCGGTGATGCTATCGCGAAGCATTTCTTGGGCGATATCAGCCATCATGGGGATATCGATTAATTGCTTGAGCAGGGGTTCGGTATTCAGTTCCCGAGAGCGCCGAGCAATCTTCGTTGCCTGATCGGCGACGCGCTCGAGATTGCTGGAAATTTTTGAGGCGGCGAGCATCAGGCGACAGTCGCGAGCGATCGGTCCATGGGTAGAAATATAGGTGACGACCATTTCATCGATGTGGATCTCCATGTCGTCGATTTTTTCGTCATTCGCCTCCACCAAATCGCAAAGGCGGTCATCTCGATCGATTAAAGCGCGCATGGCTAGGGCTAAGTTACGTTCGGTCAGGCTCGACATTAAAAGCAACTGCTCACGAATCTCGGTGAGTTGAAGTTCCCAGAATTGGCTCATAGTTTTTTAAAATTCTCCACGGATGTAAGGCTGTCCCAGATAATGATCCTATCCAAAGCGTCCAGTAATGTAGTCTTCGGTTTGTTTGTGGACAGGGTTAGTGAATATCTTTTCTGTCTTGGAGAATTCAATCAATTTACCGAGATAGAAAAACGCTGTCTGATCTGAGCACCGACCCGCTTGCTGCATATTGTGAGTCACGATGACGATCGTGTAATTGCTTTTTAGTTGTTGGATTAGTTCCTCGACTTTGGCGGTGGCGATGGGGTCGAGAGCGGAACAGGGTTCATCCATGAGGATGATGCTGGGCTCGACGGCGATCGCTCGGGCGATGCAAAGTCGTTGTTGTTGGCCGCCCGAGAGTCCCATGCCGTTGCTGTGCAGGCGGTCCTTGACCTCGTCCCAAAGGGCGGCTGAACGTAGGCTTTTTTCGACAACCGCGTCAAGGGTCGCCCGATCTTTGACGCCCTGGATTTGTAGGCCGTAGGTGATATTATCGTAGATAGACTTGGGGAAGGGGTTGGACTTCTGAAAGACCATGCCGACTTGCCGTCGGAGTGCGATGACATCGACAGCGGGGTCGTTGATATCGAGGCCATGGATGCGGATTTGACCGGCTTCGATGCGTGCAATATCAATCAAATCGTTCATCCGATTGAAGCAACGGAGAAGGGTTGACTTCCCGCAACCTGATGGGCCGATGAAGGCGGTGACTTTGTTTGCGGGAATTTGAATGCTTACTTGGTGAAGGACTTGGGTGGCCCCGTAGTAGAAATCGAGTCCTTCAGTTTCGATCATCGGCGGGACAACAGAAAGACCGGAGTTGTCGGGATTTGCGGAATTGGGCATGGAAGGTTAGGCGTAGACTGAAGAAGAGAATGGCGGATGCGAAGTGGAGAAGGCGAGATTCTCGATTTAAAATTACCAGCGGTAGCGTCGGCGGGCACGATTGCGGAGGACGACGGAACTGGAAGCGATTCCCATGATAATGATTAAAAAGACGAGAGCGGTCCCATATTGGACGCGTTCGGTGTATTCGTTTTGAGGAATTTTTGAACTGACCACATAAATATGGTAGGGGAGGGCCATCACGCCTTGGAAGAGAAAGTCGAATGGGCGGTGGAAGTCCCACGCGACATGGTCTCGGACTACGTAAGCGGCGGTGAACATAATTGGGGCTGTTTCTCCCGCCACCCGAGCGATCCCGAGGATCGCGGAAGTGAGCATGCCAGGCAAGGCGTAGGGCAGAACGTTGGTTCGGATCGATTGCCATTTGGTGGCGCCGAGAGCGAGGGAACCTTCGCGCAAGCCCATTGGCACGGCTTTTAGAGATTCTTCGCTGGCGGTGATGACCACGGGGAGCGCCATAAATGCGAGGGTGAACCAGCCTGAAAGCAAGCAGACATTCCAACCGGAGAAATTTAAGAAGTAACCAAAGCCGAGAGGCAATGTGGGGGAGGATGGGTTGTCGAAGTTTTGAAGGACGGGCATGAAAATGACAAAGAGACCGACTCCAAAGAGACCAAAAACGATTGATGGAACACCCGCGAGATTTAGAATGGCAAGGCGGATGAAATGCACAAACCGACCGTGGCTGCTGTATTCATTGAGATAAATTGCGCTACAAATTCCAATGGTGAGGGCGATGACCATTGATCCGATCACGAGAAGGACCGTGCCCAGAATACAGGGCCAGATGCCTCCGGAACTGTAGACGAAACTTTCTGCGGGGATGTCTTTTATTCCGACGGTTTCCTTAAACTTCCGAAACTCTTTGTCGCCCATTTTTTTCTGAACGCCGTCGTATTCAAAAACAAATAAGGTTTCTGGCGACTCAGTTAAAAACGGGAGGTTGACGAAGGGGGCCTTGGTTTGGAAAACGGTTCCGCCACCTTTATAAAAGATCGTGCCGAAGATGAACGCTGCACAGATCAAGATGAAATAAGTCGCCGATCGAAAGAGCCCAAAGGCAAGCCGTTCGACGAATCGTGACGAGGATTTTTGAGCCCGAAAAGGAGAAGACGACGCGTTCATGTGGTTAGCCAATCGAGGTCCGATAGCGGCGAACAATGTGTTGGGCGAGATAGTTAATCAGAAGCGACAAGAGGAAGAGGACGATCCCGACCATAAAAAGAGCGCGGTAGTGGATGCTTCCGTTGACCACCTCACCCATTTCTTGGGCGATGATTCCTGTCATCGTGTGAACGGGCTGGAAAAATGCGCCGAGACCTTCCGTAAAATCGGGGATGGCAATGCGATTCCCCGCGCAGAGTAAAACGACCATGGTTTCGCCGATCACTCGTCCGAAACCGAGGAGGATAGCGGAGATAATTCCGGAGAGCGATGCGGGGATGAGAATGCGAGCGATCGTCTGGAAACGATTGGCGCCGAGGGCATAAGATGCCTCTTTGAAATGACGAGGAACATTATTGAGCGCGTCCTCAGCCAATGAAAAAATCGTCGGGACTGCCATCAAGGCGAGGAGGCAACCTGCAGTGAGAGAATTTAATCGTTCACTCATGGGAAAGCCGGGAATCCAATGGAGAAAGCTTAGTTGAGAAAGATTGCGAAGGGCGGATCCGAGGATGGCGATGCCAAAGAATCCGAGGACCACCGAGGGGATTGCGGAAATGAATTCGATGCAGGGTTTGATGATGCTTTTCTCTCGAGTGGAGGCGATTTCGCTGACGTAAATGGCTGCGGAAAGTCCTAGTGGAACGGCGATTAGTAGGGCGATGATGGAGACGAGTAGGGAACCGACGAAAAGCGGAATCATCCCATACCAATCCTGCCAGAAACTTGCGGTCAGCCATTCTCGACCAAAGAGAAAAGAGGAGATCGAACGGTAGGCGGGAACTGGGGTGTCGTAGCGCCAGTTCTTCATTGATTGCTCGGTTGCGGGCATGGATTGGATGAGTACTTCCGTGGCTCGGCGCACGCGATCAATCTGCATTTGGAGTTTCTCGTTGGTCATGCGCGGGGCGCTTTCCACGACGCTCTGGAGTTTTTTTGCGAAGGCTTGGTTGGCGATTTGAAATGCGGGAAAAGTCTGGGTTAGGGCAGCGGTTTCCGTGGAGAAGTTGACTGCGGTTACCTTAATGGCGTCGGCTTCAGTTTTTTTTCCAGCGCCAAGGAGCATTGATTGGCGTTCGAGGAGATCTCGAGAGATTTGCTCCTTTGATTTGATTGCGGAGGCGACTTCCGTCAGTTCAGAAAGGATTCCTCGAAGATCTTCAACGGAGTCGCTGAAGGCTTCGGCAAAAGTATCGAAGGGAGCGAGGGCGATTTGGGCTTGCTCCGTGGACATCCCCGACTTGGTCAACTGATTAAACTGGGAAACTCGGGATGCGCTGAGACCGCGACTGAGAGAGGTATGGGCGTCGACCTCGGTGCGGATGAAGTCGACATACTCCAGGCCTGCGAGCCGATAGATTCGTAAGTTGCGGAGATTTTGACCAAAGAATCCAGCTCCTTCGCGGAACAAAAAGATTGTAATCAGGGCTAAAACAATCACTGCCACCGCCGCGTTGCTGTTAAAAAAATACTTGATCAGGTCGTGTTGGGTCAGTCCTAAAAAGCGGAAGCGTTGTCGATTCAGCAGCAGTTCGCTGATCGCACGTGGTGACTTTTCTGACGGAGATGGAGCGGAGCGCATCAAAGAATAAAAGCGACTTCAAGACGGTGTTGGAAGAAGGGAATTCTTTCCGAGGAAAACGGGACTGCAGTGGCTTGAAATGAAAGGGGGCGGGCTACTTTAAGGGGACAAAGCCCACGGACTTCGCGATCGATTGGCCTTCGGGGCTGAGAGTGAACTCCACGAACTTCTTCGCAACGCCAGCGGCTTCGCCGTTGGTATAATAAAAGGTAGGGCGAGAATAAACCCAGGTTTTGTTGCGGACGGTTTCATCGCTTAATTCTAGTCCATCCACTTTGATCACCTTGATCCCATTGGCTTTGATGTAGGCCAATCCCACGTAACCGATTCCGTTGGGGTTTTTGGCTACTTCCGCGGCAATCTGTTCATGGCCTGCCATCTTCTGCGAGCTCGGGGCGTAGTCGCGTTTCTTCATCGCCAACTCTTTCCAATCGGAATAAGTGCCTGAAGAAGTGTTGCGAGTGTAAACGGAAATTTTTCCAGTTGGCGCACCGACAGCGCTCCAATCTGCCACATCCCCAGTAAAGATTTGCTCGACCTGTTTTTTGGTTAAGTTTGTCAGGGGACTTTTGCTGTTGACAATTACCGCCAGGCCATCATAGGCAACGGTTGTGGGGGTTAATTTTACCCCTTTAATTTGGGCGGCGGAATCCTCGGTGGGCTTTGCCAGTCTACTGGACATCCCGATTTGGGCTGTTCCATCAATGATCGCGGTGATTCCCGTGGTTGATCCCTCGGCGGCGATTTCAAAGCTGGCGTCGGAGTTGGCGACCTTGAATGCCTCAGCCAATTGGGGCACGAGTTTTGCCCCGAGGGTGTCGGAGCCTTTAATTACCAATTTTTCCGCGAGGGCGAGAGGAACTATAGCTAAAATAACCAGCGGGGTGATCAGCGAGGAAAGGATTTTCATAAGTTTTGGGTCGGATAGATTGAGGCGATCTTCCCTTGGTTTGGTGACAATCAGATGACGAATGTGCGAAGTTTTGGTCAAATTGTCCCAACTCACCTCATCTGATGCTCGCATCACTTGCAGTCACTTTTTCTCAGCTGAAGAGAGGCTATTGAACGTTGACAAATCCGACTTGGCTGACGATTGCCTGTCCGGCTGGGCTAAGGGTGAAGGCGACAAATTCTTTGGCTGCCCCGCTTGGTTCGCCGTTGGTATAGAAGAAAGTCGGTCGCGAATAGGGAAAGCTCTTATTTTTGACGGTTGCGGCGCTGGGAAAAATGCCATCGACGGGCAGGACTTTGATTCCTTTGACCTTCAGATAAGCGAGTCCGACATAGCCGATCCCGTTGGGGTTTTGGGCTACTTCCGCGGCAATCTGTTCATGGCCTGCCATCTTCTGGGAGCCCGGGGCGTAGTCGCGCTTTTTCATCGCGAGCTCTTTCCAGTCGGAATAAGTGCCAGAGGAAGTGTTGCGAGTGTAGACGGAAATTTTGCCTGGCTTTCCGCCGACGGCACTCCAGTCGGTGACGTCTCCCGTAAAAATTTGCTCGACCTGTTTTTTGGTGAGGCCAGTCAAGCCATTGGCCTGATTGACGATAATGCTCATGGCGTCGAAGGCGACGATCGTCGGGCGAAGGGTGATCCCTTTTGCGCTAGCGGCCGACATTTCGGTTGGTTTGGCTCGGCGACTCGACATCCCAATTTGGGCGGTGTTATCGATCAGCGCGGCGATCCCTGTGGTTGAGCCTTCGGCGGCGATTTCAAAGTGGGTATCGGGACTTTTTTGTTTGTAGGCTTCGGCAAGTTGCGGAACGAGTTTGGCACCGAGCGTATCGGAACCTTTGATAATCAGGGGGCCGGCTTGGGCAAGCGGTGCGAGGGCGAGCAAAAAGCCTGTGAGGTGGAAGAGTGAGGATCGTGTCATGGGAATAAGTGGTTGATTTGTAGAGAGGGAGAGAAAATTTTTAGAATTTAATATTTACGTCGAATTGGAGAACGTTGACCGCGTTGTCTTGAGCAATGCCCGCGTTGGTAGGATTGAGGCGATTGGTAGCGCGTCCGCCGGAGAGATTATCGACAAGGTTCCAAGCCATGTAGCCGCTGAGCTGCATCACGCAGGCATCGGCGACTTGATAGGCTAGCCGGAGGGTGAAACCTTGGACATTCAATTCGCCCATCGCGAAGTCAGAGTCATTTAAATTGGGATCAATCGAAGCGATGCCGGTTCGGCGGTAGTTGAAAATCACCGACCAGTCGCCCGCCTTTTTCGTTTCACCGACCTGCAAGCCCACTAGCCAAGCGATTCCATCTTCTGTCGTGTATCTGTGTGGGGAATCGGTGGCGATGTTGCCAGTTTTCAACTGGTAGATGTCGTTGTAGCGCCCTGGGCCATCGAGGTTGTAAGCAAAGTCCCAATACGCTTTGGACTTTAAGCTCCCGATTTTAAACGAGACATCGCCAGGAGCCGTTAAAATATTTAAGCCCCGCGATTCGCCGCTGACGGCTGGAAGCGCTCCCGGTCCAGGGATCGGGACGCTTGCGGAAGTCGCGCTGGCGATCGTCTTGGCGGAGGTGGTTTTCTGATTGGGCGTGCCACCTACCGCGAGGATCGTGGTGATGGGGGAGCCAGGTCGGACGGTGCTTTGCTGGGTATTTACCGATGTCGACCCGTCGGGGTTCGTGGTGGTGGTGACTACCGAGGTCACGGTGGTTGGCGTGACGATGCGGGTTGTTTTTGTTCCCGTAGCGTTGACCGTTTCTTCGGTGGTATTAACCACGGAAGTGGTGGTTTTCGTCGAAACGGTTGGACCATAAATGACGACATCAGCGTAGGCATTTTCATTCCGGAAATTCGTGAGGTGGGCGGCCGTCCAAGTCATCCAAGCTGGGGCGATGGTGATTTTGACATCATTAGAAAAGCGATAGCTTCCGACGAGCTGCTCGACGAATAAAAAGCCATCGGTATTGAAGTCTGCTCCTGCGGCGAATTCGTTATTGTTTTGGTACCAAAGCTGACCGGTGATCAGGTTGAGTTCCCAATTGGAGTTTTGGATCACCTCTTCTCCGGCGGAGCGGCGTCCCCAGAGTTTATGGAGAGCGATCGTCTCGATCACCCCGCTCGGGTTGATATCGTTGTCCCAAACCATATCGGTGGTGTAAAACGGGTTCTTCTGTTTTCCCGCGGTGACTGATGCCCAGTCGTTCTTCCAACCAAAGAAGGCCCTGGAAATGAAGATGGCGTCGTTATCAAAGCCGTTACTGAAGGTTTGATTTGCGGAGTCGGCATTTTGTCCACTTTGCAACTGAAAGCCCGCGGACCAGTTGGCACCGAGTGTGGCGTCGGCTCCGATGCGGAGTCGGTAACGAAAGGTCGAGCGCTGATCCAAGTTGGTTGGGTTATCTACTTGTGGTTGCCGATTGTCATATTGATAGCGGAGGCGTAAATCGCCAGAGAGCTTCAACTCGGTGATTGAGGAGTTGAGGTTGACCTTGCCTGCTGAGGTTTGGGAGAAGTCGCGCATCATGTCCGCCCGAACTTCTTCACCTTCTTGGTCCGTGAGAATACCTTTCTTGATCAGCTTATCGACCAGCGCTCCAGCGTCTTGCGCTTGGATTGATGAATTGAGGATGGGGAAGACCGCGATCGCGGTGGCAAGAATTTTTGGGGCCCAGTTGGAGTTCATAGAATGTTTTCGATTTCTTAAAAACGAAGTATTGAAGACATTTGTGTCAATCGTGTGACGAAAAGGAAAAGAATTGGCGACAATTAAGACAATTAAGGCGATTTCGTCATAGATGCGGGTGATGCATGACAAAGACGAACGGATTGACTCCGGGTGGGGAACTGGTTTCGCCGATGCTCTTAGCGAAAGTTAGGCTGTAAGATGTTAATTTGCAGCTACTTGCTTGATTAATTTGCTAAATGAATCAAGGGCAACCCCTTATTTGCTTCCTGGTTTAAGCGCGGGAATCTCTGCTAAGTCTGCGGGAATCTGATCTGGGGGAAAGGTTTCGACAACTAGTTCAGCCAAAGCAATAAAGGGGCAACCAAAGTCGGGCAAGTTGCCCCCACTACGATCAACGAGGGCGACGACCGCGGCGACTACGCCTCCGTGTTCTCGAACGATGGCGATAGTTTCCTCAACTCTTCCTCCACGAGTGACCACATCTTCTGCCACGAGGTAGGGCATTCCTTTTTGAATTTGAAAGCCCCGCCGCAAGACGAGTCGGCCTTCTTCTTTATCGGCAAAAATGTGGGGCTTTCCTAGGGCTCGGGCGACTTCGTGACCGACGATCATGCCTCCGAGGGCGGGGGAAATCACGCAACCTGCTTCAATTCCGCGGGCTTTCTCGGCTAAATCTCCGCAAACTTGGGCGGCAATGTGAGTGTGCTGAAGAAGCAATGCACATTGGAAAAACTCTCGGGAATGGAGGCCAGAGCGAAGGATGAAATGGCCGTGGAGGAGGGCATTTGTTTGGCGAAATAAGCCAAGAATCTCTGAATTAGTGAGCATGGGGGAGGGATTAAGCGAAGGCTGTGACTTCGATTTCTACTTGGGCACCCCGAGGCAATCCAGCGACTTGGATGGTCGATCGAGCGGGAAACGGGGCGGTGAAATACTTAGAATAAACCGCGTTCATTTCGGCAAACTTACTGAGGTCAGTTAAGAAAACCGTGGATTTCACCACGTTGTCGAAATTCATCCCGTTGGCTTTGAGAACGCCCGCGATATTTTGGCAGACTCGCTCGGTCTGTGTGGTCACGTCTTCACCGACGATCTCGTTGGTCACGGGGTCGAGAGGAATCTGGCCTGCGCAGAAAAGCAATTGGCCAACGGCAACCGCTTGAGAGTAAGGACCAACGGCGGCGGGGGCGTCAGGAGTAGCAATGATACGTTTCATAATTGATGGGGTGGGGATTGTAAGTTGTGCCCTAGATCTGTCAACGCCTCGATGGCACCAGATAGCGAACTTAGAGCAAGTGACCCATTTTCACCCGCTTCGTTTCTAAGTAGCGGGCGTTGTGGGGATTAGCGGTGGCTTTTATGGGCACGACCTCGACGATTTTTAGTCCGTAGCCTTCCAGTCCAATGACCTTTTTGGGGTTATTGGTGAGAAACCGCATCTTTCGGACTCCGAGATCGAAGAGAATCTGCGCACCCAATCCGTAATCGCGGAGCTCTGCGGGAAACCCCAACTTTTCGTTGGCCTCCACGGTATCTAGACCTTCTTCTTGGAGTTTGTAGGCGTGAATTTTTGCGGGCAATCCGATTCCTCTGCCTTCTTGGCGCATATAAAGCAAGACCCCAGAACCGGCGTCTTCGATCTGCTGCATGGCGGTTTGGAGTTGCCCGCCGCAGTCGCATCGTTGCGATCCAAAAACATCGCCGGTGAGGCATTCGCTATGGACGCGAACGAGGGTTGCTTTTCGGGGGGAAATGGTTCCTTTGACCATCGCTAAGTGATGTCCGCCGTCGATGACCGAGCGATACATATGCAGGACAAAGTCCCCGTAATCTGTGGGAAGTTGGATGACCTGTTCACGTTCGACGAGTTTTTCAGAACTCCGCCGGTAGGCAATGAGATCACGAATCGAACACATCCGTAAGCGATGCTTCTTGCGAAATTTAAGGAGTTCTGGCAAGCGAGCCATGGAGCCGTCGCTGTTGAGGATTTCGCAGAGCACGCCTGCGGGGGCTAAACCGGCCAAGCGAGCCAAGTCGACGCTGGCCTCGGTGTGTCCCGCCCGTCGCAAAACTCCGCCAGTCTTCGCCCGTAAAGGAAAAACATGTCCCGGCTGGACGAGGTCATGAGGCTGAGTTTTCTCTCCGACAAGCAATTGGATCGTCCGGGCTCGATCTTGGGTACTAATGCCTGTGGTTATCCCGCGGGAGGCATCGACGGAAACCGTAAAGTCGGTTCGATAACTCTCCCGATTTTCTGCGACCATGCGCGGCAGTCCAAGTTTTTCTGCCCGATCTTCGGTGATGGAGGCACAAAT
The DNA here is from genome assembly GCA_037142835.1 of Verrucomicrobiota bacterium. Classification (GTDB taxonomy): domain Bacteria; phylum Verrucomicrobiota; class Verrucomicrobiia; order Chthoniobacterales; family Chthoniobacteraceae; genus Chthoniobacter. Next base: position 50,055 of record JBAWZW010000004.1, read on the forward strand.
CAACCCTCTCCCGTGGGTCGCCATAAAATTGACGGCTTCTGGAGTGATTTTTTCGGCGGCCATCACGAGGTCGCCTTCATTTTCGCGGTCTTCGTCATCGGTGACGACGACGATTTTTCCTGCGCGAATATCTTGAATCACATCAATGATCGAGTCGAACTGCGGAGCGGTAAGCATGGAGATTGACTTCAAACGGAAAGCTGATCGATATGCAAGCACGCACTCCCGTTTCCCAAATCCCCTGACTTCTGACGCTAATTAAATCCTCATGATCACCTCTCTTCTGCATTTCCCACGCACGATGATTTGTCGCTGGACCACCCGAAAACTGCTCGTTCTCTTGGGGGCGTCTTGGAGTTTTTTTGGCACTGCCTCGGCCGACTTCGCTACGGAGATTTTTGAGGCAACCTTTAAACTTTTTGATCCCGCAGTTACTGGCACTTGCTTTTTGGTTCGCCGTGCGGAGCCTGATCAAGCCATCTATCTGGTGACGGCGGCGCATATGCTGGAAGGAACGAAGGCTGACCAAGCGACGATCGTTCTCCGGGAGCGTTGTGAAGACGGCACGTTTAAGCGCCACAACCATGCGGTGGCGGTGCGCCGTGATGGCAAGGCGATTTGGGTTCGCCACCCCAAAGACGATATCGGGGTGCTTCGATTAACCGAGCCTTTCCCCGTTCCTTTTGGGACGATTCCACTGAGTTCGATTGCTGATCCTGAAGAAGAAGCAAAGTTTCCCTTAAAAATCTGTGCCTCGTTGTTTACTTTGACCTATCCGAAAGGCTTTGAGGGGAATAGCGCGGGATTTCCGGTAGCTCGACAAGGCATCGTGGCGAGCTTTCCCATGCCGCCAATCAGTAAAAAACACACTTTTCTTGCGGACATTACCGCCTTTGGGGGTGACAGTGGGGGACCAGCTTTTATTGCTTCGCTGACCGACCATCCGACGATTATTGGGATTGTGGTCGCGCAGTTTCGGCACGATGAACAGATCAAGATGGAATACGAGGAACGTTCGATTCATTATCCGCTCGGTCTGGCGGAAGTTGTTCATGCAAAGTACATTCGGGAGACCATCGAACTTGCGGCGTTGTCGGCGAATCCTCCTCTTGTGCCGCCTGATAAGGATCCGCAAAGTAAGAGTGCGGATTTGCCCCCAACTCCGTAGCCTTTTTTCTCAAGGAAAATATTTAGTCCATCTTTAGTCTCTTTTGTTATGTTTAGAATGCGACAGTTTACGATTGCCCTTCTGATGCTTTCCTTGGCTGTTGGCTGGAGTTTTGGAGCTCAAGTGATTGGGCCAGCACCAGATGCGACTAAGGACCCGACGGCCGCTTCGGGCAAAGCAGATTGGAATCTCGGCCCGACGGGTATGCGCGGATGGATGTTTGTTCGTGACAATTATACGGATGAGGCGCGCCAGATTGTCGTGACGAAAATTGACCCGCAGTCGCCTGCAGATCAAGTGATGGAGCTGGGAGACGTGATTACAGGGGTGGAGGGAAAGCCTTTTGTCCGTGATGCGAGAAAGAGCTTTGGTCTGGCAATCGGCGAGGCAGAAAAGGAGGGAAATTTACATTTGAGCGTCTGGCGAAAGGGGGAACGGAAGGAAGTCTTGGTTAAGCTTCGAGTGATGGGGGCTTACAGTGAAACGGCCCCTTATGACTGTCCGAAGTCGAAGAAGATTCTTGAGGAAGGATGTCGGCAGATTGCCATGACGAAAGACTTTGGAAAGTGCATGGTGGGCGACCTTGCTTTGTTGGCTTCGGGGGATCCGCAGTACCTTCCTTTATTACGGGAAAGAGCGCATTCGGTCGCTCCGAAAAATCCGCGATTTCCGATTGATCATTGGGTTCAAGGAAATCCTGGAGGATGGATTACTGGCTACACTTGTGCATTTCTTGCCGAGTATTATCTGGTGACGGGGGATAAGGAGGTGCTTCCCGCGATTCAGGAGTACGCTCATTTTATCGCGTTGGGGCAGAGTAGGATCGGGACTTGGGGATCGAATATGGCGTGGACTGATTTGAATGGCGGGGTGGTTCATGGAAACATCCCTGGCTATGGGGCTTTGAATCAGGCGGGATTGGTTTGTCAGATGGGATTGATCCTTGCGATGAAATGCGGGATTTCCGATGGGGACGGCGAGATTGGTGCGGCATTGAAACGCGGGAATGATTTTTTGAGTTATTACGTGGGCAAGGGAACGGTGCCTTATGGGGATCATAATCCGACATTGAACTGCCACGACGACAATGGCAAAAATTGTCAGGCGGCATTGGTATTTGATCTCCAAGGGATGAAAGAGGGGTCACAATTTTACACAAAGTTGATTGTGGCTTCTTACGAGGATCGGGAAGAAGGGCACACTGGAAATACCTTTAGTCATCAGTGGGCGGGGCCAGGGGTGGCGCGTGGCGGGCCGAAAGCGGCCGCGGCTTTTTTGAAAGAGATGCGTTGGTATTATGATTTAGCCCGGACTTGGAAGGGGAGTTTCGTCTACCAAGGATTGGGGGGCGGGGCGAGCGGTTACTGGGATCCGACGGTCGGATATATGCTGACTTACGCTTTGCCCCTGCGAAAAATTTTTCTCACGGGAAAGGACGCTAAGGCAGACACTTGGCTTAGTGAAGTGGACGTAAGAGAGGCGATTGAGGCGGGTCATACTCTGGATTATGCGAAGTTGGATATTGCCGAAGTACTCAAGGCATTGGGGAGTTGGTCGTTGGTCGTGCGTACCCGTGCAGCTGAGGGCTTGGCTCAACGGCAAGAGGAGACCACCTTGAAATTGATTGGGATGTTGGAGGCAAGTGACGCTCGGGGGCGGATCGGGGCTTGCCAAGCTTTGCGAGAATTAAAGGCACGGGGAGCTGGGGCAGTTCCGGCGCTGATTCGGCTCCTTGACCACGACGACATTTGGCTTCGAGTTTGTGCGGCGGAGGCTTTGGCAGGGATTGGCGAGGCGGCGCGTTCCGCGTTGCCAGCAATGCTCAAGGCCTGTGCTCGTCAGGATCCACATGATCCGCGCCAGTTTCAGCAGCGGGGGTTAGCCTTCTCGCTATTTTATCCGGGGGGCGCATTGGGGAGCAGAGGATTGCTGGGATCTTCCCTTGAGGGCGTCGACCGCGGTCTGCTGTATCCAGCGATTCAAGCGGTCGCGGAGAACGACGATGGTCGGGCCCGAGGTTGCCTACGATCGGCCTACCAATACCTGACATTGGCAGACATCGGAGCCCTTGCCCCGGTGATTGTAAAATCGATTGCGGAGAAGGCACCTAGTGGGGAGATGTTTGCGGGGGGAGTCCGTCTGGCTGGGGTGAAGTTACTGGCGAAAGAGCGAATCAAGGAGGGGATTCCTCTGGCTTTTGTGGCGATGGATTGGCGGAACTGGGGGGCTGGTGAGCGAATCGCCGTTTGTTTAGACGCCCTGAAGTTGTATGGGGGGGCGGCGTTACCGGTTTTGAAAGAAATTGAGCAAACTTGGACTGTGGATGAGGCGACGAGTCGAGGGTTGGGACCACAGATTATTAAACTTCGCGAAGTGATGGCGTTGGCGGAGTTGGATAAAAGCCCTGGGAGATTGATCAGTTTAAAGGATTTGCCCAAGCCGTAACCAGCGGGACGATCAGCGGGGGCGTCCAGCCATTGAAGATTTGGCAACGGGGAGGTCGGCGAAGACAATCTCCGAACCGAAGACGCTCTTCGCCGCTGCGAGGACTTTTCCTTCTTTGGAAATGACTTCACTGAAGCCGAATCCCCGCCATTTTTGGGGATGATCCACGCTCCAGTTGGCCGCCACGACGTGATGATGAAATTCCATCCGCACTTTGTCCGGTAAACCATGATAGAACCACTCCGCAGGGTAATCGGAATCCGCCCACGCGATTGAGTAAAGCAACGCCCACAAGTGCTTTTCACGATACCGCTGAACGACGTGATGGATGTCAAAGCAAACCGCCAAGCCGACCCGCCCATATTCTGTATCAAAAGTTTGGAGACCTCGATTGCCGGGGGTTGCCCAAGACTTTTCAGCGTGTGGCCAAGGCTCGATCTTTCGGTAGTGGGCGACTAATTGTCCGTGAGGATCGGCGAGGCAAATCGTATTAAAGTAGCGGGGTTTTGGAAGGGTGGCATCGACTTCGATGAAAGGAACGGTTAGATAAATTCCCAATTCCTTGGCTAATCGACAAAAGTGCCTAGTGAGAGGACCTGGAACGGATTGGGCGATTGGTGAAGGATTTTTTCCGAGATACTCGGGTTCGAGTGGGTGACCAGGGAGATGCCAATTGGTTTTTCCATCTTGAGAGAGATAACCGGTGAGGCAGAGTTCGGGGAGAACGATAATTTTCGCACCAGATCGGGCCGCAGACCGGACGAGTTCGGTGACTTTTCGACTGTTGGCGGAGACTGATCCTTGTTCGGCGGAGCACTGCACGGCAGCCACTTTTACCGATTCGATTGGCTTGGGTGGAGTTGTTTTGCCGAAGGCGAGAAGGTTGGCACCGAAGAACATGGCCAAGAACCACGAACTACCGCACGAGATTGGGGAAAGGTTGGGGGAGGGTAGAGATGTCGGTTGCATTAATGGTTGGGATAGGCACCGGATCATTCAGATAACCTATGTTTTGGAAGGGGAACGTCAATCACTGCCGGTGAGGTTTATTTCAACTGGCTTCTTTGGAGTTGGCAAAAACGAGAGGCTGGCTAGTCTCCTCTACCTGATGAAAACATTTAAAATCGCAGTCCTTCCTGGTGATGGAATCGGGCCCGAAGTGATGACGGAAGCTCGCCGAGTTTTGGGGGCGGTGGAGTCGCGCTTTTCGATGAGTTTTGAGTTGAATGAGGCTCGGGTTGGCGGGGTGGCGATTGATCATGACGGCGAAGCGTTACCAGCCAAGACCTTGGAAATTTGCGGAGATGCGGAGGCGATTCTCTTTGGATCGGTAGGTGGACCGAAGTGGGAAACGCTCCCGCCGAATGAACAACCGGAGCGGGCGGCGCTCTTGCCTTTGCGGAAACATTTTGGACTCTTCGCCAATTTACGGCCGGCGGTTTGTTTTCCAAATCTGACCCATGCTTCTCCGGTCAAAGAATCGATTATTGCGGGCGGTTTCAACGTGCTCTGTGTGCGGGAACTCACTGGGGGGCTGTACTTTGGGCAACCGAAAGGAATTTCCGAGGTGGATGGGGAACCGGTGGCGATCGATACCATGGTGTATAAAAAGAGCGAGATTGTGCGGATTGCCCATGTCGCGTTTAAGGCGGCGATGACCCGGGATCGCCGGTTAACATCGATAGACAAGGCGAACGTTTTAGAGAACGGGGTTTTGTGGAGGAAGACGGTCACTGAAGTGGGGAAGGAGTATCCAGAAGTTGCGCTGAATCATCTTTATGTGGATAACGCCGCGATGCAGTTAATCCGCAATCCTCGGGGGTTTGATGTCGTTTTGGCGGAGAATCTTTTTGGGGATATTCTGAGTGATGAGATGGCGATGATCACTGGTTCACTGGGGATGTTGCCAAGTGCGTCGCTGGGATTAAAAGAGACAGCGTTGGGGCGATTTGGATTATTCGAGCCCAGTGGTGGTACGGCGCCGGATATTGCGGGGAAGGGGATTGCCAATCCAATTGCGCAGATTTTGTCGGTGGGAATGATGTTGCGTTATTCCTTAGGTGAGCCGTTAGCGGCGGAAGCTATTGAAGTCGCCGTCCGTCGGGTGATCGATAGCGGACTCCGGACTGGCGACATTTTCAGTGAGGGAACTGAGCGCGTGGGCACCGAAGCGATGGGGCGAGCGATTGCTGCGGCCATCTGATCAAGGGTTGTGGCGACTTGATCTAGGCGGTTGTAGGATTAGGGAACTGGGATGCGCATGAACACTTCATTGCGGCGCATAAAAGTCGGAGTCCACGGCGGATCATAATAAGCGAAAAGTGGTGACCCTTTGGCGGTGATTTTTTGGGAGAGTAGCCATTGGGTGAGTTGAGTGACGGCGATTTTTTCATTTTCGACTGACCGGCCGCCGCTGAAACGAAAGACGGCGAACCGGGTGGGAGCGAGTTGCCCAAGAGTGACGTTATTTTCGCTTGGTTTGGGGAGCCCTTTTTCGACGGTTAGCTTGGGCATAATAAAGCTCATGGTTCTTGTGGCATCGGCGGTATCGATCAAGACAGGGGTGGTCATGGCAATTTTTTCTGCGGACTGATTGCCACCGGTGATGAAGCGGAAGAGTTGTCCAAAGCCACTATTCATTTCGCCTCTGGGCATGGTGGTGGTGGCGAGGCGGAGTTCTGGGTAGTCGCGAACCTGAAATTTTCCGTCGGTCCGAACCACTTGGTAAACGGGAGTCTCGGTGGCGGCTCGCGAGTTGCTGGTTAACCAAAAGATTCCAAGGAGCAAAGGAATGGCGAAGGTGATCAGGAGGGGGATTTTAAACTGGAACATAGGAGAAGAAAAAGTCGTAGAATTGAGAAATGATGAAAATATTTACGATTCAAAGGGTTTGGGGGACGAGAGTTTTTTACAAGGAGATGTTTTAAAGCCAACCTTTGAAGTTCAAAAGGGTCGTCTTGCGTGGCGCGCTAAGGATGAAAGGCTGACAATGCCCGCCGAAACCTGCCGATTTCCAGTCTTCGAGCAGGTGATTTTGCCGAATAGATTGTCCCTATTCTTGGAGTTTTGAGGCAGCGAACTATTTGGGTTGTTCATGTGGCGTGGAGTTGTTCGCGGAGGATTTGGAGAAAAGTGAAGTTTGGCAGAGGTTTTTATGGGGGGCTTAGGTTTATGTTGTCGCAATAGGCTTTGACACTCATGATCGTCTGATGGAATCAAACGCCGATCTGCAACTGGAAGCTGAAGTCGCGCTTTTACAGAAGGTTGCGCGTGGCGACCGCCGAAGTTTTGAGGAACTCTACCAGCGATTTTCGGGGGTTTTATTTTCGACAGCCTACCGAGTTTTGAACAATCAAGAGGCGGCCGAAGATGTTCTCCAAGATGTATTTGTGCAGATTTGGGAGAAGGCTCCCCTTTATGATCCAGCTCGGGGTAAGCCGATGACTTGGGCGGTCACATTGACCCGGAACAAGTCCATTGATCGCCTTCGATCGACTCAGCGGCGGAGTCGGTTGCAAGATGACTTCCAACAGGAATCCGATTCTTTTGAGAAGTTTGACGACCGCAACAGTTTCGAATTAGTCAGTGCTGGGGAGACGAATGATTTGGTGCGTGAGGTAATGAAAAAGCTTTCAACCGATCAGCGGGAGGCGATTGAACTGGCATTTTTTTCTTCGATGACGCAGATCGAAATTGCGGAGCGTTTGGGTGAACCTTTGGGAACGAT
>JBAWZW010000005.1:0-53794 GCA_037142835.1 Verrucomicrobiota bacterium
CCCCCGCCCAGCTTCACTGACCCCAGCGACAACTCCACCCGCCATCCCCCATCCCGGAGGGATGCCAGCGTTCAGCCGGGGGTTGAGCGAATCGACACCCCCAGTATCCGACAGAACGCCCCCGACACCGGCAAGGATCGCAGGTTCTTCCCTTTGGTGTTCCAGTTGCCAACGCGGATCCCGCGATTCTCAGACGTTTCTTGCGCCAAGCTACCCACCTCCCATCTCTACCCCGTAAGCACCTCCCCAGACCGCTGACCGATAGCCCGCAAACGCGCTCACCGATTCCCCTCAACGACTTTTGAGAGTCTCACGGCTTCACTCGCTCCAAGACCAAGACCCAATCCTGAGGCGAGGGCAGAGGCGGTGCCTTGAAATCCCCAGATAGCAAACGATCCACTTTGCCACCGACTTCAATCTTCGGTGGAGTAAAGGCCGCTGGAGACAGTTCAAAATTGCCAAATTCCTGCTGGTCACCAATCTGGAACAACCACAACCCAGCCTTGCCGGGCGTCGTATTCCCCACCTTGACCACTGGAGTGCGATAGGTCCGCTGGCCGTCTGTCAGCACCAGACTGGCGAACTCACCGCTCGCCGCCGCAAGAAGATGAATGTTCGAACCAACTTTCGGGACCTCCACCCTGCCCAGCATCTCGCCCCATTGCCCGTTTTTACGGTCATGCAGAAAAATCGCCCTCAGCGACGGGCTATAAAGCCCCACCAGATAATTGCCCGCATCGTGAAATCGCAAGATAATCCCCGCCTCCGCATCGCTGTGAGCATCAACGCTGGCCATCACATCCACTTCGCTGATTTTCTCCGCGACGGTGACCATGCCTTTACCACCAACCAAACGGGCATTCCCTCGTCGCGTCGGGGTGCCATAATCCTTCCAAGACGTGACGTCGGCATTGTCGAATGAGTCTGCAAATAGCCGCGGCTTCGTGTGCCCAGTCAAAGGGGAAGGAGTGGGCCCGACATCCATCACCGTTCCTTGGTCAAAGCGTCGACCCGTGACTGGATCAAAGTAGAAGACATGATATCGCACGTCCCGTTCTAGGTGCTTCACCACTGTCCCTTCCCAGTTGTAAATACCCCGGCGGGGCTGGTAGATAAATCGCACCTCCCCCGGAATCCCCGCCGCCATACAACCAGGCGCCCATTCGGGATGTGGCTCGAAGCGTGTCCACGGATATTCCTCCAACAGCTTCTTGCCGATCCCCAACTGGGTGGCGCCAGGATAGTTCATGCCCTCCTTCCAAGTAGTCCAGTCATACACCTTTTTACCTCCAAACGCTGACGACGCACAGCCGGGGTCGCCTTCCACGCTGGCATGCCAGACACCCGCCGCCCCATACGTATGACCCGCCGCCCCGCTCAAGATGTTTCCCCAGAACATCCGGCGCTGCACATCCCCAAACCCCTGCTGCATGTGCCCCTCATAACAGGTCTCGCCCACCAGCACCGGCATCGGCGGTTCTGTCGCATAAGCTCGCGCCACTATCGCCAGCGTTTTCGCCTCCACCGCCACTCGTTCGTCGTGATTTCCACCAACCATGTCGAAGTCAATCACATAACTATCCCCAGCCGCGCCCCGACGCCCATAGCCCGTATGGCAGGTCAACGGGCGATGGTAGGGATCAATGCTCCGAAGATACTTCGCCACTTCCGCCCAAGGCCCCTTCCCCCATTTGGTTTCTTCGGGAATCTCCCCCGCCAAAATCCAAAAGACGGGATAGGCACTGTAGCGAGCCACTAGATACCGCCAGTGCCGCTTCAAACCAGCAGCCCCAATCGCCTCCATGCTGTTGCAATCTCCCCGCCCCCACGCACCCACAATCGCTGGCGCAATGCCCGCGTCCACCAGATGCCTCAATCGACGATCCGCGAAGTCAAAATACTTCGGATTCACTCTAGCAAATTGGATCGAATCGTAAGGAAGCCCACCCTCATTCTCGAGTCGCGGTTCGAGAAACCCTTCGTCAGGATAAGGACCACACACGATCTGCACCACATTGAATCCCTTTGCCTTGCGGTCGGCGGTCAGCTCCTGAAATCCTTCCCAGGTCATTCGCTTGCAGAGGTTCTTCCACCACGTGTCCGCCAGCCAGAGGAACGGCGTGCCGTCCCCATACTCGAAATGCCTTTTATCCCCAGCCACACGAACAAAGCCGTGCTGAAGCAAGGGATTATCGCCCTTGTAGGCAGTAACATGCAGGGCTGGCGATGCCTCGTTCACCATCCGGTTCACTGGATCCGAGCACTGGGCCTCAAAGGTGTAATCGCCCTGCAAGGGCGGCGCGAATCGAACCGTCCACAGGTCGCCACCGGCCCAAAACGCCGGAACAATCCATCGCTGATCGCCATGACGAAAAACCACATCGACCTCCACGTCCATGAACGGGTTGGCATACTTCTGACCAGAGGTAAACGAGGTCTCAAAGACAGCCCACTGCTCCGCTGGTTGCGGTTCGCCATTGATCTTTTCGGCGGCACCAATCTTCACCGTGCCGATCCCCATCGCCACCAGTAAACAGGCTAGCTTGAGGATTGATGACCTTTGCATGATGGCTTCCACATGACCTGTTTGGTTATTTGAAAAGGGGCTTCCCTACCAGCTCAATTCAGGATCTCCGACGTCAACTGCACTGATCACACCAGCGCGCAACAAGGTGATCCGCCCAGCGATCCGCCCTAGTCATTCCCAGTCCAAAAGACGCGAAAGAGTTTTCCCCACCACCCCTCCCTAAAATCCCCCCGACTTCTCCACACAGTAAAGAGCCGAGGTCGTCCGCAAAAAGAGCTGACCACCACTCACCACCAAACTGGCACGCGTCCCTTCAGGATCCCCCATCACGTTCGTAGCCAACACTTTAAACACGCCGCCCGTAGCGCAAACCATCACCGTTCCTTTTTCATTCACAATATAAACTTTCCCGTCAGCCACCGTCGGACTACTCCGAATCACCGTCCGATCTGGCAACTCACCAGTCCACTTCTTCTCCCCACTCTTCGGATCAACACAACTCAAGGTGTGCCCATCCCCATCCACCACATAAAGATCTTTCCCATCATAAGCGGGCGTGCAGACGTCAGGCGTCTTCCGATCATCCACTTTCCACGCCAATCCCGTGGTGCTCACATCCCCTTTTCCATCCGTCCGAAATGCCAGCATCGGCTCTTTCTTTGGCCCACAAACGATCGCCAACCCGCCCACACTCACTGGCGATGGAACCACCCTCATCCATTCCCCATCCTTCGGATTCAAACCGTATCCCCTCCACAATTCCACCCCCGTCTCAGGGTCGTGCCCCGTCACACAATTCCCTCCCACCAAAAGAATCTGGGCTTGCCCATTCGCCCCCATACTCGGAATCGGCGTCGCATAACTCTCCAAAGATTCCATCTTCGCCGCACTCGGACGCACTTGCTTCCAAAGCGTCTTTCCCGTAGCGGGATCCATTGCCAGCAAGTAACTCTCCCGCACAGGATCGCCACCAGCTAAACCAGGATAATCCGCAGGCGCAGGCGTCCTCTGGAGAACTTGCAAATAAAGTTTCCCGTTGAAAAGTAAGGGGCTCGATCCATAAAGCCACATAATCGCAAATCGCCCGTAATCCGCCCCCAAGTTGCGCTGCCAGAGTATTTTCCCATCAAAATCGACCGCCGCAAAATCGCCCGTCCCAAAAAGCACAAAGACACTTTTCCCATCAGTCACCGGAGAAGGCGACGCCATATTCCCCTTCCCTTTATTAATGTCCCCACTGGCCATCTGCTTCTGCCAGCGCACTTTGCCATCTTTCCGATTCACACAAATCAGCAGGAGATTCTTTTGGGCATCAGGACTCGTCAGAAAAATCGAATCACCCCAAACCGCCGGCGTCGCTCCACTCGGCCCCGGAAGCGGCACTGCCCACTTTACCGTCTCTTTCGTCCAACTCTCTGGCAAATTCTTTTCCGTCGATGATCCGTTGAAAGCGGCTCCCCTCCACTGCGGCCAGTTCTCCGCTTGGGCCAAAGAGGAAAACATCGCAAGGGTGATGGCAGTAAACGTGAGTCGGGCAATTCGCATAGCAGAAATATAAGTGGGTTAAACCAAAGGAACGACACTCACCTGCCAGATTCTTTTTCCGTTGGCAATTTTCTCGCAAAAATAATTTCTCCCTCGCTTCGGGGTTGCGAGTTCTCTCTCCTTCGCGTTCCTTGGCCACGCTCCATGACTTCCCTGCACGATCTCCTTTTTTCTGACCTCGAAAATATCCTTGTCGCCGACGGACTCCGCCCGATTCACGCCCAATCCCTTTGGCGGGCGATTCACCGCCAAAGCGCTTCCAACCTTGCCGATCATCCAACCTTCCTCCCACCACTCGCCCGCTGGGTCAAATCTGAACTCCTCCCAGGAAATCGCTTTTTTCTCGAGGCCCCACTCACCATCACCGATACCGCAAGCTCCGATGGCTTCACCCGTAAACTCCTCCTCCAACTCTCCGACGGTCAAACTGTCGAAACGGTTCTCATGGCCTATGTCGGTCGCTCCACCGCTTGCGTCAGTACCCAAGTCGGTTGCGCCATGGGTTGCGTTTTTTGTGCCACCGGACAAATGGGATTCAAACGCCATCTTCGCTCCGCCGAAATCGTCGCCCAAGTTCTCAAGGTCGAACAAATCTTGCGCTCCCAGAACTCCACCAGCCTCCGCAATCTCGTCCTCATGGGCATGGGCGAACCCCTCCACAACTACGATGCCGTCCTCAAAGCCTTGGAAATTCTCACCGATCATCGTGGCATCGGCTTAACCCCCTCCCGCATCACCATCAGCACCGTCGGCGTCGTCCCAGGAATCCTCCGCTTGGCCGAAGATCCTCACCCCTACAACCTCGCCGTCAGTCTCCACTCCGCCGATCCCCAAGAACGCGCAAACCTCGTTCCCGCGAGCCGACGCTGGCCTCTCCCCGACTTAATCAACGCCTGCCAAACTTACGCCACCCGCACCAAGCGCCGCATCTTCTTTGAATGGACGCTGATCGCCGGCGTCAATGATTCCCCAAAACACGCCGAAGCCGTTGCCACCTTACTCTCCGGCCTTCCGGCCCATGTCAATCTCATCCCCCTAAACCCCACCAACGGTTTCACCGGGTCCGCCACCGCAACCCCCGCCGCCCGCTAGTGTCCACGCGTTCTCCACCAAGCCAAATTGCCAAGCACTATCCGCCAACGACGAGGAATCGATGTCGCCGCTGGTTGCGGCCAACTCCGCACTCTCCACGAAAAAATTTCCCTTCCTCAGTCCAAGGCCTCCGCATCCCCCAATCTCCTCTCTAATCCTCCCCTTCCATCCCGATGAAACTCTCCAAACGAGGCGAATATGCCCTCCGAGCTCTGATCGATTTTGGCATCGCCGATGCCATGGGTCGCCCCATGCTCAAAATTAGTGAACTCGTTGCCAAAGAACGTCTTCCCGTAAAGTTTCTCGAACAAATCCTCACCCAACTCCGCCTCGGGGGCTTCATCCAAACCAAGCGCGGAAAGGCCGGCGGTTACTCCCTCGCTAAACCCGCCCGCGAGATCGTTCTCGGTCAAGTCATCCGCTTGATCGATGGCCCCCTCGCCCCCATTTCCTGCGTCAGTGTCACCGCTTACGAACGCTGCTCCTGCCCAGACGAAGATCACTGCGGCCTCCGCATGCTCATGCTCGATGTCCGAAACGCCATCGCCCAAATCCTCGATCGTTATTGCCTCGCCGATGTCGTCAATATCACCCTCCGCAAAATGCACCGCACTGGCCTCGCAAATCCCTTCACAGCCGAGCAAATTCTCAACTCCACCCCACGACCCGATCCCCACACCCCACTCAGCGGGTTCCTCGATGAATTAGCCAAAGTCCCCTCCCCATCACCCCAAACCCCGCGACACCAATAATCCCCTTCTCCATGCCGCCTCTCTACGATTATCTCTTCGCCTCCTTCGCGTTCATCCTCGGTGCCTCCATCGGCTCTTTTCTCAATGTTTGCATCTACCGCATGCCCCGCGAACTTTCCGTCAATCATCCCAAGCGCTCCTTTTGTCCAAGTTGCCAATACGCCATTCCTTTTTACCACAATATTCCCCTCTTCAGTTGGCTGTTTCTTCGAGGCAAATGTGCCAATTGTCACACCCGCATCGCCTTCCGCTATTTCGGTGTCGAACTCCTCACCGCCCTCCTCTTTCTCGCCGTTTGGCTCAAAGTATCCGCCTCCGCTGGAACCACTTCCCCAAATCACACCCTCCTCCTCGTCCTCCCCTACGCAGTGATGTCTGCCCTCTTCATCGTCGCCACTTTTATCGATTTTGAACACTTCATCATCCCCGACGAAATCACCATCGGCGGCACGATCGTGGGCGTCCTCTTCAGCTTTGCCATTCCCATCCTCCACAGCCAATCCTCCCCAATCCACGGTGGCCTCCTCGGCCTCCTCGGCGCCGCCGTCGGCTACTCCGCCCTCTGGCTGGTCGTTCAATTCGGCAAATTAGCTTTCGGCAAAAAACGACTCACCTATCCAACCCCCCAACCCCTCTCCTGGATCCGCCGTGACGAAGAAGCCGACTTCACCATCGGCGACGAATCCATGCTCTGGAGTGAATTCTTCTACCGAGGTAATGAACAAATTCTCCTCAACTGTTCCACCATCACCATCGATGGCCAATCCTTTGAAAATGTCCCCGTCAGGTGCACCTCAGATTGGATCCATCTCGCCACCCAAAAATGGGAACTCAATCAACTAACCGAATTCCACGGCACAGTCACCGCGGTCACTCTCCCCCGAGAAGCCATGGGCCTCGGGGATGTTAAATTCATCGCCTGCATCGGCGCCTTCCTTGGCTGGCAAGCCGTCGCCTTCACCATCATGAGCGCGTCCGTCTTCGGCTCGGTAATCGGCCTCCTCACCCTCCTCATCGGCCGTCGCGAGTGGTCCACCCGCATCCCTTTTGGCCCCTACCTAGCTCTCGGCGCCCTCCTCTGGCTCTTCTCCGGCCCCGAACTCGTTCATTGGTATTGGCAACTCACCCTCCCACCCATCCAGTAACCGCTCTCCTCATCCCCTTGCCCTTCGCCCGAATCTTCCCAAAATCTTCCCCATTGCTTCCTTCCTTTTATCCAAAATATTCGCACCCCATCCTTCTCCAAAACTTCACCCTCTTTCCTTTCCAATCTCCATGACTATTCCACGCTTCAATCATCAATTCATTCTCCTCTCCGTTTGCTTCACTCTCCTCCTCCCCCACCACCCCAGCGCCGCCGCAGAGAAATTCTCCGTCCAACCACCCTCCCCAGAACTCGTCGCCACATACAAACTCGACTCCGCCTTTCTCAAGAAAACCACTCTCGTCCAAAATATTCTCATCGCTACTTCTGAGAAGGTTTCCGACACCACCCTCCTCGAGGCCGCTTACCAATTTGATCGCGTCATGCGCACCCTCCAACCAGAGATCGCCCAACGAATCCGCGAGCGCCATGTCCTCTGCATCCTTCTCGGATACCAAGAACTCACCTCCGATGTCCCGATGTTTTCTTCCGATAAAACCGGCAAAGAACTCGACTTCTACAACTGGCGCCAACGCGGCTTTCTCACCACGGTCGCAGGTCGACCTGTCGTCCTTTTCGCCGAAGAAGATGTCCTCGAATACGAAGGCGGGATGCAGGTCGAAAGCATTCTCATCCACGAATTCGGTCATGTCATCCAAGGCGCAGGCTTCACCCCAGAACTCAATGAGAGACTCAAAGAAGCCTTCAACAATGCCAAAGCCAAAGGCATCTACCAAGATGGCTACGCCGCCCAAAAATTTCGCCGCGTAAAAAGCCTCACCCCAGTCAGCCTCCTCAATGCTCTCGTAGAATCTTTCCCCGATCAATCACCCGAGTTCCTTAAAAAATGCCTCAACGGCGGGGCTATTCTCGTCAATGGGCAAACCTCCAATGCCGACGCCCAAGTCACCGAAAAGGATAAGGTGCTCATCGTCTTCGGTGGACCCAAACAATGCTACGCCGCAGGCAACTCCGCCGAATATTGGGCGGAAGGCGTCCAAGACTGGTTCGATACCAACCGGACCATGGATCACGACCACAATCACATCCACACCAGAGCCCAACTCAAAGAATACGATCCCCTCCTCGCCAAACTTTGCCAAGAAGTCCTCGGCGATTCCGACTGGCGTTTCGTCTCCCCTCGCATCCGCGCCGGCCAAGATCACCTCGCCAACTATGATCCCGCGACCGCTCCCAAAGTAGCCAAACTTCCCCACATCGATCTCGCCGCCCAAGATTACTATGACAAGTATTGGAAGGATTTCTGGAAGCGGCTCCACGAGAAATATCCCGATCCTACCCCCAAATAATCTCTTCACATTCTCTCCACTTCCCCACCGCAACCGAAATCCTCCAAGGCTCGCCACCTCAGGCCCAGCCTTGATCTTTCACCACTTCAAACCCATCTCCACCGCTATCCCTCACCTACTGGTTCTTCATTAAATCGAGCATCGCCTCCGCAAAACTCTTCCCCAGTAAGATGAAAAATCGCCCCTCGCCAAAGTAATGAAAGCCCAAGTTCGAAGTCGCTCGCTGGAGCATCGCCTGCTCCTCGGGCGTCACTGGATTCGCCTTTAAATCACGCTCTTTCGTGTAGAGAAAATTTGACTTCAATTCGAGAATCTTCGGATGCACTAAAGGCGCACTCTCAATCGCCTTCACGTTGCCTTTGAATTCTGGAACGGTATTCACAAAACGTTGACCCTCACGCACTTCCTTCTGCTTGATGTTCACCTCTTCCACCCGTGGCCCATTCACCCCCATCACCCCCACCACGACTTTCATCTTCGGCGCCTTAAATTCCTTCCGCAAATCTTGAATCAAGCAGACCAAGTTCTTCCCATATTCCTTCCGCCCCACTTCATCAAAGAGGTCGTTGTATCCCTGAAACCACACCAACCCCGCCATCTCATATCCCGCCTTCTCATCGTAACTCGGAAAGTGCTTTTTCAAATTATCCAAAACCTCG
This sequence comes from Verrucomicrobiota bacterium, assembly GCA_037142835.1. GTDB lineage: Bacteria > Verrucomicrobiota > Verrucomicrobiia > Chthoniobacterales > Chthoniobacteraceae > Chthoniobacter. The sequence continues at coordinate 9,030 of JBAWZW010000005.1, forward strand.
TGCACGATCTCCACTAACGCTCGGTACTGACCGCCAACATCCTCGGGCTTAATATTTTTCGCCTCAGGAATCCCCGCGCTCGGCGGACGGAAGTTCACATATAAACTCTGCCCACCAGGACCATATTTAATCAGCAAAACCTGCTCCGCCAAGGCCTCGCCCATAAAGTATCCAAACGCATACTCTGGCCCAATATTACTCCCCAGTTTATCGTAGTTCTTTCGCCCTCCAAATCCCGGTTGGAGCTTGTCATAGACTCCCCCATTCGCCACCCACACATCGTCCCGTGTCATCAGCGTCTTCCCATCCGGCTTAAATTTCTTCAAAAGCCCTGCCCTCTCCTTGTCCGGATCCTCCCCCAAAAAATCAATCGTCGAAACGTTCGCCTGCCCATCCATATTCGACTGCCCAGCCATAATGAAGACCTGCAACCGTTTCCCCTCCGCTCGCGTCTCCCCACTCAAAAAACCCGCCACCAACCAACCAGTTAACACAACCAATGTCATTCGCGTTATCATTTTAATTTTTTGGTTTAATTGTTACAATTGTGAAAATTTTCAACCGGAATTCACCACCCCTTGGCTTCAAAATCAATTCCTTTCTCTCTCCCCTCCTCACCCAAAATCGCCCCCTCAAATCGCCAGCGCCGCATCGATCATCGCTCGCCTCTCACTCGGCTGACTCCACCGCCACCGATGCTCCTCATCCAGCCCGCCAATCGGATCAAAATACAAAAACTGCCGACCAGGCTTAACACTCGGACTTTCAAAAACACTGATCCCCGTCGCCCGATCATACCTCTCCGCACTGTGCACATCCCGCTTTCCTCCACCCCCAGGCGTGTCCAAAACAAACGCTGGCGTGTTAAATCCCGCCGTCGATCCTCGAACAAATTTCTCCAATGATTGCGCCGTCGCCAACGATGTCCGCAAATCCTCCACCCCAGGAACCATGTCGTGCACATAAACATAGTAGGCATGAATATTCACAAAGCTCAGCCGCCGAACCAGTTGCGTCATTGTCTCCGCATCATCATTCACCGTCCGTTGCAAAACCCCTTGGCTCCGCACATGCACCCCACGCTCCGTCAAAAGATTCATCGCATCCCTCGTGATGCCCGTGATCTCATTCGGATGATTAAAGTGCGTATGCACCACCACATCCTTGTGCATCCGACGCCCCAGTTCCACCACCCGAGTCAGCGCATCCGTCCACCCGTGATCGCTCAAAATCTTCTGAGGCTGCACGCACAACCCCTTGGTCGCGTATCGAATCCGCCGAATATTCGGCATTCCCAATAGCCTCTCACCGATCATTTGAAGGTGACCCGCACTCAAATTATAGCTGTCCCCGCCAGAAATCACGATGTCTTCCAAATCAGGCTGACTCGCGATGTAGGCAAAGGCTTGCTCCCACCGCCCAAGATTGGCACTCAACTTAAGCTTTTCTACCGCATCAGTATCGCTCCCCACCGCATAACTCCGCGTGCAAAAACGACAGTACACTGGACAGGAGTCCTGGGGCAAAAAGAGTGCCTTATCCCGATAGCGATGCGTCAACCCCGGCACGGGCGAATCCTCCCGCTCATTCAGTGAATCGTAGCGAAGCATCGGGTGATCAATCTCTTGCTGACCACGAAGCGGAAGAAACTGCGTGCGTATCGGATCGCTCTGCGGATTCTCCCAGTCGATCAATCCCAACAAGTAAGGCGAGATTCGCAAGGCCATCGGGGCGTTCTTTACCCCCGCATCCAAGTCTGCAAAGAAACTCTCAGGCACCAGATTCCCCAGCGTTTCTCGAAGCTGACGGATGTTCGTCACCGTTTGCCGATTTTGAAAAGTGTGCGTGCGAAATTCCTCCGCACTCACCGCCGAATAGGCGGGAATCTCCCGCCAAAATTCATCGTCTCTCAATGCACGATGATCCCCAACCGCCCTCCGCAACGGAGGCAAATCAAGTGGACCAACATCGGAAATCGTCGTCAATTTAGTTTAAAAATTCTCGCCTCTGACCGCCCCAGATGAGGATGGCCGAAAAATAAAGGAGAGGAGCAGAGCAGGAGTGATCACCATTGAAGATTCGTTTTTTAACTCCACCCACCTAGGTTGTCAAATCTCCCCAAGAAATTTCGCCACTATCCCCTCCAAAGCCACCCGATCCGTCAACCCAAACGCCCCCACCAAAAAACTGTCCACATCCAATACCCCAATCACCTCTCCCAATCGCCCATACACTGGCACCACCACCTCAGAAAGATCTCGCGGGTCACACGCAATGTAAGCCGCCCCCAACTCCCGAACATCCCGCACGATCAAGGACTCGCCAGATAATCCCACTTTCCCGCAAGCCCCATGCAAACCAATCGGCGAACACGCAGGTTTATCTCGACAATACCCAAGGATCATTTCCCCTTCGCCCAATCGATAAAAACCAACCCATGAAACCGGACATCCCTCCCCAAACTCCTCCCATAGCGCATCCACCACCACCTTGATTCGACTCGCTTGGTCCATTCCATCACCGATCGCCAAGCAAATCGCCCCCGTCGCTCGCTCATAAGACTGCCACCGTTCTTCATTCATCATCTCCATCTTAAATCCCACCCCACCACTCAAAGCAATCCCGCGAAATTCCCCCGAACACCGTTGCCATCAACCTCCTTGCCCAATCTTCCAGATTCCGCTTCAACTCTCTGATCTTTAGCACCGCCTCAACGCCCTTTTTTCACCACCCAACACCTCGCGCCTTCCTTTTCCATCACTCGGCTCCACCTTCGAAAATGCTCTACCAACCGCACCGATGATCCCCACGCGTCCTCTCCTCCTCGTCACCTCCCTGATCCTCACCTCCGCTTGCGTCCACTACCAACCCCAACCAATCACCGCTGCACACACCGCCTCCCAACTCCAACAACGTTCTCTCCCCAAAGGAACCCTCAATCGCCACCAACTCACCACCATCGCTCTCCGCCAACACCCCGATATCGAAGTCGCCCGCGCCAAATTAGCCATCGCTCAAGCCGCTCTCCTCACCGCTGGCGCACGCCCCAACCCCACCCTCAGTTTCGCCTCCACCAATATCTCCCGCCTCCTCGGTGGACTCTCCCCCTGGACCAATGGCTTCACCCTCGACGTCCCCATCGAGACCGCTGGAAAACGCCACCATCGCCTCGACCAAGCTCAGTCCCTCCTCAATCTCGCCGCCCTCAATCTTTCCACCACCGAACGCCTCGTCGCCTCTCGCCTCAGAAGTAGCTTCCTCACTCTCTACGCGGCCTCCGAAAGAGAAAAAATCACCCGCCAAATCCAATCCCATCAAGAGGAATCTACCCGCCTACTCGATCAGCGCATTAAACTCGGCGAAGCCTCGCGCGTCGAGTCTTTCCAAGCTCGCCTAGCTCTGAATCAGAGCCAGTTACAATCATCCGACGCCCAAAAAGTCACCGCTGAAGCCCGAGCGACCCTCGCCTCAGCCCTCGGCATTTCTGTGGCTGCTTTGAAAAATATTCAGCTCTCTTTCACCTCCATCGATTCCCTCCCCACACTCCCCAGCGAAAAAATCCTCAGACGATCGGCTCTCCTTCAACGCTCCGATGTTCTCGCTCTCCTCGCCGATTACGCCGCCTCCGAAGCCTTCCTCCGCTTAGAAATCTCCAAGCAATGGCCCGACCTCCATCTCGGCCCAGGATACAGCTTCGATCAAGGCCAAGACAAATGGACCCTCGGCTTTAATCTGACTTTGCCCGTCTTCGATCAAAATCGTGGCCCCATCGCCGAGGCCCTCGCCAAACGCCGCGAAGCCTCCGCCAACTTCATCGCCATCCAAGCCAAAGCCCTCGGTGAACTCGAACTCGCCTTAGCCAGCTACCGCGGCTCTTTAGCCAAAATGATCACCGCCAACCAACTGCTCGCCGCCGAAGAAAAACAACTCGCCTCCCTCGAAAGTCGCTTCCAAGCCGGCGAAACGGACCGCCTCGCCCAAGTCCTCGCAGAAGTCCAACTCCAAACCACCCGCCTCGCCAGACTCGATGCCCTCACCGAAGCCGCCCGTGCTCTTGGTTCACTCGAAGACGCTACCGGAAAACTCCTCAGCCCATGAAAAAATTTCTCCAGTGGTCCCTCCTTCTCCTCCTCGGAATCGGACTCAGCTTCGCCCTCTGGAATTTCCGCGACCACCTCGCCCCCACCCCAAATCCTTCCCCAGATCCCTCTCCAGAATCGTCCACCCAAGAATCTCCACCAGAGAACTTTGCCGTATCTCTCGATCAAGAAAAAATCACCGCTCTCGATCTCAAATCAGTCAAACTCTCCCCGCTCAAACTCCAACCCAGTCGCATCGCCTACGGCCAAGTAATCGACCCCGCACCACTCCTCGCCCTCGACCTCGATCTCAGTACCGCAGAAACTGCCCTTCATCTCTCCCAAGCCGACTTCGAACGCACTCAGTCGCTCTTCAAAAATGGCGAAAATCTCGCCCTAAAATCTCTCCAAACGGCTCAGGCCCAGTTCCAAACCGATCAACTCAAACTCCTCGCCCTTCGCCGAACCGCTACCCTCAACTGGTCAACCGCTTTCCCCTCCCTCAACCCCTCCCTCAGACACACTTTCGCCGATCAACTCGCCAATAACCAAACCGTCATCCTCCGCGTCGATCTCCTCCCAGGCGATGCCCTCACCCAAAAAGTCGTCTCCGCAAAAATCGTCGCCTTCAATCACGATGATCAACCCATCCTCACCGATAATCTCACCCCAGCCCCCAACACCGATCCCAAAACCCAAGCCCAAGGCTTCTTCCTCATCGTCAATCAATCCCCCTTCCCTCTCCGCCCAGGAAACGCCGCCACCGCCTGGATCACAATCGATCAACCACCCATCAACGGCTTCGCCCTCCCCCGATCCGCGATCCTTCGCCACGATGGTCGCACTTGGATTTATCTCCAAGAATCCACCCAGTTTCTCCGCGTCCCCATCACGCTCCTCTCCCCGCTCGAAGACGAAAAAGGGTGGTTCATTCCCGATCAACACGGCATCACTGCCGATCAACTCGTAGTCATCTCCGGCGCCCAATCTCTTCTCTCAGAAGAACTCAAATCCAAAACCACCCCAGATCCCGAATAAATGCTCGGCTTCATCGTCCAACGATCTCTCCGCCATCGATCGATCGTCATCGCCTTGGCCATCACTCTCCTCATCTACGGAGGAATTGTCGCCTCCCATGCCCCGCTCGATGTCTTTCCCGAATTCGTCGCCCCCCAAGTCACCATCCAAACAGAAGCCCCAGGTCTCTCCGCCGAACAAGTCGAAATGCTCGTCACCAGACCCGTCGAAAGTACCATCAATGGTGCCCCAGATCTCGCTTCCGTCCGCTCCGAAAGCATCCAAGGACTCAGCGTCGTCACCGCCACTTTTAAAGAAAACGCCAACATCCATCTCGCCCGCCAATCCCTCGCCGAAAAACTCGGCTCCCTCGGACGCCAACTCCCAGACGCCGCCCGACCCCCAACCCTTTCCCCACTCACCTCCTCCACGATGGACCTCCTCAAAATCGGGCTCGTCTCCAAAAGTCTCTCCGCTAAAGAACTCCGCTCGTTCGTCGATTGGACTCTCAAACCCCGCCTCCTCGCCGTCCCCGGCGTCGCCCATATCAATGTGTTCGGCGGCGAAGTCGAAGAACTCCAAATCACCGTCCAACCCGCCAAACTCGCCGCCTTTCACCTCGCCCTCACCGATGTGCTCGAAGCCGCCCGCACCGCCAGCGCTATCCGCGGCGCGGGCTTTATCGATACCCCCAATCAACGAGTCGTCATCCAAACAAACGGTCAACTCTTTTCCCCAGAAGAGCTTGGCGAAGTCGTCGTCCGCAATGGCTCTCCCATCATTCGCCTCCGCGACCTCGCCACTATTCAACTCGCCCCCGAACCCGCTTTCGGGGCCGCTCTCATCATGGGCGACCCCGGCGTGCTCGTCACCATGGTCAGCCAATACGGTGCCAATACTCTCGCCGTTACCCACTCCCTCGAAGACGCCCTCACCGATCTCCAACCCGTTTTCTCCGCCAAACACATCCAGATCTTTAATCGCCTCCATCGACCAGCCTCTTTCATCGAAACCGCCCTCGCCAATGTCAATCATTCCCTCCTCATCGGCGCCGCCCTCGTCTCCCTCGTCCTCGTCCTCTTTCTCCTCGATCTCCGCCTCGCTTTTATCTCTTTCATCTCCATCCCCCTCTCCCTCCTCAGCGCCGTGCTCGTCCTCGATTCCTTCGGCGTTTCCCTCAACACCATGACTCTCGGCGGCTTCGCCGTGGCCATCGGCGTGGTCGTCGATGACGCCATCATCGATGTCGAAAATATCCTCCGTCGCCTCCGCGAAAACCTCCTCCTCCCTTCCCCTCAACCCCTCTGGCGCGTGGTCCTCCAAGCTTCCACCGAAGTCCGCACCGCCGTAGTCTACGCCACGCTGATCGTCGCCGTTGTCCTCCTCCCCGTAGTCACGATGTCAGGCCTCCAAGGCCGCTTCTTCGCCCCACTCGGCATCGCTTTTATCCTCTCCATCCTCGCATCTCTCGTCGTCGCTCTCACCGTCACCCCCGCCCTCGCCCTCGTCTTCCTCCGCAACACCAAATCCCACCCCGAACCCCGTTGGATCGCCACTCTTAAATCTCTCCACCGCAGTCTCCTCCACCCCTTTCTCCTCTGGCCAAAACTCTCCCTCACTGTCGCCATCGCTCTCCTCTTCGCCTCGCTCTCTCTCCTTCCCCACTTTCATGGCGCCCTCCTCCCTGAATTCCGCGAAGGCCACTTCGTCGTCGGCATCAAATCTCTCCCAGGTCAGTCCATCGAGGAATCCCTCCGCATCGGTAAACTCCTCTCCGCCAAAATGCTCGCTCATCCCCGCATCGCCACGGTCGAAGAACAAATCGGTCGCGCCGAACAAGGCGAAGACACTTTCGGACCAGAACGCAGCGAGTTTCACATCGAACTCAAACCACACACCACCCCAACCCAAGAAACCGAAACTCAATCCTTCCTCCGCTCGCTCCTCAAAGAATTCCCCGGCGTCACCAGCGAAGTCATGACTTTTCTCGGCGATCGGATCGGCGAAACCATCTCCGGCGAAACCGCTTCCGTCGTCGTCAATATCTATGGCGAAAATCTCGATCAACTCGATTCCACCGCCCGCCTCGTCGCCAAACAACTCGCCGCCACCCCAGGAAATGCCGATCTCCAAGTCAAATCCCCACCAGGTGCCCCCATCCTCGCCGTCCATCTCCGACCAGATCGCCTCACCCAATTCGGCTTCCGCCCCGTCGAGGTCCTCAACACCATCGAAATCGCTTTCCAAGGCTCCTCGGTCGCTCAAATCGTCCGTGAAAACCAAACCCGTAACCTCACGGTTATCCTCGATAAAACCGCCCGCCAAGATCCCGAGTCCGTCGGCGATCTCCTCCTCACCAACGCCGATGGCCTCCACCTGCCCCTCCGCGAACTCGCCGATCTCCAACTCACCAATGGCCGCCCCAATATCCAACACGACGGCGCCCGACGACGCCAAACCGTCACCTGCAATGTCGAAGGCCGTCCCGTCGCTTCCTTTGTCAAAGAGGCTCGCCAGCGCATCGAAAAAAAAATTTCCCTCCCCCAAGGCCTCTACCTCGAATGGAGCGGCGCCGCCGAAGAAGAACAAAAATCCACCCGCGAATTGCTCCTCCACTTCTCCCTCGCCTTCGCAGGAATCGTCGCTCTCCTCTGCCTCGTCTTCCGGCGCTTCAATCATGTCGCCCTCGTCCTCGCTAACCTCCCTTTCGCCCTCGTCGGCGGCATCCTCGCCGTCTTCCTCAGCGGCGGCTCCACTTCCATCGGCTCCTGGGTCGGCTTCGTCACCCTCTTCGGAATCAGTACCCGAAATTCTATCATGCTCATCTCTCACTATGATCATCTCATCACCCAAGAAGGCCTCCAGTGGTCGCTCAAGACGGCCACCCAAGGCGCCTCCGAACGCCTCGTGCCCATCCTCATGACCGCCCTCGTCACCGCCCTCGGCGTCCTCCCCCTCGCCCTCGGGAGCGGTGAGGCTGGTCGCGAAATCGAAGGCCCCATGGCCATCGTGATCCTCGGTGGACTCCTCTCCAGCACAGCCCTCAATCTCCTCCTCCTCCCCGCCCTCGCCTGGAAATGGGGCCGCTTCTCCCCCACCGAAATCATCGACTCCCCTTAACCCCTCTCTCTCAACTCCCCCACCCACTCCAACGAAAAATTATTGTCCATCACCACACTTCCCTTCATCGTCTCCCTCTCAATCTCCAACTCCACTCTTCTTATGCAACCCACCCGCCGTCTCCTCCTTCGCTTCCTCGGCCTCGCCTCCACCCTCGCCCTCTCCACCCTGCTTTTCAGCTGCCAAAAAAAATCCCCTGATTCCTCCAGCGATACCCCAAAAGCCGCCTCCAAATCCTTGACGGTCGGCTTCGCTCAAGTCGGCGCAGAAAGCGCTTGGAGAAGCGCCGAAACCCAGTCCATCCAAGACGAAGCCACCAAACGCGGCGTCAATTTGAAGTTCTCCGATGCCCAAGGAAAACAGGAAAATCAAATCAAAGCCGTTCGCGGATTTATCGCCCAAGGCGTCGACGCCATCATCCTCGCTCCCGTAGTCGAAACCGGCTGGGATCCCGTCCTCCGCGAAGCCAAAAAAGCCCAAATCCCCGTGGTCCTCGTCGATCGCGGAATCAAGGTGGAAGACCAATCCCTCTACGCCACCCTCATCGCTTCCAATTTCGTCGCCGAAGGCCAGATGGCCGCCGAATGGCTCACCAAAAAAACCAACGGTAAAGCCCAAATCATCGAACTCCAAGGCACCCCAGGCGCCGCCCCCGCCATCGACCGCAAACGCGGCTTCGAAGCCGGCATCAAAGCCTCGCCCGAGATGAAAATCATCGCCTCCCAAAGCGGCGACTTCACCCGCGCCGGTGGCAAACAAGTCACCGAAGCCCTCCTCAAAGTTCACCCCACTCTCACGGTCATCTACGCCCACAATGATGACATGGCCATCGGAGCCATCCAAGCCGTCGAAGAAGCCGGAAAAAAACCCGGCTCCGATATCCTCATCCTCTCCATCGATGGCGTGAAAGGCGCCTTCGAAGCCATGGTCGCCGGCAAACTCAACGCCACCGTCGAATGCAGCCCCCTCCTCGGGCCTCTCGCTTTCGATGCCATCGAAACCCTCCACTCCGGCGGCTCCGTCGAAAAAATCACCACTGTCCCAGATCGCCTCTTCGATCAATCTCTCGCCACCACCGAACTCCCCAATCGGAAGTACTAAAATCTCTCTTCACCCTTGCCGATGAGCGACTTCACTGAGTCTCCCCACCGTCGGCGCAATGCCCTCACCGGCGAGTGGCTCCTCGTCTCCCCTCACCGCGCTCTCCGCCCTTGGCAAGGCCGCAACGAACCCCTCCCACCCGCCTCCCGACCCCCACACGATCCCACTTGCTACCTCTGCGCAGGAAACCTCCGCGCCAACGGCCAACGCAACCCCCACTACGCTTCCACTTTCGCTTTCGATAACGACTTCGCCGCCCTCCTCCCCGAATCCCATCCCATCTCCACCGACGACCCCCTCTTCCTTTCCCAGCCCGTCCGCGGAGTCTCCCGGGTAATCTGTTTCTCCCCACGACACGATCTCTCCCTCGCTCAAATGCCCACCCCCGAAATCCTCGGGGTCATCAACCGCTGGGCCGATGAAACCTCCACCCTCGGACGCCATTGGACTTGGGTCCAAGTCTTCGAAAATAAAGGCGAAATCATGGGTTGCTCCAACCCCCACCCCCACGGCCAAATCTGGGCCAGCGATCAACTCCCCAACGAAATCACCAAAGAAGACCTTTCCCAACGCCTCCACTTCGAAAAATATCACCGCCCTCTCCTCCTCGATTACGCCGACCGCGAAGCCCAACTCGCCACCCGCACGGTCATCGAAAATCCTCACTGGTTAGTCGTCGTCCCCTACTGGGCCGTCTGGCCCTTCGAAACTCTCCTCCTCCCCAAATTCCCCGTCGCCCGCCTCCCAGACCTCGATCCCACTCAACGCCAATCGCTTGCCGAGATCCTTCAACAACTCCTCCACCGCTACGATCAACTCTTCGGGGTCTCTTTCCCTTATTCCATGGGCTGGCACGGCGCCCCTTTCTCCCCATCCCATCTCGACCACTGGCAACTCCACGCCCACTTCTATCCCCCTCTCCTCCGCTCCGCCTCCGTCAAAAAATTCATGGTCGGCTACGAAATGCTCGCCGAACCCCAACGCGATCTCACCCCCGAAGCCGCTGCCGCCACCCTCCGCTCCCTCCCCAACCCACCTTCCACCTCCCCTATTTAATGCGCCCACTCCTCTCTCTCTTCTTCCTCCTCGCCCTCCTCGCTTCCTCACACGCCCTTCCCCAAACCACCACCCGACCCAATATCATCGTCATCCTCACCGACGATATGGGCTTCTCCGATCTCGGTTGCTTCGGTAGCGAAATCTCCACCCCTCACCTCGATTCCCTCGCCACCAACGGAATCCGTTTCACCCAATTCTATAACACCGCCCGCTGCTGCCCGAGCCGCGCCTCGCTCCTCACCGGCTTGCACCCCCACCAAACTGGCGTCGGTCACATGGTCAACGATAACCATCTCCCGGGCTACCGCGGAAACCTCAACCGCCAATGCCTCACCATCGCCGAAGTCCTCCACCCCGCCGGCTACCGAAACTATGCCGTCGGTAAATGGCACGTCACCCCAGGCCAATCCGCCAAGGCCCTCGAAGATCACTCCAATTGGCCCCTCCAACGCGGCTTCGATCGCTACTACGGCACCATCCACGGCGCCGGAAGCTACTGGGACCCAAGCTCTTTAATCCGCGATAATACCCAAATCAGCCAAGCCAACGATCCCGAATATCAACCCAAAGAATTCTACTACACCGACGCCCTCACCGATCACGCCATCCGCTTCCTCCACGAACACTCCCAACTCCCCACCCCTCCACCCTTCTTCCTTTACCTCGCCTACACCGCCGCCCATTGGCCTCTCCACGCCAGAGAAGCCGACATCGCCAAATATCACGGCCGCTACGACTCAGGCTACGCCTCCATCCGAAACGCCCGCTGGGCCAAACAAAAACAACTCGGCGTCATCCCCGAAAAATCTACGCTCTCCCCCATCGCTGGCGACTGGTCAAAGGTCGCCGACCCCACTTTCGAAGCCCGTTGCATGGAAGTCTACGCCGCCATGATCGACCGCATGGACCAAGGCGTCGGTCGCCTCCTCGCCGAACTCCAAGCCCAAGGACAGTTGGAAAATACCCTGATCTTTTACCTCCAAGACAACGGCGCCTGCGCCGAACCCTTCGGCCGTGGCGCCCAAGCAACTCCGCGCCAAACGCTTCCATCTCTAAAACCTCTTCCACCAGACCAGTTCCAATACGATAGTCTCCCCAAACAAACCCGCGACGGTTATCCCGTTCGCACCGGTTACGGCGTCCTCCCAGGCCCCCCAGATACTTACATCGCCTACGGCCAAGCTTGGGCCAATGTCAGCAATACCCCCTTCCGCGAATACAAACATTGGGTCCACGAAGGCGGTATCTCCACCCCTCTGATCATCTCCTGGCCCGCCACCATCACCCCCAAAAAGGCCGGCCGCATCTCCTCCCAACCAGGCCAACTCGTCGATATCCTCCCCACGATTATCGAGGTCGCTTCCGCCTCCTATCCCACCGATTTCCACGGAGAAAAAATCACCCCCCTCGAAGGCATCAGCCTCACCCCCACCTTCACCGATCGCCCCCTCACTCGCTCACACCCCCTCGTCTGGGAACACGAAGGCAACCGCGCCATCCGTCAAGATCAGTGGAAACTCGTCGCCAAAGGGGCCTCCGCCCCTTGGGAACTTTATGACCTCTCCACCGATCGCGCCGAACTCCTCAACCTCGCCGATTCACAACCCGAACGCGTCCAAGCCCTCGCCACCCAATGGACAAATTGGGCAACCCGCGCCCAAGTCATCCCGTCCCCATTTCACCAGAAAAAAAACCTCCCCCAGCCACCTCCTCGACCATGATCCCTCCTTTCCGCTTCTTTCTTCTTTATCTCCTCCTCACCTCTTCTCCGCAAGCCGCCCAACCCCCCAGTCCTCTCCCCAATATCCTCTACATCCTCACCGATGATGTCGGCTACGGAGATCTCGGTTGCTACGGCGCTACCCATGTCCTCACCCCAAACATCGATCGCCTCGCCAAAGACGGCACCCGCTTCACCGACGCCCACTCCAGTGCCTCCGTTTGCACCCCCACACGCTTCGCCCTCCTCACCGGTCGCTACGCGTGGCGTCAACCAGGCACAGGCATCGCCGCCGGCAATACCCCCGCCCTCATCCCCACCACGGCTTTCACCCTCCCCACTCTCCTCAAACACGCCGGGTACTCCACCGCTCTCATCGGAAAATGGCACCTCGGCCTCAGCAACACTCCCACCATTTATAACGGCGATATCCGCCCAGGCCCTCTCGAACTCGGCTTCGATTCCGCTTTCTTTATCCCCGCCACCGGCGACCGCGTCCCCTGCGTCTTCATCGAAAATCACTCGGTGGTCGGCTACGATCCCCAAGATCCCATCCAAGTCAGTTTCCAAGAAAAAATTGGCTCCGATCCCACCGGCCGTGACCCCGGCGCCATCCTCAAAATCCATGGCGATTCCTACCACTCCGATTCCATCATCAACGGCATCCCCCGCATCGGTTTCATGACCGGCGGAAAGGCGGCCCGCTGGGTCGACGAAAACATCGCCGATCTCCTCACCACTCAAGCCGTAAAATTTCTCGAAACCCCACGAACTACCCCCTTCTTCCTCCTCCTCGCCACCCACGATATCCACGAACCCATGGTCCCCCATCCTCGCTTTCGCGGCTCCAGCCAATGCGGATCCCGGGGAGATGTGATCCAGCAACTCGATTGGACGGTCGGCCAAATCCTCGACACCCTCGACCGCCTCAACCTCCGCAAAAATACCCTCGTCATTTTCACCAGCGATAACGGCGGCGCCATCAAAAGCACTTACTCCGATGGCACAAACGCCCTCCACGCCAAGCAGTTGCCCAATGGTCAACTCCGCGGAATCAAAGGCTCACTCTACGAAGGCGGTCACCGCGTGCCCTTCATCGCTCGCTGGCCAAATCACCTCCCCGCCGACACTACCTCACCCCAGTTAATCTGCCATATCGATACCCTCGCCACCTTCGCCGCTCTCACTGGCCAAAGTCTCCCCAACGACGCCGGACCCGATAGCTTCAATATCCTCCCCGCTCTCCTCGGCGAAAAAACCCCCACCCCACCGCGCGATCATCTCGTCCTCCAAAATAACGGCCCCAGACCTCTCGCCATCCGCCAAGGCGACTGGGTCCTCCTCGAAAAAGGGGGTAAATCAACCCCCGAACTTAACGAACTTTATCAACTCTCCAACGACCTCGGACAAACCAAAAATCGCGCCGCCACTGAACCCGAAAAGGTCCGCCAACTTACCACCCTCCTCCAGCAACTCCGCGAACAAGGCAGAAGTCGCCCCTAATCACCGCTCTTCATCCACCCACTTTGATCACCGTACTTCACCGAGCGCTCCCCCTCCTCGCGCTTTTTTTCTTCACCCTCCACCCTATCACCCGCGCCGCCGAATCCCCCCACCCACACATCATCTTCATCCTCGCCGATGACCTCGGCCCAGGAGATCTCGGTTGCTTCGGTGGCGATCCCCAACTCACCCCACACATCGATCGCCTCGCCAAAGAAGGCACCCGCTTCACCCAGTTCTACAGCGCTTCCCCAGTCTGCTCCCCTTCCCGAACAGGCTTCCTCACGGGAATGTTTCCCGCCCGCTGGCAGATCACCAATTACCTCCAAACCCGCCAAGGTAACCGCGCCAGCGAACAGGCAGATTTCCTCGACCCTCACGCTCCCTCGATCGCTCGCCAACTCCAAGCCGCCGGCTATGCCACCGCTCACTTCGGAAAATGGCACCTCGGGGGCGGTCGCGATGTCCTCAATGCCCCCAAAATTTCCACTTATGGCTTCGACGAATCCGCCAGCACTTGGGAAAGCCCCGATCCCCACCCCGCCATCGAATCAACCCCCAATAACCCCACCCCGAAAATCAAACGCTGGGATCGCACCGCCTTTTTTGTCGACCAAACCCTCGATTTCCTCCGCCGAAATCACTCCCAACCTTGCTTCGTTCAACTCTGGCCAGACGATGTCCATACCCCTTGGGTTCCCGAAGGGCGCCTCGCCAAAGGCGATACCCCAGCAAACTTCCAACCCGTTCTCCGCGAGATGGATCGACAACTCGGACGCCTCTTCACTGGCCTCAAAGATCTCGGCATCGATCAGTCCACCCTGATCATTTTCGCCAGCGATAATGGACCAAGCCCCACCTTCAATGGAACCCGCTCCGCTGGCCTCCGAGGCGCCAAATGGAGCCTCTACGAAGCCGGAATTCACCTCCCCTGTATCGTTCGCTGGCCCTCCCATACCCCCGCCAATCAAACCGATAACACCACCATCCTCTCCGCCGTCGACTTTTTTCCCACCCTCTGCTCGATCGCCGGCGCCCCTCTACCCAAAGACTTCACCCTCGATGGCCAAGACCTCAGCGCCGCCCTCCTCGGACACTCCACCCCCCGAAAATCTCCCCTCTTTTGGGAATACGGTCGCAACCCTCACCATTTTCTCTACCCCGCTGGAAAAGATCGCAGCCCCTCCCTCGCCACCCGCGACGGTCGTTGGAAACTCCTCATCAACCCAGACTCCTCCAGCCTCGAACTCTACGATCTCTCCACCGATCCATCCGAAACTCACAATCTCTCTCAAGAAAAATCTCAGCTCGCCGATCAACTCGCTTCCACTCTCCTCCTCTGGTGGAAATCTCTCCCCACTCTCCCCCCAACCCCCTAATCAACTCCATCCATTTTCCTCGGCCATCCGTGCGCAACTCTCTCTACCGAGCCACTTTCATCTCCGCCCTCGGAGGCATTTTCGAATTCTACGACTTTGTCATTTTTGCAGTCTTCGCCCCCCAAATCGGACGCACTTTTTTCCCCGCCAATGCCAACGCCTCCGCCACTCTCAAAACCTTCGCCGTCTTCGCCGTCGGCTATTTCGCTCGCCCTCTCGGCGGTATCCTCTGGGCTCATCTCGCCGATCGACGCGGACGCGCCCACGTCTTCGCACACACCGTCCTCGGAATGGCCGCCAGCACTCTGCTCATCTCCATCCTCCCCGGCTACGCTTCCCTCGGCCTCGCCTCCCCCATCCTCCTCGTCGGATTACGCATTCTCCAAGGCATGTTCCTCGGTGGCGAAATCCCCTCGTCGCTCTGCTGGCTCAGCGAACACGCCGGCCCCAAACGCGCCGGCTTGGTCACGGCCATTTTACTCGCGGGCGTCAACTCAGGAATCCTCCTCGGACAAGGCGTCGCCCTCACCATCGAGACTCTCTGCGGTTACGAAAACTCTCAAACTTGGGCGTGGCGGCTCGCCTTCTTATTCGGGAGCGCTATCGGCGTCGCCTCCTATTTCATCCGCCGAACTGTCGGCGAAACCTCGGCATTCATCCACTTGCACGACAATCAGTTAGTCGTAAAACTTCCCCTGAAATCTCTTCTCCAAGATTCTCCACGATCCCTGATCGTTGGTTTCCTCCTCTGCTCTCTCCATGCCTGGGTCGTCGCTTCTTTATTCCTAGCTCTCCCCGCTTTTCTCACTCAAGCCACGGGAATGCCCCAAAGTTTGGCCGACACTCTCTCCATCGTTTCCTCCACCCTTGGTTCCCTCATCTACATCCTCAGCGGTTGGCTCGCCGATCACTTCGGCGCCAAGCGCTTATCCACTGCCTCCCTCATCCTTCTCCTCCTCTGCGCCTTCCCTGCCTACGCCTCCATCCACCCCCAACCATTCGAAAATTCTCAACTCACCTCTTCCACTCTCCCCTCGCTCCTCGCCACCCTCTGGAAATGTGGAGCCCTTCCCCTCCTCTCCCTAGGTGTCATCGGCGGCGCCTTCATCGGTGCCTATTTAAGTATTCTTCCCCGCCTGTTTACCGCTCCCGTCCGCGTCTCGGGAATCGCCATCTCCTATAACACCGCCGCCGCCCTCGTCGGCGGCACGGGCCCGCTCCTCATGCTCTACGCCACAGGAAAATATGGCCCTCTCGGCGTCGCCTCCCTCCTGTTTTTCTTCGCCGCACTCAGTCTCCTCGGCCTCGCTCTCATCCCCAAGTTCCACAACCCCAGCACTTAAATATCTACCCGTTTCCACCGAATCCTCCCCCAAAAGATCCGTCCCCACCAGAGTCTCCTCACCCCAGAAGACAATCTTGTTGATTTGATCTTTTATCCCCTTACTTTATCTCCTCTTTTTCTCGTTATGATCGATATCCAACCAAACTTCGCCGCCGTCAAACAGGGCCTCATTCCACTCACCCCCCAAGAAAAAATGAAACTCGATAAAGATGGCCTCGATGTCATCCACGATATCTATCGCTACGCTAAATCAGGCTTCGAAACCATTGATCCTGAAGACTTCGATCGCATGAAGTGGTATGGCGTTTATCGTCAAAAACCCAAAGAAAGTGGCTACTTCATGATGCGCTTGCGCCTCCCAGGTGGCCAACTCTCCTCCGCCCAAGCCGTCAAACTCTCCGAACTCGCCGATCGCTTCTGCCACGGCTTCTGCGACATCACCACCCGCATGACCATCCAGTTCCACTGGCTGCGCATCGACGAAATCCCCACGATTTTTTCCGAACTCGCCAGCGTCGGAATCTCCACCAGTGGCGCCTGCGGAGATATCGCCCGCAATGTCGTCGGTTGCCCAGTCGCGGGCCTCGACCCCGAAGAAATCATCGACGCCACACCCCAACTCATGGAGGTCAACGCGGCTCTCGAAAACAATCGAGAGTTCTCCAACCTTCCCCGCAAATACAAAATCAGCATCTCAGGGTGCTCAATCCATTGCGCCCAGCCCGATATCAATTGCGTCGGCGTTTTCGGCTTGATCCGCAACGTCAATGGCACCGAAGAACGGGGCTTCGGAATCAAGGTCGGTGGAGGATTAAGCGCCGCACCCAAACTCGCCCAAACCCTCCACTGCTTCCTCAAACCAGCAGAGGTTTGGCCAGTCGTCAAAGCCGTCAGCACCATCTATCGCGACCACGGCTACCGCCACCAACGCCAGAAAGCTCGCCTGAAGTTTCTCATGGCCGACTGGGGACACGAACGCTTCCTCCAAGAAATCGAAGCCCTCCTCGGCTTCACCCTTTCTCCACATACCGATTTCCCCGTCATCAAAGATCAAGAGACCGATCACCTCGGCATCCATAAACAAAAACAATCCGACTTATATTGGGTCGGCATTTGCCTTCCCGGTGGCCGCATCCGCACCGGCATCCTCGCCAAAATCGGCGAAATCGCCGCCAAATATTGCGCTCCCCAACAAGATCAGATCCGCCTCACCAATAAACAGAATCTCCTCATCATCAATATTCCCGAGAGCAATCTGCCCGCTCTCCGCGCTGAGCTCACCGCTCTCGGCCTCGACTATAATGCCTCCAACTTCCGCCAAGGTTGCGTCAGCTGCACAGGGATCGAATTCTGTAACCTCGCCCTCAGCGAAACCAAAAACCGCATGCTCGAATTGATCGAACAACTCGAGGTCAATTCCGGTTGGTACCAAGACAAAATTCGTATCCACTTCAGCGGTTGCCCAAGCTCCTGCGGACAACATCAAATCGCCGATATCGGCTTCCGTGGCGCTCGAACCAAGGTCAACGGCGAAATGGTCGATGCCTTCGACGCCTTCATCGGCGGACGCCTCGGTCAAAATCGCCGCTTCAACGAACTCCTCAAAGGGAAGATCATCGCCAAAGACCTCCACCTCTTCATCGATAAACTCCTCCGCGTCTATGACTCCGGAAAAGAAGGCACAGAGACTTTTGCAGACTACACCGATCGCGTCAAAAAAGCCGAGATCCTCGCCGCTCTCGACTGGAAGTAGTCCCCCACTCTCATCCAAATCCCCTCTTTTCCAGCGGGGCTGATCGTGCCTAATCAACGCGAAAACTCGCCGCGATCGGCTCACGCATTCATCGTCACCGAACACCCAACCCGTTCCATCAAAGAGCGTTCGGCGTCACCGTAATGTTGTCGATCCACGCCCGTTGCTCCTGCGGCGTAAATCCAAACAACCCTGGGGATCCATGGGTATGAACGGTCTTCAACGGAACCTCCAAGACCCACCCCTCAGGCTCAGGATCCGCCACCTTCCACGCCTTCGCACGCACGACTCCACTCCCATCCTTCGCCACGTCCACTCGCGCCTTCAACCGATACCACACACTCGGCAGCCAAGCGAAATTTACACTGTTTGCCGCTCCCTGAAAGAGCTCTTGATTCGATGTCACCTCCAACTTCTGGGCGTTCCCCTTCAGCACCACCGCGTAACGCTGATTAATCAAACCCACCTCACTCATCTTCCGCCGATTCCCTTCGCTCATCACATCCGCCTCGATTGTGTAGTTACTCATTTCCGGCGCTCCAATGAAGACCGTTCCCCGCTGGAACAGCTTGTTGTCGATCGTCTTACAGAAGGCCTTTGTCCCGCCTTCACCCGGAGCCTGCCGCACCTCAAACCGAAACCGAGCACTATTCCACCACAGCGGCGGATACCCAAAGGCCGTCGGCTCCTCAACGACATTCCAAGTCGTCGGCCCCGCCTGCGGTGCCGGTTTTCCCACCTCCGCTGGAGGCAATGCCACGGGCTCTTTTCCTAGCCCAGGTCCCGTGACTTCTTTAATCGCCATCTCCTCAAAATTCTCCTTGCTCGGCAAAGCACTAATCACTCGACCCTTCACAAATCCACTCAAATTTCCCACCGTTCCTTTCCACTGACCAGCCGACGGGCTCTCCCCCGTCAATGCCCCATTCGCATCAAATCCCGCCTTCATCGTCACCTTGACCAACGCCGTCGGCGGAATAAATGTCGCCCACTTCACCTCCGAACTCGGAATGTTTTCCCCCGCCGTAAATCCATTGGCATCCAATGGGCGAACCCGAAAGGACTGCGGTTTTCCCGGTTGCAACAACACCTCCGCAGGGATAATTTGCAACTGACTGGGAACCCCGGGAGTTGGCCACTTCTCTAACTCTGGAGACTTTTCCAACCCCGGATTTGCCCCCTTCCGCCCAAAACAATAAAACTTCTTTTCCGTCTGCACATAGAGCTTCCCATTATAGCCAACTGGTGACCCATAGCATTTTCCACTCAAGACCGTGTGACTCAAAATCTCCCCATCGCTTTCCCCCGGTTTAATCACAAAAAGCTCGCCGTCTCCCACCGTCTCATTCGTCTTCACATTCCCGCCATTCTCCCCAGAGGCGGCTAAATATACGGCCACATAAAGCAATCCATCCGCATAAAATGGTGAGCTTTGCCGTTGCTCAATCCCCAACTTCTTCTTCCAAAGCACTTTCCCGCTGTTCGCATCTACCGCACACAAATCTCCCGTTCCACTGACCAAATATAACCGCTCACCTACCAACACCACCGAACTCGCCAACGATCCTATGGGATTTCTCCAGACCTCCAGCTCCTTCGTCGGAAAAATTTCCGGGGTGGTCGCCGTTGGGGGCTTGACCACCTCAGGAATTTTAAAGGCGGCCATTCTCCCCACATCACTGGTATCTAAATTCTCACTCTCATGGGTCAAAATAATCCGCCCTTTATATTCCAAAACTGCCCCGTTAATGCCCCCCTTCGCCCCCGCTTTCGCCACCGCCGTTCGCCAAAGCGGTTCCCCAGTCCGCGCATTGATCGCCAACAAAGTCGAATCTCCCCCAGCAGAATACAGCACCCGCTTCCCCTGAGAAAAACTCAGCCAAGGATGCGAAAAAGTGTTGTCCTGAGGCCGATCCCCAGGAGCGCTCGACCAAATAAGCTCCCCAGTCTTTTTGTCGAATCCATAAAATCGATCACCCGCCGCTCCGTGGGCTCCCCACGAAGAAGTAATCCCCCGAGTAATCACCAAATCCCCATCAATCAACGGCGAAGCCGTCCGATTATTCGGAAAGGTTAAACGACCAAATTCCTCCATCATCGACCGCTGCCAAAGCAACTTCCCTTCCACACTAAAACACGAGAGCAATCCCTGACTCCCCTGCGTATAAATATTGCCTGTCTCCGCATCAATCGTCGGACTCGAAGTGGCGTAGCGAAGATAAATAATATCACTCAGAAAATCGTGGAAGAGCCCTTTCCAGAGCAGCTTGCCCGTCTCCGCATCAAAACAACCAACCCCCTCCACGAGCTCCGGTCCTTCACCCTCAAAGCCCATGATGTAGACTCGCCCATTGGCGATCACTGGCGCACTTTGACCAGGAAAATCCACTGTCCACAGAGCGGACTTTGCGTCCACTTTCTTCGGCAATCCTCGCTCCATCGAAGCCCCCGTCTGCAGTGGTCCGCGCCAGTCCAACCAACCTCGAACCGGTTGCGCAACCTTCAGAGAATTTGCCGCGCCCGGTGACACATTTTTACTCGCCCCAAACGCCCGAGGAGCGTCCATCAACACCAGCGTCGAAACAGAAAAAGCAAGAATCAAGAGTTTCATAAAAGAGGGTGTTAGTCAGGTTTCCTAGGGTGACAGCCCTTTTTCTAAGAACGAATTTCCCTCCTGTCAAAAGATACCGATCAAAATAGCACCCTCCACTTTCAAAGAGCGTCCAATCTTCACCCCACCAACACCCGCTCATCGCACAGCATCCCCAATCTCCTCGCGCCTCTTCGCTCGTTCGATTGGTGACGCCCACCCATTTTCTCGCTAATCTCCCCCTCTCTTTTCATGGACTTTCACATTCTCCGACCCGCGTTGCGCTCCCGATTGGTTTGGGTGGCGACTCTCGCCGTTCTATCCGCCCTCCTCGCTTGGTGGGCTTATGGTCGTTCCGCCCCCACCAGTCCCCTCGTCGCCACCCCCGTCATCCTCCTCGAGCGCCTCCAGTCCAAGTCCCTTTACCTTAACGACATTGCCCTAGGCTGGGTGCAAAAATTTCGACCCGAACTCCTCTCAAATATCAGCCCCACTAACGACACCAAACGAAATCAACAATTCGCCCAAGCCTCTAAAATCCCCAAACTCTTTCGCCAACTCGATCGCCTCGAACACTTCGATACCCTTTTGCTCGTCGGCGATCCCACCCAGTATCAACCGCTCCTTGATCACCTCATCAGCACCGCCGACTGGTCGCTATCTTACCTCGATCATTCAGGAATGACTTTTCAACGAGGAACCCAAGACCCTTGGAATCTCGATAATCTTTCCCCACTCCGCACACGCCTCGCCCCCCTCCCGAAGCAAGACCGGGCCCTCTTTCTCGCCCGAGCAGCCACAAATTTCGCCGCCGTCAAAAACTTTCCCGCCGCCAGAAAACTCCTCGACGAAGCCGCGGCAACTGACCCCCATCTCCCCGAGGTCTGGAATAGCTTCGCCACTTATTCCCTCCAGAAGGGCGAATATCTTCAAGCCCTCAAAGAAGTCGACCAAGCCCTCCAGATCAACCGGAAACACCTCCCATCGATCACCACAAAGGTCCAACTCCTCCACGAAACGAAAAAATTCGCCCAAGCCTACGATCTCTCAAAAGAACTCATCAAACAATTGCCAGAAGATCCTCACGCCCTCTTTCTCCATGCCAAGGTCGCCCACGAATCCCACGCCTATCAGGCAGAAACTCTCGCCCTCGAAAAACTCATTCTCCTCGCAAAAAATGCCGGCCAACCAGTCTCCGGATACCAACTCTATCTCGCTCAATCCTACGCCGCCCGTAGCCAAGCCAAACTCGCCATCCAAGCCTTCGAAAACTTCCTCGAAGACCCAGACGCCCCCACAGATCAACGCGCCTTCGCCGTCGAAAATATCGCCAGGATCAAACAGCGCGCGGGGCTATAATCTGCTTCGTTTCCCATCTTGACGATTCTCCTCAATCTGCCTACTTTTCGCCATATCCAATTCTGGCTTTGAAAAGGTGGGCCTCAATCCCACTTTTTTTTGTCCCCAAAATTGGCCACTATTTATGAACAGTGATATCCTTGCAGGACTTGATTATTTTGAACGCGAAAAGGGCATTAAACGCGAAGTGCTCCTCGAAGCGATCAATACCGCCGTGCTTGCCGCCGCCCGAAAAGCGGTCGGCCCAGCACGAAATCTTCGTGTGGAAACTGATCCAAAGTCAGGCGAAATCAAGGCCTACGCAACTCTGACAGTCGTCGAGACCGTCAAAGAAAAACACGACGAAATTTCCCTGAAAGCCGCCAAGGCATCCAAGAAAGAAATCGAAATCGGCGAGGAAATCGAGATCTCTGTCACTCCAAAAGACTTCGGACGTATCGCCGCTCAAACCGCCAAACAGGCGATGATGCAACGCATCCGCATCGCCGAAAAGGACATGATCTACGAGGAATTCAAGGATCGAGCAGGAGAAATCGTGACCGGTACCGTCCGCCGCTTCGATCGCTCAGATGTCGTAGTCGACCTCGGAAAGTTTGAGGCCATCATGCCAAATCGCGAACGCGTTCTCACCGAAGACTACAATATCGGCGACCGCGTCCGAGCTTATGTCATCGCCGTCGAAAATGGCTCCAGAGGCCCAGAAATTATCGTCTCCCGAAGCCACCCCAATTTCGTCCGACGACTCTTCGAAACCGAAGTCAGCGAAATCAGCGACGGCACCGTCGAAATCAAAGGCATCGCCCGCGAAGCCGGTTACCGAACCAAAATCGCCGTTTTTAGCGCCAACGAAAAAGTCGATCCCGTCGGGGCCTGCGTCGGAATGCGCGGGTCTCGGGTCAAGAATATCGTCCGTGAACTCAATAACGAAAAAGTCGACATCATCCGCTGGAGTGCCGACCCCAAAGAACTCGTCATCGAGGCCCTCAAACCAGCCAAGATTAAAAGTGTCACCATCGACCCCAATAAAAAAGCCGTACTCATCCGCGTCGATGAAGACCAACTCGCCCTAGCCATCGGCAAACGCGGACAAAATGCCCGCCTCACTTCACGCCTCACCGGCTGGGAGATCAATATCGAACAGGACAAGTCGGCACAGCAAATGTTTGATAATAAAAAAGTTACGGCTGCGAACGCCTTCGCCAAGGCCATCGGCGTCACCCCAGAAGCCGCCAATAAGCTCGTCAGCGTCGGCATGAACAGCGTCGAAGTCATCGCCACCGGTAGCGAACCCCAAGACATCGCCGATGTCCTCGGCGTCGATCTCCCCACCGCCACCGCTATCCACCAATCCGCTATTCTTGAACACGAGAAAGGTGCCACCGCAGCCAAGTAGCCAAAACCGAGAACATCGGTTAAGCTCCTCAACCAATTTTTAATGTCAACTAAGCCCACCATCAAACCGACCGCGAAAAAAACCGTTCAGATCAAGCCAAAAATTCGAATTGGTGGCACCCCAAAACCACCAGCAGAAGAAGCGGCTCCACTGAAAAAAGCCGCCGCCGCTGAAGTCGTCGCACCGCCCCCCAAAAAAGTCGCTGCCGCAGCCCTTTCCCTGATTGATGCCAGGCCGAAACGGGCGGCACGAGTCGCCGTCGAATCTACGAAGAAAGGCTTCGCTCACATCCCCATCTCGAAAATCCTCGCCCCCGAGGCCCCGAAAGCAACCCCTCCCCCAGTCGTTGACGAACCAGCATTACCGCCAGAACCCGTTGCCCTTTCAACCCCAGATGAGGAAGCTTCCCCAAATAGCACCAACGCTGACGCCACCCCCGTCAACCCGAAGATCATCCATCTAAAGACCCCCTTCACAGTCAAAGATCTCGCTGGAGCCATCGGCATCCCTGCATTCAAGGTCATCGGCGACCTCATGGACTGGAATATTTTCGCGTCCATTAATCAAAATTTAGAAAGTGATGTCGCCGCCAAAGTCTGTACGAAACACGACTTCATCTTCGAGAAAGAGAGTCGCAAAACTGGGGGAGGTGTCCACAAACCCGCCCCCACCAAAGCCCCCCCAAAACCCGTCGAGTTACCGCCCTCCAATGAGATGCAAAACCGGGCCCCGATTGTCACCTTTATGGGACATGTCGACCACGGAAAAACTACCCTCATGGACGCCATCCGCAAAACCCGCGTGGCCGCGGGCGAAGCTGGCGGCATCACCCAACACATCGGGGCCTACAGCGTCACCCACAAAGATCACAAAATCACTTTCCTAGATACCCCCGGCCACGCCGCCTTCACCGCGATGCGCGCCCGCGGTGCCAGCGTCACAGATATCGTCGTCCTCGTCGTCGCCGCCGATGATGGGATTATGCCCCAGACAACCGAGGCCATCAATCACGCGAAGGCAGCCAAAGTCGCCATCATTGTCGCCATCACCAAAATCGATACTCCAGGCGCCAACTTGGATAAGGTGAAAGGTCAACTTCAAGAAAAAGGACTCGTGCCCGAAGACTGGGGCGGAACGATCGGGGTCTGCCCCGTGGCGGCCCTCAAAGGGAAAGGGGTGGACGAACTCCTCGAGCGAATCCAACTCGAAGCCGAACTTCTCGAACTCAAAGCCAGCGAACATCAATCACCACGTGGCTCAGTAATCGAAGCCCAAGTCGAACAAGGCCGCGGACCCACCGCCACGATCATCGTCAAATCTGGCACCTTAAAAGTCGGGATGCCCTTTATCTGTGGAAAATTTCACGGCAAAGTCAAATCCCTCATCAACGACCTCGGCAAGCCCATCAAAGAAGCCGGACCCTCTACCCCCTGTCGGGTTCTCGGGTTCTCTGGCCTGCCTTACGCAGGCGATGAACTCGTCATCCTCGAAAGCGAACGCGCCGCCCAAGCCCTCGGAGAAGAACGCGTCGCCGAAGAGCGCCTCGGAAAACTCGCCACCCCCCAAAGAGCCACCCTCGAAAGCCTTTTCGATACCCTCAAAGATGGGCAAAAGAAAAAACTCAACATCGTCCTCAAATCCGATGTTCAAGGCTCCCTCGAAGCGATCATCAACGCCCTCGGGGAAATCCAGAGCAAGAAGATCGATCTCCACTTCATCCACGAAGCCGTTGGTCCCATTACTGAAAACGATATCCTCCTCGCCACCGCCGCCCACGCCGTGGTCGTCGGTTTCAATGTCAAAACTGAGTCGACCGCCGCTAATATCGCCCGCCGTGAAGGCGTTCAAATCAAACTCTTTTCGATTATTTACGAATTAATTGACCAAGTAAAAGAAGCGATGGCAGGCATGCTCGACCCCGAAACCCGCGAAGCGGTCATCGGTCATGCCGAAGTCAAAAAGGTCTTCGAATTAACCAAGGGCCTCGTCGCAGGTTGCGCAGTCACCGATGGTCGTATCGCTCGCTCCGCTCGTGCCCGGGTCCTCCGCGGGCGCCAACCCATTTACGATGGCGGTCTCGCCACCCTCCGAAGATTCCAAGACGATGTCAAAGAAGTCCGCTCAGGTCTCGAATGCGGCATCAAACTGGGCGACTTCAACGACTACGAGCCAGGCGACATCATCGAGTGTTACACCCTCGAAAAACTCCCTCAAAAGCTCTGATCCACTCGGGAACGGTTCGCTGGTAAAAAAGAATTCGGGCTTTGCCTAGAATCTTTCGCCACCGTACCCCTCCCGCTTCAACATAACTCTCTGACCGAGATAAACTTACCATGAAGCATCGTCTTGAGCGGGTTAATGAATTAATGCGGCGCGAACTCGGGGAATTGATCAACCGCGAAGTGACTTTTCAAGCAGTCCTCGTCACCGTCCAGCAGGTTGATATCACCCCAGACTTAAAAAATGCCCATGTCTTCGTCAGTGTCATGGGTAACCCAGAACAGTCTCGGGAAGCTCTCGCAAAACTCCACGCCAAACGGAAAAGCTTGCAACATCTTCTCTCCAAGCGGGTCGTCCTCAAATTTACTCCCCATCTCCATTTCAAACTCGACGAAACCATCGAACGAGGTACCCGCATCATCAATATCCTCGAGGAAATCGATATTCCACCAGACGAACCACTCGGCGAAATCGACTCCGATACCAGTGAACTCTAACTGCTCTTTCGCCGAGATCGCCGAAATCCTCCGATCGGATCGCACTTTTGTCGTCATTAGTCACCAAAGACCCGATGGCGATGCCCTCGGGTCATCCCTCGCCGTTGCCCTTTGCCTGCGCGAACTCGGCAAGACCGTTACCGTCTGGAATGAAGACCATATCCCCGAAAAGTTTCGCTTTCTTCCAGGGGCGGATCTCCTCACCACTCCCCCCACCACGCCTCAAACTTTCGATGTCGCCATCGTCGTTGATAACGCGGTTGAAAAACGTGCCGGGTCCGCCCGCAACGCCATTGCCCATGCCGATTGCTGGATCAATATCGATCATCACATCAGCAACGATCGCTTCGGCGACCTCGTCTATGTCGATCCCCTCGCCCCAGCCGTCGGCCAAATTCTCCACCAACTATTCCGGCAATCCAATCTCCCCATCACCGAAGCCATCGCCACCAACTTGTTTGTCGCCATCAGCACCGACACCGGTTCCTTTTGTTACTCTAGTACTACCGCACAAACCTTCGAGATCGTCGCCGACCTCGTCCGCACCGGAGTCAATGTCGGTGACATCTCCCAGAAACTCTACCAATCCTACCCCCGACGACGCCTCGAACTTCTTCGAGCTCTCCTCAATGTATTGCGCCTCAGTAGCCACGATCGGATCGCCAGCTTTTCCTTGACCAGAGAAACTACCCAAAGCCTTCAACTCCAACCCAACGATACCGAAGGCGTCATCGACCACCTTCGATCGATCGATGGAGTCGTGGTCGCGGCTTTCTTTGAAGAGGACGATGACTCCAATATTCGGATGAGTTTACGCTCAAAATCTCCGAAAATTGATGTTAGTAAAATCTGTGGTCTTTTTGGCGGAGGAGGACACAAACTCGCCGCCGGAGCCCGAACTCGAGGAACTCTCGAAGCAGTCGAAGAAAAAGTTTTAAACGCAATTCACCATGAATTTGAGCAGTCTTGATGGCGTCCTACTCGTAGACAAATCTCCCGGCATGACTTCCCACGATGTCGTGGCAATTGTCCGTCGAAGTCTCAACACAAAAAAAGTCGGCCACTGCGGCACCCTCGACCCTTTAGCCACGGGCCTCTTAATTATTGTCCTCGGAAGAGGGACAAAAATTCAGGATCTCCTCATGGCTGAAGATAAAGAGTATGCGGGAACAATGACTCTCGGAACTACCACCGATAGTCAGGATGCTGACGGTAAAGTCATTGATACCAAACCAGTTCCAGATTTAGATCGCCAGAAGATTGACGAAGCTTTCGCAAAGTTTCACGGCGACTTCTACCAAATGCCCCCGATGGTTTCAGCGATCAAAAAAGACGGCGTCCCCCTCTACAAACTCGCCCGCCAAGGCAAAGTGGTGGAACGGGAACCGCGTTTCGTTCATGTCTATGCTCACGAAATCAAAGACGTTCGCCTCCCCGAAATTGACTTTCGCGTGGTCTGCTCCAAAGGATTCTATGTCAGAACCTATGCCTTTGATATCGGCAACGAACTCGGCTGCGGGGCTCACCTAAAATCCCTCCGCCGAACCAAAAGCGGCAAGTTCACTCTCGAACATTCCATCACCGTTGACGAAATCAAAAACCTCCATCCACGAGCCATTGAAGAAAGAATCCTTTCTCTGCCAACCGTCTCTCGGATGCGCGGAGCCTAGCCACCCATTAGCCTCTTTTCCGCCCCGTAATCCAAGAAGGGGCTCCTCGGTCGTCCAAGCAATGTCTCATCCCTAACTCCTCCTTTTTTCTTCGGTGCGCACTCTTCAAACCATCCTCGAACTCAGCGAAATTCCTGGACCGATCTACCTCGCCATCGGGGTGTTCGACGGACTCCACCTCGGCCATCAGGCGGTTCTTCGCCGGGCCAAGCAAGATGCCGATCACAACGGTGGCACCGCCGTCGCTTTAACTTTCGATCCCCATCCCGTGCGAGTGCTTCGCCCAACTCTCGCCCCCAAATTACTCACCTCTCACCCCCACAAACTGCGACTCATTGGTCAACTCGGCATTGATCATGTCTTAGTCCTGCGCTTCGATCAGAACTTCGCCGCCATTACCCCATCTGACTTCATCAAAAGTTTAGCCAATGCCTCAAAGCCACTGGCTGAAATCTGCGTCGGCTTTGAATGGTCTTTTGGAAAAGATCGCGCAGGAAATCTTTCCCTCCTTGAAAGTCTCGGCTCGGAACTGGGCTTCGCCGAAGTCGGCGTGCCCGCGGTCACGATCGATGGAAAAATCGTCAGTAGTACCCTCATCCGCCACGCCATAGAATCAGGCAATCTCACCGATGCGGCCCGCTACCTAGGCCGACCTTACACCGTCCTCGGGACGGTGGTCGAAGGCGATCATCTCGGAAAAAAAATCGGGTTCCCCACCGCTAATCTCAGTGCTCACCACGAACAACTTCCTCCAAATGGTGTCTACGCGGTCGAGGTGCATCGTGGCGAACAACGGCACTTCGGCGTCGCAAATATCGGGATCCGCCCCACCGTCAAAATTTCTCCCAGCCCACGACTTCTCGAGGTCCATCTTTTTGACTTCGATCAAAACCTCTACGGCGAGGAGATCGAAGTCACTTTCCATCAATTCATTCGCACAGAAAAAACCTTTCCGTCTCTGACCGCCCTCCAATCCCAAATCCAAATTGACGCCCAAACGGCCCGTCACCACTTAGTAAATCTCCGACGATCACTTCCCTAAAAAGCCCGTAGAAACAAGGGCATGAGGAACTTCAACCCACATCACCCCCACCCCTCGGTCATCAAGCCTCAGGGCTTGCCGCTTCCCCGCCATTCCCCCCATTAGTGAGACTCCCTTGGCTACCGCCTCCAAAGAGTCCCTTAAAAATGCGCATCGGTTGCGTTTTTCCTGCCTCCTCGTCGCTCAATCCTTGATGCGCCTCCTCCTTCGCGGTTTCCCAAGCAGGGGCAAAGCCTGGCACCGAAAGTAACATCCGCTTTTCCGCACGCGCATACACCTCTAAATCCCTTTGAATTTTGCGTTCTGGCTTCTCGTTCAACGAGTTGACCTTCACTCGTAACAACTCATTTTCTTTTTTCAAAGTTTCTCCGTCCGCCTTAATTTTCTTAATCATCTCCGCCTCGAGCTCCAATCGATCACTGAGATGTCGCCGAAATCTCGTGAGTTCACCTTTCAGCCGGAGATAGTTGTAAGCCCCAAGGAGAAGAAAAACGCACCCGAGATAAAAGCCGAGGGCAAAAGGGTGAAGGAAGATTTGTTGGTTCACAGGCAAAGATTGGATTAATTAACCACTTGAAACTCTTGGAGGGAGGAGCCGCTATCATACCGAACCTTGTGATTTTTCTCGTCAAGGACCAGGACTCGTGGACGGTGACTAGCCGCTTCCTCAGGGGTAAAAGAAGCGAAATTCATGATCGTCAACCGATCACCGATTTTTCCAAGGTGGGCGGTCGCTCCATTGAGTTGAATCTGCCCCGTCCCAGCTTCGCCATAGATCACGTAAGTCTCAAACCTCTCCCCATTGCCCATATTTCCCACGAGGATTTTCTCGAAAGGAAGCAACCCAACCAACTCAGCCAGATCACTCGAAATCGTCAAACTTCCTTCGTAATGAAGACTCGCCCCCGTAACCGTGGCGCGATGAACTTTAGATTTCAAAAGGGTTAACTGCATGACTTCCACACCTTGAGGTAATTTTCTGAGATTGCAAGAAACCAACGCAATCCTTACCCCGCACCCCCCAAGATAGGCGCATGCTCATCCCCCAACCGAATACTTTCTCCCCTTCCACTCCACCCCACCCCTCGCACTACAAATCCAACTATTTAACCCAATCCCTAAAGCCAAAATCTGTGCACAGGGATGAAAAATGACACTCAGCCAAGATGTCCGGAACCGCCAAGAAATCAGCAGTCGCAAGACATAAATCACCACCAGTTGACCAAAAATCCCGCGACTCGGGGCGAACATCACAAAAACGAACGGAAGCAAAAATCCACTCAATTGCCAAAGCCCAACCAACAAAAAACTTCCAATCGAATCATCAAAAGCCGCTCGGACATTTTTCGTAAATCCCGCCCAAGTTTCCGAGAATGATCGATACATTCGCACTGTCGAAAAGTCCAAGGCCTCACAGTTGGCCAGTCGCATCCCCTGCCCCAATTGAGCCGCCACCGCTCGACCCAGCGCCACATCCTCAACTAGATGAGACCGCACTGCTGCGTGCCCACCGATTCGAACGTACCCCGCTCGCGTAAAAAACATAAACTGCCCGTTGGCCGCCCCAAGATGCTTCGTCCAATTGGAAGGCAAGCGCTTGGCAATCTGCAGATGACTTTGTAACCAACGAAGCAACCAATGCGGATAAAGAAGCATTCCAAGAAACAAAATCATCGGAATGATCAACTTCTCAGCCCAAGTGACAGTAAGCAGACGAGGCCAAGCCGAAAGAAGATCAGATCGGTATCGCTCTGCGTAAGCAACCGCAGCAGAGACAGTTCCAAGAGCATGCGTCGTATCGGCGTCGGCAAAAAACAAAAAATCCCCGTCCGCACGCTTCGCCAGTTGATCGCACGCCCAACTTTTACCGGTCCATCCCTCAGGAAGATCCGCGGACCGAAGAACCTCCAGTTGCAACCCCTCTTCGCATAACTCCCTCAGAATCCTCCCCGTCCCATCCGTAGAATGATCATCAAGGATCAGCAGTTCGAAGTTTGGATAATCTTGGTTGGCAAGCGAACGCACGCACGCCTCAATATTGAGGTCCTCATTGCGCGCAGGAACGAGAATCGAGACTCGTTTCGCCGAGGACGCTTCAGGAGTCGGCACACGCCGCAACCCATCAAAAGAAAGTAGGTTAGTCATCACCCCCAAAAGACTGAGAATCAGCCCACCTAAAATGATCCCCTGATAAATTGACCCGAGTTCTGGCATGGGAAGAAACTGGTTGTCTTTGGTTTATTTACAAGCACACAAACCACCCGCATATTGCCTCTTTTAGTCTCCATCCATGTCCGACTTCGATCCCACTAATTTGGCTAAACCATCGACTCTGCTCCGCCAGTTCGCCAAACTTCTGCAGCCAATCAATGACGCGGAATTGACCGCTTTAGCTCAAACTTCTGCAGCCATCACCCGACGTCACTTTGGTAAGACCATTCGCCTTTTCGCCCCCCTCTACCTTTCCAATGAATGCGTCAATAATTGCGCCTACTGCGGATTTTCTCGAGATAATCCCATCCTCCGCGTCACTCTGGATATCGCCTCGGTAGTCAAGGAGGCGCGTCACCTCGCCGCCGAAGGCTTTCGCAACATCCTCCTCGTCGCTGGTGAACACCCGAAGTTTGTCTCCAACGGTTACCTCGCCGATTGCATTCGCGCCTTGACCAATGAAATCCCCAGTATCGCTCTCGAAGTCGGTCCCATGGAAACCCCAGACTACGCCCAACTCGTCGCCGCAGGAGCCGAAGGGTTGATCATCTACCAAGAAACTTACGACCGGGTCACTTACGCTAAAATGCATACCGCTGGCCCGAAGAAAGACTTCGACTGGCGCCTCGCCTGCCCAGAACGAGCCTACGCAGGTGGCTTTCGGAGGATCGGCGTCGGTGCCCTCTTTGGCCTCGCCGAGTGGCGAACCGAAGCCCTCGCCTTAGCCGCCCATCTCGAACACCTTCTCCGCGTTTGTTGGCGTGCCCAGTTTACCCTCAGCGTTCCCCGTCTGCGACCCTGTGCCGGTGAGTTCGCCCCCATTCACCCGATCGCTGATCGCGAGTTTATTCAACTAATCTGCGCCCTCCGCCGATGCTTTCCCGAAGTCGGAATCGTGCTCAGCACTCGGGAACCAGCCGCTCTCCGAGACACCCTCCTCCCCTTTGGAATCACCATGATGAGCGCTGGAAGTCACACCGAGCCAGGTGGATACACTGGACAAGGCCAGTCCGACCTTCACCTCACGGTTCGCGGCCAAGCCGTCCCCATCCCCGCCTCCACCCCCGCCAACGGGGCCACTGGTCAATTCGAAATTGCCGATCACCGATCTCCCGCTCAAATCGCAGATCTCCTCACCTCCCGCGGGTTTGACCCCGTTTGGAAAGATTGGGACCGCTCGATTCTTTCCTCGTGAATATTCTCATCAACGGAGAATCTCGAAAAATCGCCTCCGCAAAAAATATCGCCGAACTAGTCGTGGCTCTCCACCTCCTCCCCGAAACCTGCCTAATCGAGCACAATCACCTCGCCTTACATCGCTCCGAATGGGCCAGTCGCCCCCTCAAAGAAGGCGACCAAATCGAAATCCTCCAAATCGTCGCCGGCGGATAACCCCCCAACGAAAATCCCCATCATCGACTTTCACTAAATTGTGACGCTCCTCATCTTTATAGGACTGAACCTCTTCGGCGCTCTCGGTTGGTGGATAGGCGAGCCTTGGGGCATCTGGCCCGCCTTCATCATCAGCGGGATCGGCAGTATTCTCGGCGTCTATCTCGGTTGGTGGACGGCCCAGCGCCTCCTCCCCTGATCTCGCCCCCCCAAAGCAATTCCTCGCCTTTTAAAAAATTCCCGAGGTCGGATGGGAACGACACTCCGACAAATCCTCCCCCTTGAGCTTGGCCGTCAGCAACGAATGAAAATCTTGCATTTTTTGAACGACTTCTGGCCCTCGCTTCAGAACCGCCGCTGCCAATTTCTCGTAATAGACAGGGTTCCGTTGGGCTAACTCAGACTGAGCCATCACGACCGCCAGCGTGTTGTTGATGTCGTGCTTCAAGACACTGAAACTCTTGATGATGGCTAACAAGTCCTCTTGGGACATTTGAAATGGCGTGTTCGACATTGCTCGGTAATTTTAAAGACGATTTGACTGTTATGCTTGGCTATGTTTCGCGGCTTGACCAAAAGAGGGGAACGAAATGCCTGCACAATTTATTAAAATCACCGGGGCGCGCCAACACAATCTCCGAAACCTCACTCTAGAGATTCCTCGGGAAAAGTTGGTCGTGGTCACAGGTTTAAGTGGTTCAGGTAAATCGTCACTCGCTTTTGACACACTCTACGCGGAAGGCCAAAGGCGCTACGTGGAAAGTCTGTCTGCTTATGCAAGGCAATTTCTGGACCAAATGCAGAAACCAGATGTGGATTTTATTGAAGGACTCTCCCCAGCCATCGCCATCGATCAACGGGGCTCCACTGGAAATCCCCGATCCACCATCGCCACGGCCACCGAAATCTACGACTACCTCAGGTTACTCTTTTCCTCTGTAGGAAAGCCCCATGACCCCACCACCGGCACTCCCATTTCCAAGCTTTCCCCACAACAAATCGCCGACAAAATTACCGCATTTCCCGCCGATACCCGAATGATCCTCCTCGCACCCATCATTGAAGGCGAAGTTGGTGAGTTTCGCGACGTCATTGAGAAACTCAAGCGCGAAGGGTTTGTCCGCGCTAGAATTGACGGCGAAATTCTCGAACTCGGTCGTCCAGAGCCCATCCGCTTAAAAAAAGGCGAAAAACATCACATCGAGGTCGTCATTGATCGCCTCGTGATTCGCGAAGGTATTAGCACAAGGTTGGCCGACTCCCTCGAAACCGCCCTGAAATGGGGCGGCGGAAAAATCATCGCCTTAGCTCAGCCCAGCGGCGGCGATGCCGATTCATCGTCAACCCATCGATACTCCACCGATTTCAGTAACCCCGAAACTGGTTTCACCCTCCCCACCCTGACTCCCAAACACTTTTCTTTTAATTCCCACTTTGGAGCCTGCCCTGCTTGCCACGGCCTCGGGACAGACCTGATCTGCGATCCCGATCTCCTCATTCCTGACCGTTCAAAGTCCCTAAGCAGCGGCGCTGTAGCACCTTGGGCAAAATCTAGTCCCAAAATGCAAGGCTACTACCGAGGGGTCCTCACCTCCCTCGCCAAGGAGTATGACGTCTCCATGGACTCCCCTTACCAAGACCTCCCTGAGGCATTTCATCATGCCCTCTGCTATGGCACGGGAAAGCGGACCCTCGTTTTTGACTGGGGAGAAAAAGGACAACGCGAAAAAGTAGAGAAAACTTTCGACGGCGTCGTTGCCTCACTTCAAAATCTCTATGCCACCACCGACAGCGAACTCTCTCGCCAGCGGATTCGACAATATATGAGCCGCCGCGCCTGTGGCTCCTGCTCGGGAGCAAGACTCAAACCCGAAATTCTCGCCGTGACCATCGCCACCCCTTCGACATCAATCAACATTCAACAATTCTGTCACCTCTCGATCACCGAAGCCTTCCAATTTGTCCAGTCCCTCACCTTCAACGAACAAGAACAACTCATCACCAGTGAGGTCCGAAGGGAGATTTCCGCTCGCCTAGGTTTTCTCGTCGAGGTCGGCCTCGGCTACCTCTCCCTCGATCGCGAAAGTGGCACTCTCAGCGGCGGTGAAGCCCAACGCATCCGACTCGCCACCCAGATTGGCGGCGGTCTTGCCGGTTGCCTCTATGTTTTAGACGAGCCCAGCATCGGACTCCACCAGCGGGATAATGATCGCCTCATCGCCATCCTCCGCCGTCTTCGAGACTTGGGCAATTCTGTGATTGTCGTCGAACACGACGAAGACACCATTCGCGCCGCCGACCATATCCTCGACCTCGGCCCAGGTGCCGGTTCGCAAGGCGGCCAGATCGTCGCTCAAGGCACTCTCGAAGAAATTCTTCAAGTGGAGTCTTCCCCAACTGCCCAGTATTTAAGCGGTCGATCCAAAATTCCTGTACCCCAAACTCGACGCCAGCCCGAACCCAATTCCCACGATCAGTCCTCTTCTATCCATCAACCAGGTTGGTTGACCATCACCGGTGCCACTGAGAATAATCTCCAAAAAATCGACGCCACTTTTCCCCTTGGTTGCCTAACCTGCGTCACTGGGGTTTCAGGAAGCGGAAAATCCACCCTCGTCGACGACATCCTTCGCCGCACCTTATTTCGCCACTTCTACAGATCCAAAGATCGCCCCGGAAAATTTCTCGCCATCCACGGCTTAGATCAAATCGATAAGGCCATCGTCATCGATCAAAGTCCCATCGGACGAACCCCCCGATCGAATCCTGTCACTTATACAGGTGCATTTGGACCAATCCGCGACCTCTTTGCTGGTTTGCCCACTTCCCGAGTTAGGGGCTATGAGGCCGGCCGCTTCTCTTTCAACGTAAAAGGTGGACGCTGTGAGACTTGTGAGGGCGATGGCTCCAAAAAAATTGAAATGCACTTCCTCGCCGATGTCTACGTAGAATGCGAAGCTTGCCACGGTCGCCGCTATAATCGTGAAACTCTCGAAATCACTTACAAAGGAAAAAATATCGCCGACATTCTCGAGATGACGGTCGAAGATGCCGCCCGCTTTTTTCGCAACGTCACCCAAATTCACGAAAAACTCGCCACCCTCGAAGACGTGGGTTTAGGTTATGTTCGTCTTGGCCAAAATGGAACGACCCTCAGCGGTGGCGAAGCCCAAAGGATCAAACTCGCCAGCGAATTAGCTAAAAAAGCCACTGGCCGGACGGTCTATATTCTCGATGAACCAACCACCGGACTCCACTTCGCCGACATCCACAAACTTCTCGAGGTCTTAGCTAAACTGCGTGACGCTGGGAACACTCTCATCATCATTGAGCACAATCTCGAAGTCATTAAATGTGCCGATTGGGTCATTGACCTCGGCCCAGAGGGTGGAGAGGGCGGCGGCAGAATTGTCGCCCAAGGCACTCCCGAACAAGTTGCCCAAAACAAAAAAAGCCACACCGGACACTATTTAAAAAGGATTCTATGAATCAAAAAACTTGGGCACTCTTTGCTTACTCGGTCTCTGGGATTCTTCTTCATGCTGAGGAACCCCTCGCACTCGCCGAGGCCCGAAAAGCCCGCGCCGAATCCATTCCCCTCGTTGCCGTACAAAAACTTCGGACGCTCCTCACCAAACCTCATCTCACTTTAGAAGAGCGTCATTCCGCAGAACTAGAATTGGGCCGAGCCTTATTTGCTGACAAAGATTCCACGGGAGCCATTGCGGTCGTCCAATCTCTTCTGAAAATTGGAAACATCGATGCCGAACTACTTCAAGCCCAGATATTTGCCAGCGATGGCTATTGGAATCGCGCGGCCACTCTCTTTGCCAAATTAGCTCAGCTACCCAATGCCAGCGTCCCCGCAAAACTCGGCCTCGCCGAAAGCCAAGCCGCCCTCGGTCAAATCACCGAAGCAATTTCCACCCTCGAATCTTTCCTCGCCGAGCACCCCAAAAACCGCTTCGTCGAACTTCGACTCATCGACTTACTCATCCAATCTGGCGGTCATCAGCGTGCCCGCACTCTTCTCGATGATCTTTCCAGTTCCAACCTAGATGGGGACCCCGAGAAAAAGTGCCTCGACGGACGACTCCTCCTCGCCGAAGACCACCCAACCGAGGCTCTGGCTGTTTTTAACCAACTTCTTCAGTCCCCTAATACTCTCACCGATGCGCTCCGTTTTAGCGCTACCCTCGGGACCGCAGAATCTCTCCTCCTCCTTCAAAGAGCCGAGGTCGCCGATACACCCGTCGAGCAGTTCATCGCCCGGTCGCCCGATAGCCCACACCTCACTCAAGCATTTCAAAAACTCGACCAGATTTATGCGAAACAAGCGAACCCATCGGAAACCGTCCTCAAGCTCTGGGTGAAAGATGCTCCTCCCCAGACGGCCACACTCGCCCGCTTTTACTCCGCTCGACTGCGCATTCGCTCAAAAAATCCTGAAAGCGCTCTCAAAACGCTCAACACCCTTATCGAGAGTTCTCCTACCAGTCCGATCATCCTCAACGCGCAACTCCTTCAAGCGGATCTTCTTCTCCAAAAAGGCAATCTTCCCGCCGCTATTAAAGCGATCGAAGATGCTGAGCGCCGAGCAACAGACGGGCTCCAACGTGCGGAAATCGAGATGCGCAAGGCCAATATTCACTATCGCCAAGGCGAGTGGCTTCTCGCCCTCAACTCCTTTGACCAAGCCTCTCAACGATCCCCTCGCCTGCACCAAAGCGCCACATTCAATCTCGCGCTCTCGGCCCTCGCTTTGGGAAATTATCACCGCTACTCCATCGCTTCCAACGCCGTAACCCCAGCACTCCAAAGCACTCTCGCCCTCGAGAAAGGACTCACCCAAGCCCGAAATGGCGACCACCTCGCCGCCGAAACCCTCGACCTTTTTCTCCACCAATCCCCTAATCATCCCCGCCAAAGTGAAGCTCGCCTCGCCTTATCCGAGCTTGCCTTTGCCGCCAATGATCCCCGCAAAGCCGAAGAATATTTGACGGTCGCTAATACCTCAAACCCCTCCCCAGAAACTGCCGAACACGCCGCCTACCTCGCCGTTTTCCTCGCGGAAAAATCCCCCGAATCCACCGACGAACGTGTCGCCAAAGAAGCGAAGTCTTTCCTCGATACTTATCCAAAATCTGCTCTCCGGCCCGAAGTCCAAATGAAGCTCGGACAGGTGTACATCCATGCGGGTGACTATGTCGGTGCAGAAACCCAGCTAACCAAACTTGGCCAAGATCAACCTTCTGGTCCCTACGCAGAAGTCGCACTTTATTTGGCGGGACAATCCGCGATGCGCCAAATCAATCAAGGAGCTATCGACCGAGCTTTAGTCCTTTTTGATCAGGTGGTCAAACGAGATGGCCCCTTCAAACTTCGGGCACGACAACAACAAGCGATCATCCAAAGCCAACTTGGCAAGCCCCTTGAAGCCATCGTTATTTACGATGCCATCATCAACTCGACCCCTCCACCAGACTCGGAGTTGCGTAACGCGGTCCTTTGCGAAAAGGGCGATAACCTAATTCTTCTCGGTCGCAAAGATCCTAAACAACTCGAGAATGCCATTCTGTCGTTCGACGAGGTCGCCTCTAAACCACTGACTCCACCCTCATGGCGCAACCAAGCCCTCTACAAGAAAGGGCGAGCGCTTCGGGCACTCGAGCGCGACCAAGATGCTCTAGCCACTTGGTATGATGTCCTCAACCAACCGTCGGCAGGGGAACCAGAATTTTTTTGGTATTATAAATCAGGCTTCGAAGCCGCCGAACTTTGCCGAGCCCAAAAACATTGGGTCAACGCCGTCGGCCTCTATGAAAAAATTGCCAAAGTTCCAGGTCCACGATCCACAGAGGCAAAAGAACGAGCCAGAGAGCTGAGACTGGAAAAGTTTCTTCCCTGGGATTAAACCTCCCATAAACAGTTGCCTCCACCGCGAGTTTCGGCACCTAGTGTCGCGGGGCTAAATAGATAACCTCTTTACGCTGAACACCCAATGCCACCAGTTCTCCCGAAGTAAGCTCAAGCAAACGAATCTTTCTGGATAACAAGGACCCCAGGTCAACCCTAGGACTTGGGATATTCTAAAAGATTCGCCCGCCATTTTCAGCCTTCACCTTCACCCCCAACTTTATCTCTCTGAACGATTAGCATCGAGAGAGATCAGCCACTGCTCATCTCGAGCGGGCAAATCAACCGCCGACGACTCCATCAGGATTAGCTCCGCTGAAGATCGCCCTTCATTCATTTCCCTGGCTCAGCCGTCTTGGCGGAAGACCTCGCCCCCGCTTCGCTGAGCACGAGCTTTTGAATCCACACATTACGAAATCGTACCGGGTTGTGGTGTCCTTGGAGCTTGATCGGGCGAGGGTCCGGGCCTTCCTTCATCCCTGCGCCAGTCTGAGCAGGGATGGCATAGTCGTCATGAATTAATACGCCGTTCTGATAGACGGTAATCCGGGCATTCGCAGTTTTCTTCCCACCGTCAAAACGGGCCGCCCGAAAAACAATGTCATAATCCTGCCACTCACCAGCCTTCTTGCAAACGAGCCGATCCGGCTTCTTTCTTTGATAAATGCTCCCGCAATAACTGGCCTTGTAGTTCGCCTCCGTTACCCCGAATGAGTTGAGAATCTGAATCTCGTAGCGTTGCTGAATATAGACACCCGAGTTGCCGTCACTTTCAGGATCCTTGGCGTCCTTCACTTCATTGACATTGAACTCCACGTGCATCCGAAAATCCCCATAACTTTCCGTGGTCATCACGCTATCCCAACTCGGCGAAGCCGTGAGAACTCCTTCAGCAAAGACCCACTTGCTCGGGCCCGCACCCTCTGGAACGAGGTTGAATCCCTCCGAT
Source organism: Verrucomicrobiota bacterium (assembly GCA_037142835.1). Classification (GTDB taxonomy): domain Bacteria; phylum Verrucomicrobiota; class Verrucomicrobiia; order Chthoniobacterales; family Chthoniobacteraceae; genus Chthoniobacter. The sequence continues at coordinate 48,345 of JBAWZW010000005.1, forward strand.
CCAACCAGCGTAATCGCCTCCGCTGGTCGCTCTGGTTTCCCCATATCCAAAATCCCTTGGGTCGTGCCAAGGTCGCCCGCCCACCCAGATCGCCAAGCAATCAGCAGGGTAAAAGAAACGGCGATCATCTTTCGAATCTTCATCAGGAAATCTATGGGCATTTTCTGAAGATCATCCTGCGTAAAAGGTCTGAAAACCTTTTTCTTTGCAATCCACACGAATTCACTCGCCTCCTTACCAATCAAGTGCTCACCCCCTCCCTCCACTCCCAGTCAATAGTTCGGAGCCGAGCCCAGAAGTGATCCTCACTGCTGGAGTCGTCCCAGACCAAATCCCCAGGCGAAAATCGGCAGTTTCTCTGGAAGGACTCGGATGATTCACCACTTTCCCATCCCTGATGTTTCACTCCATCGCGGAAGTGTCCCCCAAAGGTTAATCGCCATCAGTGGCCGCTGAAAAACGCTATCCATCGCAACGGCAATATCTTTCTCAAATGAACTCCCCAATCTATTCGGGCTTTTACACCCTGCGAAAAGGTTAGTTAGTGGTGAAGCTGGCGTCGGCGGATGCGCGAAGCGTTGCAGGAAGGGCATTGACTTCAAGCTCCACGGCAATCGTATGCAGACCAGCAGGAAGCTCCGCTTGATAAGACGCGCCGGCGTCTGACCCACCAGACTGCGCAAGCGGCGAAATCGCCTTGCCATCCAGCATCGCCACCTTCGCACCCGCCAATTTGATGGCCAACGGCCCAGCCGTGGCAGTCTGAAACTGCGTCACCACCCAGACTTTATCTCCAGGCTTCGTCACCAACTGGATTCCCGCACTCACATAGTCTTTAAGCAGTCGTCCATCGACCAAGGTTTGGACGGTGGAGCTTCCCTCATCCGCGCCCCCCTTCAAGGCGATGTCCTTCGCTGCACCCGGATAAATCCGCCAAACCCGAGCCACTTGCGGCTTACTCGCGTCGTAAGGACCGGGCTTCCCAAGTTCACCGAGGAAAGCAAATAAATCCAAACGATCACCTTCCGAATATTGATCGAGCAATCCGGCAGGCATGATCGACGCCCCATACGATTTGCCAGTGATGTTCGCTTTCACCACCCCAACCTCCTGCCCAGCCACATTGCGGACAAAAAGTTCCCGTTCCGTCTCCCTCGTCGGAATCCCCGTAACCTCTGTCCCATCCTTCATCGCCAGCGTCGCCGCGTTGTATCCCTCCTTAATCTTCGCACTCGGTGCGTAAACACTCTCCACGATATAATCAAGCGGCGCACTCGCCCCCAGCGAGGTCATCGAGGGCCCCACCACCCCACCCGCATTGCCAATGGCATGACAGGTCACACAACCGCTCGTCGCCCGCCGATAAACCAACTCCCCACGCCCCGCGTCTCCACTCTTTTTGACAAGCTCCGCAACCGCTAAATAATCTTTCGATGATTTGGTCCCCCCCCCGCTCAACCCAGCAAGAGCGGTTAAATCAGCCACCAATTTTTCTCCCTTTTTACCCGTTTCCCGAGCCGCCCGGAGGCCCGCAGAGAGGGCCGTCTTCGAGAGCTCCTTGCCCCACCCTTCGGAAGAAATCCGGGCACTCACGACCTCGACAGCCCCTTTGACTTTGAAAATATCCCGCCACATTCCCAGGGCCGCATCCTCATTAGGCGCCGACGAAATCGCTGGCCCAATCACGGCTAGCGATCCCGCAAGATCCAGCGCCGCAACCGCTACTGCTGCCTGCTGTCTTCGAGGAGCGGGTGCCCCATTCGCCGCAAGCTTCTGTAAAAGAGCGATCGCCGGGAGACCGCCAATGTCGCGGATACTTTCAATCGCCCCTTGCACAAACACTGGATCATTCACCGCATCACCCGTGGTCAAAGCCGTCTCCAACCAATCCAGTCCACCCGGCGGCTTCCAATAACCCACTAGCCGAATACTCTTCGCACGAACCTCTCCTTTAGTATGCAAAACCAAACGCTGCGTCAGAGCCAGATCCCCACTCGGACGAAGGTTTCGGACGCGCGATGCCTCCAACAAAGCAGTCAGAATCCGCAGGGCCGCCGCATCGTTCACTGGAGAGGCTTTGATCGCCTCGACCGCCTTGTCAGGACAACAATCCGTCCCATACGAAACCAGTAACATCTCAAAAAGCCGCCGCAGATCGTCCGCTCCTCCCGAAGTGCCAATCAACTCAATCCAAGGGCCTTTGCTCAAGTCCACTTTTCCCTCCGCGAGCACCCGCGCCAGGGTGGTTCGCGAAATCTCTGAGGGAATCGCTTTCAACCCAATCTCCAGAAGCGCCTCCCGCCCTTCCACCTTCCAAGCCCCACTCGCGATCGCGTCCGTCCAAAACTTCGCCAACTCATTGATCGAAAGCCAAGTAGCGTGATTGAGGAAAACATCCCCATTATTCTTTGCTGTCGCGTCGAGGATCAGTTCCGCACTTCGAGCAGTGGAAATCCGCGCCAACGCCCGCATCGACTCCAACCGAACCCGCGGATTCGCATCGGTAATCAAGCGCGGAAGCGTCTCCGTTTGAATCTCTTTCGCGATCGCCGCCCCTTGGGACTCATTTCGTAAATAATCAACCGGCCGAACCAACCACTCTCCCGCTCTTCGCGCACCGATCGCCCGCAAAGTAGCATCTTCCGCCTTCGCTAAATTGATCACCGTCTGAGCCTGAAACATTTTCCCCACCGATCCCACACGGAAATAGTCGAATCCAATACTTCGAGCAATGCTCCAAAGTGCATCAGCCAGAGCAGGATCCGCTTTCTCTGCCGCGTTCACCAGCGCCTCCCTTAACCCAGTTTTATCCGCAGAAACCGCATCGCCCCAGTGGTAGCTACCGTTCGATCGCCCTGCCGCGATCAAAACCCGACGAGCGCCTTCCCGCTCCCAAAGACTGTCGCTTAAAAGTTTTCCCAGCAACTCAGAGGTCGGCTTCGCCAAAAGGGGCTCCCATTTCAAAGCTGGCGCCTCTTTTTTACTGATCCGCCAAATCCTTCCAGAATGATGGTCGCGCCGGGGATCCCGAAAATCCACCTCGCCGTGGTTGATCACGGGGTTCGACCAGTCAGCCACATAAAGAGCTCCGTCGGGCCCCGTTTTCACATCAATCGGACGGAAACTCACATCCGGCGTCCGCACGAGATCGGGCATCTGTTTGGTAATATATCCCGAGCGAGGATTGACCCCCGTGGCGAGATCGGTGATCGCAAAACGCACGATCCGATGCGCCCGAAAGTCGTTGGTGACGGCGTTGCCCTGCCAGTCAGCAGGAAAATGTGGGCTGTAAATCAGTTCCAGCCCACAAAACTTTGGATAGTTCCCAGGACTCACCGAAGGCACAATTTGCCGCGCTTTTTCATAGGTAACAAACTGGGCACTCGGAAATCCCCAGTTAATCCCCTCCCCACCAGCTCCATCGGTGAAGAAGCTTTGCCCTGCACGATCCCAAGCGTGCCCCCACGAGTTCACCCATCCCTTCGCAAAGACCTCCGTCCGCTCGGTTCGAGGGTCGTAAGAAAGGCATCCGCCAGAGTTCAATCGCACCATCCCCCACGGCGTTTCTAAGTGGCTGTGGATGTAAATACTTTGGTTCATAAAGAGCCGACCGTCAGGCCCCCACCGCAAGGTGTGAATAATATGATGGGTGTCTTCCGTTCCAAACCCCGAAAGCACGACTCGCTTTTTTCCCGCGGCGTCAATGTGCAGCAACTCAGTGCTTTGACCAATATAACATCCGTAAGCAAATGGGGCGCTGATACTTGGCTTTTCCAGATCGGGCACCACCCCCGTGGGAATGAGGAGGCCACTCGCAAAGACCTCGCTCTTCGTCGCTTTACCCGTCCCATTCGGATCAGAAAGGACGAGAATCTTGTCGTCCGCCACTTGGCCAGGAGCAATCTGAGGATAGAGAGATGAACTGCAAATCCACAAGCGACCGAGCGCGTCCCAGTTCATCTGGGTAGGCTTCTCTAACTGAGGATTTTGCGCCCAAAGCTCAATCTGATAACCCTCTGCCACCGTGAACACAGGGAGGGGAGCCAACACGGGGGGCGATGCGGGATCGTTGGGGACGGCGACAGCTGGCGTGGTGACCACGGCTTTCACAGGCACTTTCGCCTTCCTCATCTGCTCGATCTCCGCTTCCGCCTTCACGATCAAAGGCTCAAACATCGGCATTTCCTTGGAGTTCCGGCCTTGCTCACCCTTGCGAAATCCAAAAATGTAAGTCCAATTTGCGGGACGCCACCGGTGAAAGAAGAGCTCATTTTTCGCCACCACTGCCGCCCGAAGCGCTGCCTGACCGCGGGGATTCATCGGCGAATTCCAGCCGAGTTGCTCGCTGAAAATCGCCTTTGCATAGCGTTCATAGCCTAGCTCATTGAGATGGATCCCGTTGTCCGTCAATGGAATAGCCTCAGGCTGAATCATCCCTGTGGTCAGCGACTTTGCGGAAACAAACCGTGCTTCCTGATCCTTGGCCAACTCCTCAATCGCCTTGGAATACTCCCCAAGAAGCGCCTCATGGACAGCGGGGTTGGGAAGTCCAGGTCGCGTGGCTCGGAGATCCTCGTGAGGAATAGGACTAAGCAAAACCAAGCGAACTGGCTTCGCCCCATTTTTGGCGGTTCCTTTAATCAATTCAATCAACTGCCCAAGTTCCTTCTTAAATCGCCCCGCCGACATCGGCTCTTGCCCATAGCGCGCGGGATCGGCGTTCAATGTGGAGTCGTTGCTTTTATCGGTCAGCTCTTGAAGACTCGCCGCCATCCCAAACCCCAGAAAAACTACCGTGGGACGCACCAGATCCAGCTGCTCGCGAATCCTCTCCCACCCTTTCGCAGGAGGATCGAAACTTGCCCGCGAAATCCCTAGCGGAGTATCGCCCGCAAAGCTCAGGTTGCGGACGGAAAAAGTCCGATCAGGAAACTGCTCAAGCATGCGCGTTTCGAGATAACCATAAGTCCCTTCACGCTCGAGGAATGTGTCACCAAGAAACAGCACCCGATCGCCATCGAGAATTTCGAAAGGAGCTTCAGCGGCACGGCCAGTGCCCAACCAAGCGAACGTTGCAAAAAGAAGGATCAGGAAACGGTTCATAATAAATCAAAAACTGCGGTGAAGTTGACAGTGACGCCCAAGCGAAAATTCGCCAAGCCTGCCAAAGAAACCCAGACCGCCCATACTGGCAAGCAAACGATTCACCCGTTTCGGCGACGGCTCAAAACTGGATTGCTTGGCGGAACAAACCAAACAGGGGTCTACAAAGTAAAGTGTCCTAAAATAGACGGCCAAACGCCGATTGGGGTGGGCGAGGATCCAGAACTGGCAACGGGGCCGGCGAACGAGGGTGAGCGGGAGGTTCTGCTTGGCGTGAACCAGCCTCCACTTGGGCTCCGCTTTCGCTTTCCGATAGAACGCCATTTGAAGCTTCCGAAGTTTTTCCG